>NZ_CP189561.1:2500-302500 GCF_050154705.1 Muricoccus radiodurans | reverse complement strand
TAGTTCACCCCGGCGAAGACGAGGCCGAGCTGCGCCTCCCGCCCCAGCGTCCAGGTCGTGGCCCGGGAGAGCATGTCCACCTCCCCCGACTGCAGCGCAGTGAACCGGTTCTGCGCGGTGGTGGGGATGAAGCGCACCTTCGTCCCATCCCCGAAGATGGCGGCCGCGACGGCCCGGCAGGTGTCGGCGTCCAGCCCCTGCCAGTCGCCCCGGCTGTCCGGGGTGGCGAACCCCACCGTGTTGGGTGTCACCCCACAGAGCAGGTGCCCGCGCGCGCGGATCGCCCCCAGCGTGTCCGCCGCCGGCTGGGCGAGCGCCGGCAAGGCGAGCAGCGCGGCGAATCCCGCCGCGAGGATGGTCCTGATCATGGCGTTTGTCCTTTGACAGCGCTGTTTCCGGCGCGGCGGGTGCAAGATCGGATAGGGTTCTGGTCTGTCGGCGGGGCGCCTCCGCGGAAGTCCAAGAAGTTTCTCCCCTGGGCCCCCACTCACCTTCTCTTATCAGGCTGCCGCGCGACTCGGCGATGGGCTTCCGGAACCGACGGGCTGGCGACCACAGCCAAAAAAGGACGGGCGCCCCGAGAGGCGCCCGCCAACCCTGTCAGGTCCTCGCGACAGAGTTCACCGCATCGGCGGCGCGTATTGCAGCCCGCCCTGGGTCCACAGCGCGTTGATCCCGCGCTGCACGCCCAGCGGGGTGATGTTGCGCTCCCACACCTCGGCGAAGTTGCCGACCTGGCGCACCACCTGAACCGCCCAGTCGTTGTTCAGACCCATCTGCCGGCCCAGGTCGCCCGTGCGGCCCATGAAGCGCTGCACATCTGGGTTCGCGCTGTCCGCGAACTGCGCGAGGTTGCCGCTGTTGATCCCCAGCTCCTCCGCCGTGACCTGGGCGAAATGCGTCCAGCGCACAATGTCGAAGAACTTCCAGTCGCCCTTGCGCACCACCGGCCCGAGCGGCTCCTTCGAGATGATCTCGGGCAGCAGCACGTACTGATCGGCGTTCGCGCCCTGGCTGGCGCGGAAGGAAGCGAGCGAGGAGGCGTCGTTGGTGTAGGCGTCGCAGCGGCCGGAGATGAACGCGTTCCGCAGCTCCTCGATGTTGTCGATGATCACCGTCGTGTAGCGGATGTTATGCGTGCGGAAGAAGTCCGCCATGTTCAGCTCGGTCGTCGTGCCGGGCTGCACGCAGACCGTCGCCCCGTCGAGCTGCCGGGCGGAGGTGACGCCGGAGGCCCGCTTCACCATGAAGCCCTGCCCGTCATAGAAGTTCACGCCCGCGAAGACGAGGCCGAGCGAGGCCTCCCGCCCCAGGGTCCAGGTCGTGCTGCGGACGAGCATGTCCACCTCGCCCGACTGGAGCATGGTGAAGCGCTGCTGCGTGCTGGCGGGCACGAAGCGCACCTTCGTGGCGTCGCCCAGGATGGCGGCCGCGACGGCGCGGCAGGAATCGACGTCGATCCCGCGCCACTCCCCCCGGCTGTCCGGGATCGAGAAGCCGACAGTGGAGGGCGCGACGCCGCAGTTCAGCATCCCGCGGGCGCGGATCGCGGCCACGGTATCCGCCGCTGGCTGCTGGGCCATCGCGGGCAGCGCCGAAAGGGCCGTGGCGACCAGGCCGGCGGCAAGGGTTGCGAGACGCATGGTGAAGGACTCTCCCAGAGGTTCGGCCACCCGCCTTCCGGCAGCGGTGCGGCACGGAAGCGAAGTCTCGGCCGGGCGCCGGGGTCCCTGCAAGAGCTGCGCCGCGCAACATCGCCGCTCCTCCGCCGTTCACCCGGCAGGAGGCGCCCATGGATGAGACCTCCCTCGCGCGGGATCGGATGGTAGAGGAGCAGATCGCCCGCCGCGGCGTGCAGGCCCCCGCCGTGCTCGCCGCGATGCGGACGGTGCCGCGCGAGTCCTTCGTGCCGGAGGAGCTGCGCCGCCACGCCCATGAGGACCGGCCCCTCCCCATCGCGGCGGGCCAGACGATTTCCCAGCCCTTTGTCGTCGCCCTGATGGCGGAGGCGCTGGCGCTGCGCCCGACCGACCGAGTCCTCGAGGTCGGGGCCGGCTCCGGCTACGCCGCTGCCGTGCTGAGTCGCCTGGCCGCCCAGGTCCACGCGGTCGAGCGGTACGCGGAACTCGCCGCCTCCGCGGCCGGGCGCCTCCGCGAACTCGGCTACGACAACGTCGAACTCCACATCGGCGACGGAACGACCGGCTGGCCCGCGGCCGCGCCCTTCGATGCGATCCTCGTCTCGGCCGGCGGCCCGGCCGTGCCTCCGGCGCTAACGGACCAGCTCGCGCCGGACGGACGTCTCGTGATCCCCGTGGGAGAGACGCCGGGGGACCAGCGCCTGCTCCGGGTCACCCGCAATGGCCCGGCCACCCTCTCCCAGGAAGACCTCGGCGCGGTCCGCTTCGTCCCCCTCATCGGCGCCCAGGGCTGGACCGAGGACGGCCGCCGCGCCGCCGAATGGCTGAGACCATGACCCTTCCCGACCAGATCCGCGCCGCCGCCGAACCCTTGCCGGACCTCGACGATCCCGCCTTCGGCACCCTGTTCGACCGCTTCGGCAACACCCGCGTGGTGCTGCTCGGCGAGGCGAGCCACGGCACCTCCGAATTCTATCGCGCGCGCGCCGCGATCACCCGGCGTCTGGTCGAGCGACACGGCTTCAGCATCGTCGCTGTCGAGGCCGACTGGCCGGACGCGGCCAGCCTTGACCGGCATGTCCGGGACCGCCCCACCCCGGCGCAGGCGGAGCCGCCATTCCGACGCTTCCCCACATGGATGTGGCGCAACACGGACTTCTCGGCTTTCACCGAGTCTCTGCGCCGGTGGAATCTGGCACGCCCCTACGCGGAGCGGGCCGGCTTCTACGGCCTCGATCTCTACAACCTCTCCGGCTCGATCCGCGCAGTGCTGGACTATCTCGATCGCGAGGACCCGGACGCCGCGCGCGTCGCGCGCGAGCGCTATGGCTGCCTCATGCCCTGGGCCGAGGAGCCGCAGGATTACGGCCGCATGGCACTGATGACCGGCCATGCCCGCTGCGAGGAGGCGGTGGTGACGATGCTCCGGGATATGCTCGGCCACCAGCTGGACGGCGTATCGGGCGACGACGAGGGCTTCCTGGACGCCACCGCGAATGCCCGCCTCGTGAAGAACGCCGAGGCCTATTACCGCGCCATGTACCACCGCTCCGCCGAGAGCTGGAACCTGCGCGACACCCATATGTTCGAGACGCTCTGCGCCGTGCTGGAGTCCCGCGGACCGAACGCGCGCGCGGTGGTCTGGGCCCACAACTCCCACATCGGCGACGCCTCCCAGACCGACATGGGCCGGGACCGGGGCGAGCTGAATATCGGCCAGCTCTGCCGCGCGCGCTTCGGCCGGGAGGCCGCCCTCATCGGCTTCGGCACCCACACCGGCACCGTCGCCTGCGCCACCGACTGGGACGACCCGATGGAGGTGAAACGGGTCAACCCTTCCCGCCCCGACAGCTACGAGCGCCTGGCCCATGACAGCGGCGTGCCGCGCTTCCTGCTGGACCTGCGCGAGGGAGTTCACGACGAACTGCGCGCCCGGCTGATGGATCCCCGGCTGGAGCGCTTCATCGGCGTGATCTACCGCCCGGAGACGGAGCGCTGGAGCCACTACTCCGAATGCATCCTTCCCGGCCAGTTCGACGCCTATGTCTGGTTCGACGAGACGAGGGCCGTCACGCCCACTTCCACCGCGCAGACGGATGGCCCGGAGGAGACCTTTCCCTTCGGTCTCTGAGCGGACGCGATGGTCTGGGTGCGGGGGGGGAAGGCCACGCGCCCTCCGCCCCGCCGAGGGTCATGCCGCCGCGCGGTAGCGGCTGGCCGCGTGGGACTGCGCGAAGTTCGGCACCATGGCCTGCCGCGCGGCGTCGAGAGCCTCCCACTGAGCGGCATCCGGAAGCGACGGGATCGTCACCGGCTCCCGGCGGTCGAAGCCCAGCAGGGCCGCGTCCACGAGTTCGCCCACCTCCATCACGCCCTGCAGCGCGTTCACATCCCGCCCGGAACGCTCCCAGATCTCCGTGCGGGTCGCCGCAGGAAGCACGGCCTGCACGTAGATCCCCTTGGGCCCGAGCTCGACCCGCAGCGCCTGGCTGAGGAACAGCATGAACGCCTTGGTCGCCCCGTACACCGACATGCCGAACTCCGGTGCCAGCCCGACGACCGAAGCGATGTTGACGATCGCCCCTTCCCCGGCCGCCGCGAAGCGGGGCGCCACTGCGCTGGCGAGCCGTGTCGGCGCGGTGACGTTCAGCGCGATCTGCCGGTCGACATCCCCGGGCCCCTGGTCGAGGAAGCCGCCGGCCCCCGCCATGCCGGCGTTGTTCAGCAGGATGCCGATCCGGCTATCCCCCCGAAGCCGCGCCTCCACCGACGCGAGGTCGGAGGTGTCCGTCAGGTCGGCGCGGAGGACCTCTATCGCGACCCCTGCCTCGCCGCGCAGCCGGCTCGCGAGGGCTTCCATCCGACCGACATCGCGGGCGACGAGCACGAGGTCATGCCCGCGCCGGGCGAGGCGATCCGCGTAAACCGCGCCGATTCCGCTGGAGGCGCCGGTGATCAGCACGCGGGGCTTGTTGGTCATCGTGGCGTCCTTCACAGCCTGATAATCATTATGATCGTCATGTTTGCGGAAACATGACGGCCATCAGGTATACTGTCAAGGACGAAGGGATTCCTGCATGAAGGTCAGCCGAGAGCAGGTCGCGGAGAACCGGCGGAAGATCCTGGATGCTGCCGGGCGCCTCTTCCGCGAGCGGGGCTACGAGGCGGTGACGGTGGCCGAGGTCATGAAGGCCGCGGGCCTGACCCATGGCGCCTTCTATGGCTATTTCAGTTCGAAGGACGACTTGATCGCCCAGGCCCTGGCGCATGTCCTGGCCGCGTCCGTCGCACCGGGGAAGGATCTCTCCCGCTATGCCGCGGCGTATCTTTCCGCGAAGCACCGGGAGGACCGCGCCGGCGGATGCGCGGTGGCCGGTCTCGGTGGCGAATCGGTCCGCCAGTCCGCCGACGTCCGGAAAATGATGACGGAGGCGTTGCGGCGCCAGATCGAACGCCTGAGCCAGGGCGCACCGGGTGCCACCGCGGAGGAGCGTCGACGGGCCGCCATCGGGAGCTGGGCCGCGATGGTCGGCGCCGTGGTGCTATCGCGGCTGGCGGACGACCCGTCCCTCGCGGACGAGGTCCTGGCGGAGACGCGCGCCTGGATTGGACGCGTCCCGGCCGACGCCGCGCCGCAGGACTGACGAGCGCCGTTCAGGCCAGCGCCCAGCTCACTCCCACTCGATCGTGCCGGGCGGCTTGCTCGTCACGTCATAGGTCACGCGATTGATCCCGCGCACCTCGTTGACGATCCGGTTCGCCACGCGGCCGAGGAAGGCGACGTCGAAGGGATAGATGTCCGCCGTCATCCCGTCGGTGGAGGTGACGGCCCGCAGGGCGCAGGCCTGGTCGTAGGTGCGATGGTCGCCCATCACGCCCACCGTCCGGACCGGCAGCAGCACCGCGAAGGCCTGCCAGATCGCGTCGTAGAGACCGGCGTTGCGGATCTCTTCCAGGAAGATCGCGTCCGCCTTCTGCAGGATGGCCACCTTCTCCCGCGTCACCTCTCCCGGAATGCGGATCGCAAGGCCCGGCCCAGGGAAGGGATGCCGGCCGACGATGACTTCCGGGATGGCCAGCTCCCGCCCGAGGGCGCGCACCTCGTCCTTGAACAGCTCGCGCAGCGGCTCGACCAGCTGCATCCGCATGCCCTCCGGCAGCCCGCCGACATTGTGGTGCGACTTGATGGTGACCGACGGCCCGCCGGTCGCGGACACGCTCTCGATCACGTCGGGGTAGAGCGTGCCCTGCGCCAGGAAGTCGGCGCCGCCGAGCTTCGCCTGCTCCTCCTCGAAGACCTCCACGAACAGTCGCCCGATGGTCTTCCGCTTCACCTCCGGGTCCGTCACCCCTTCCAGCGCCCCGAGGAAGAGGTCGCTCGCGTCCCGGTGGATCAGCTTGATGTTGAAGCGGTCCCGGAAGGTGGAGACCACCTGCTCCGCCTCCCCGCCGCGCAGCAGCCCGTGGTCCACGAAGATGCAGGTGAGCTGGTCGCCGATCGCCTCGTGCAGCAGCACCGCCGCGACGGAGGAGTCCACGCCGCCCGATAGACCGCAGACAACCTTCCCGTCACCGACCTTCGCCCGGATGCGCGCGATCTCCTCGGCCCGGAAGGCGCCCATGGTCCAGTCGCCCCGCGCGCCGCAGACCAGCCGGGTGAAGTTCCGCAGCAGCGCCGCCCCGTGCGGGGTGTGCACCACCTCCGGATGGAACATCGTGCCGTAGTAGCGGCGCTCGTCATTCGCGATCAGGGCGAAGGGCGCCCCCTCGCTGTTCGCGACCACGCGGAAGCCGGGGGGAAGTTGCGTGATCCGGTCGCCGTGCGACATCCAGACCTGCTCGCGCGCGCCCGGGGCCCAGACGCCCTGGGTGATGGCGCATTCCCCCGTCACGTCCACGAAGGCGCGGCCGAATTCGCGGTGGTCCCCCGTCTCCACCACCCCACCGAGCTGCGCCGCCAGGGTCTGCTGGCCGTAGCAGATGCCCATGATCGGCAGCCCCATTCCGAACACCGCCTCCGGCGCGCGGGGCGTCGTCGCCTCGGTCACGGAGGCCGGGCCGCCGGAGAAGATGATCCCGACCGGATCGAAGGCCCGGATGCGCTCGGCATCCGCGGTATAGGGCCAGATCTCGCAATAGACGCCGTCCTCGCGCAGGCGGCGTGCGATGAGCTGCGTCACCTGGCTGCCAAAATCGAGGATGAGGATCCGCTGGTGGCGCTGCGCGCCGGCTTCACCGGAGAGGGTCGCGGGAGTCGTGTCGGCCATGACGGCCATCAGCACGAAACGTTCGCGGCTTCAACCCTCCGGCGGGGGTCAGCCCTCCGGCTGGGCGGCAGTGGCGTCCAGCAGCAGGGCGATCGGGTCCCACACCACGGCGGTCTGCTCCACCGACCGCCCGGCCACGCGGATCATCTCCCGCGCCGCCGCCCGGCCGCCCAGCCGCCGATAGAACCAGCCGGCATTGTTGTCCGTCAGCACCCAGAGCATCGCGGAGCGGCACCCGATGGCCGAGAGATGCGCCCCGGCCGCCCGCATCAGTCGTCGCCCGATCCCCTGGTCCCGCCAATCGCTGAGAAGGTAGATCGTTTCCACCTCTCCCTGCGCCAGCCCGGCCCGCCGCGCCCGGCCGGCCGAGGCAAAGCCGATCACCTCTCCATCCCGCGCGCAGGCCACAAAGATCGCCTCCCCGCCCGACCGCGCGAGCAGGCTGCGCCGGTATCCGAAGGATTGCCGCCGCGCGTCCAGCCCCGCGAGGTAGGGCTCCGGCAGGATTCCGGCATAGGTGTCCTGCCAGGACGCCACGTGAACGGCACCGATTGCGTTCGCATCCTCCGGCCGGGCGCGTCGGATCTGGATCATCGCACCGGCCCGACCCGCGTCAGGACCGGCGTTGCAGCACGGCGGCGAAGAAGCCATCCGTGCCGTCGCGATGCGGGGCGAGCGCCATGAACGGCCCCTCCCCCGGCGGCGTACCGGGCGCCGACGCCTCCGCCCAGGCCTGGGCAAGCGGCACGGCCGAGAATTCCGCATGGCGGGCCAGGAACGCGTTCACCTGCTCCTCGTCCTCCTCGGGAAGCACTGAGCAGGTAGCGTAGATCAGCTTTCCGCCGGAGCGCACCAGGGGAGCGGCGCGGTCTAAGATTTCCCTCTGCTTCGTGATCAGCTCCTGCAGATCGGACGCGTCTGTCCTCAGCCGCGCATCGGGATTGCGCCGCCAGGTGCCCGTGCCGGTGCAGGGCGCGTCCACCAGCACGCGGTCGAAGGCGCCCTGCCGCCGCTTCACCCAGCGGTCGCCCGCTTCCAGGAGGTGGACCTCCGCATTGTCCACGCCCGCGCGCCGCAGCCGCTTGGCCGCCCCTGCCAGCCGCGGCGCGGAGACGTCGAGCGCTGCGATCCGCCCGCGATTTCCCATCGCGGCGGCCATGGCGAGGGTCTTGCCGGCCGCGCCCGCGCAGTAGTCGGCCACCCGCAGCCCCGGCCGCGCATCCGCCAGCAGGGCAATGAGCTGGCTGCCCTCGTCCTGGATCTCCACCAGACCGTCGGCAAAGGCGCGGGTCGCCAGCACCGGCCGCCGGTCCGGCACGCGCAGCCCCCAGGGGGAGTACCGCGTCGGCTCCGTCGGGATTCCCTCCGCCGCCAGGGCCGCTGCCGCCGCCTCCCGCGTCGTGCGCAGCAGGTTGACCCGCAGGTCAAGCGGGGCCGTGCCCTCGAACCCCGCCGCCGCTTCCGGCAACGCTTCGCCGAAGCGCGCCCGCAGCCCCGGAACGACCCAGCCCGGCAGGTTCAGCCGGGTCGCCTCGTCCATCTTCGGATGGACGAGCGACCGTCCCTCCAGCTTACTCAGGATCGCCCGCTCGAAATCGTCGAGCCGCGCTTCCGCGTACTGGCCCCCGGAGAAGGCGGCCTCGACCGCGGTCATGCCCTCGCTGCCGAGGATCATCCGCGCGGCCATCAGCAGGCGGGCCGTGGGCTCGGCGCCCGCACGGACCAGGTGCCAGTTCAGCCGCAGCCGGTCCCGCACCACCGCCCAGGCGCGCTCCGACACGGCGCGGCGGTCGCCGCCCCCGATGTAGCGGCGCGCCCGGAAGAAGTCGTTCGCGATCGCGTCCGCGGGCCGCCGCGGCGCCGCCTCCAGCTCCGCCAGCAGGTCGACGGCGGCCGAGACCCGTGCGGCGGGCGTCACGCCGGAAGCTCCGACAGGTCCCGCAGCACCGTCCCCGTCTCGTCCAGCCAGTACTCCACCGGCCCGCCTGCGCGGTTCACCCAGAACACGCGGAAGCCGAAGCGGCCGGCCCCGTACGCGTCCCAGGCATTGGAGGAGACGAAGCCCACCTCATGCGGCTGGCAGGAGAAGCGCTCCGTCACCATCGCATAGACCTGGGGATGCGGCTTGTAGCGGCGCAGGGCGTGGACGGAGAGCACCTCCGCGAGATGGGGTGCCAGGCCCGACGCCTCCACCGCGGCCCGCAGCATGCCCGGTTCCCCGTTGGACAGGATCGCGGCGGGGATGCCCACTGCGCGAAGCCGCGACAGGGCTGCCACTGCATCGGGAAAGGCGTCCAGCGCACGATAGGCGCCGAGCAGCTCGGCCCGCAGCCCGTCGTCGCGGATGCGGTGGACCGCCAGCGCATGGTCGAGCGCCCGCGCCGTGATCGCGTCGAACCCCTCATAGGTGCCCGCCGCGCTCAGGATCCAGCTCGCCTCCAGCTGCTTCGCGCGCCAGAGGACGGACACGGCACCGGCCTTCTCCCCTAGCCGCAGGGCATGACGCCCCACGGCCGAGTGGATGTCGAGCAGGGTGCCGTAGGCGTCGAAGACGACGACCCGCGGACGGGCCATCACCCCTCCTGCCGGTAGTTCGGCGCCTCCCGCGTGATGGCCACGTCGTGCACGTGGCTCTCCCGCAGCCCGGCACCGGTGATGCGGCGGAAGCGGCAGTTCTGCTGCATGTCCGCGATGGTCGCGTTCCCGGTATAGCCCATGGCCGAGCGCAGTCCGCCGACGAGCTGGTGGATCACCGTGCCGACCGGCCCCTTGTAGCCGATGCGACCCTCGATCCCCTCGGGCACGAGCTTCAGCTGGTCCTGCACCTCGGACTGGAAGTACCGGTCCGCCGATCCGCGGGCCATCGCGCCCAGCGACCCCATGCCGCGATACGACTTGTAGGACCGGCCCTGGTAGAGGAACACCTCGCCCGGCGCCTCGTCCGTGCCCGCGAAAAGCGATCCCATCATCACGCAATCCGCGCCCGCCGCGATCGCCTTCGCGATGTCGCCGGAGGTGCGGATGCCGCCATCGGCGATGCAGGGCACGCCCCGCTCCCGCGCCGCGGCCGCGCTCTCCATCACCGCGGTCAGCTGCGGCACGCCGACGCCGGCCACGATGCGCGTGGTGCAGATGGAGCCCGGCCCGATGCCGATCTTCACGGAATCGGCGCCGGCTTCGACCAGCGCCTCCACCGCCTCCGGGGTCGCCACGTTGCCGGCGATGATCTGCACGGAGTTGGACAGGCGCTTGATCCGTTCCACCGCCTTCAGCACGCCGGCCGAGTGGCCGTGCGCCGTGTCCACGACGATGATGTCCACCTCGGCCGCGACCAGCGCCTCGGCCCGCAACCGCCCGTCCTCGCCGGTCCCGGTGGCCGCGGCCACGCGCAGCCGTCCCAGCGCGTCCTTCACCGCGTTCGGGTTGGCCTGGGCCTTGTCCATGTCCTTCACGGTGATCAGCCCGACGCAGCGGCCGCGCTCATCCGTCACCAGCAGTTTCTCGATCCGGTGCTTGTGCAGCAGCGACCGGGCGCGCTCCGGCGTCACGTCCGCCGGCACGGTCACCAGGTTCTCCCGTGTCATCAGCTCATAGACGCGCTGACCCGGGTCGGTCGCGAATCGCACGTCGCGCGAGGTGACGATGCCGACCAGCCGCCCGGTCTCCGGCTCCACCACCGGGATGCCGGAAATGCGGTACTGCTCCTGCAGGGCGCGCACATCGGCGAGGGTCTGGTCGGGATGGATGGTGACGGGATTCACCACCATGCCGCTCTCGAACTTCTTCACGCGGCGGACCTGGGCGGCCTGCTCCTCGATCGTGAGGTTCTTGTGAACCACGCCGATGCCGCCGGCCTGGGCCATGGCGATCGCCATGGGTGCCTCGGTCACCGTGTCCATCGCGGCGGCGATCAGGGGAATGTTCAGCCCGATCTCCCGCGTGATGCGGGTGCGGGTATCCGTCCCGCCCGGCAGCACCTGGGAGTAGGCGGGGACGAGCAGCACGTCGTCGAAGGCATAGGCCTCCTCGAACCGTGCGGCGAAGCGGGAAGGCGCAAGCCCGGCCCCGAGATCGGGACCGAGGGCGGGGGATGTATCGGGTGCCATGGCGGGGCCTCTCGTGGAGGGGCGGCAACGCTGCCTTGGCGATCCCTCCTACGCCCCCTTCCCCTCGTGCCGCAAGGGCGGGACGGTGACGAAGCGTTGACGCCGGCACGGAGCTGATGTGCGTCAGCGGCCCCGGGGAAGGCCCTGGCTTCGCCAGACCCCATCCGCCAGGGGCCAGACGTGGTCCCTGGACCCGCGTCGAATTGATCCGCTCGCGGGCCGGGGCAGCACGTCGGCTTCCCGTCGCCTCCTTCAGCCCTGGCCCGCACCCCCGCGAAACCCCTGGGCGACGAGGTACATCTCCGCGCTGTCCTTCCGGCTGGCCGGCGGCTTGGCATGGCGGACCTGGGCGAAATCGCGCTTGAGCGCGGCCAGCAGGTCCTTCTCCACGCCGCCCTGGAAGACCTTCGCGACGAAGGCCCCGCCCGGCGCCAGCACCTTGCTGGCGAAGTCCGCCGCCAGCTCCACCAGCCCCATGATCCGCAGGTGGTCGGTCGCGTTGTGGCCGGTGGTGTTCGGCGCCATGTCGGACAGGACGAGGTCTGCCGGCCCCGCCATGGCATCGAGCACCGCCCGCTCCGTCGCCTCGTCCTGGAAGTCGCCCTGCAGGACCGTGGCGCCGGGGACCGGATCCATCGCGAGCAGATCCAGCGCGACCACCCGCCCGCGATCGCCGGCCCGCTTCACGGCCACCTGGGTCCAGCCGCCCGGGGCCGCGCCCAGGTCCACGATCCGCTGCGCCGGCCGGAAGATCCGGAACCGCTCGTCCAGCTCAATGATCTTGAAGGCCGCCCGGGACCGCCAGCCGGCGGCCCGCGCCGCCCGGACATACGGGTCGTTGAGCTGCCGCTCGAGCCACTTCTGGGACGCGGTGCTGCGGCCCTTGGCCGTGCGCAGCCGCGTGGACAGGCCGCGCTCGCCGGATTTCGATCCGCTGGTCATCAGCCCCTCAGGCGCCCCGTCCGGACTGACGGCCGGCCTCGCGCCAGCCATCCCGGCGAACGCGCATCATCCGCAGCAGCATCCCCTCCCGCAGCCCGCGGTCGCACACCGTGATGCTCGCGGAGGGCCAGACCTGGCGGATCGCCGCGTAGACCGCACAGCCCGGCAGGACGAAGTCCACCCGCTCCGGCCCGATGCAGGGATGGGCCGCCAAGCCCGCCCGCCCCATCCGCCGCACCGCATCGAGGGCAGCGTCGGCGCAGTCCATAGGCATCTCGTGCCCGTCCACCGCCGCCCGGCTGTAGCGCGGCAGGTCCAGCGCGATCCCCGCGAGGGTGGTCACGGTGCCGGAGGTCCCCATCAGCCGTACCCCGCCCTGCCGCATCTCCTGCCGGATGCAGTGGACGGAGTCGAAGGCCTCCAGCCGGGCCGCCACCTCGGACACGACGCGGGCGAAGCCGTCCCCCGCGAAGCAACCCGCCCCGTCCCGCTCCACGAGGGTGACCACGCCGAGCGGGATCGAGATGGTCCCGATCAGGGATGGCCCCTCCGGCCGGTCGGCCCGGACCCAGGCGATCTCCGTAGAGCCGCCGCCGATATCGAACAGGATGGCTCGCCGGTCCTCGGGTCGTAGCAGGGGCGCGCAGGACTCCATCGCCAGCTCCGCCTCTTCCCGCGCAGGGATGACGCGGATCGGCACGCCGAGCGCCCGTTCGGCCCGGCGGATGAAGCCAGGCCCATTGGTGGCCCGCCGGCACGCCTCGGTCGCGACCGCCCGCACGGCCTGGATCGGCCGTCGCATCAGCTTCTGCCCGCAGGCCTCCAGCGCCGCCTCGGCCCGGTCCATCGCGGCGTCGGACAGGGCGCCGGTGCTGCTCAGCCCCTCTCCCAGCCGGACGATGCGGGAGAAGCTGTCGAGCACCCGGAATCCGCCAGGCCCCGTAGGACTGGCCACGAGGAGACGGCAGTTGTTCGTGCCGAGGTCCAGCGCAGCGAAGGCGGGATGGCCGGGCGGCGGGGGGACCGTCCCCCCCGCGCCGCCGGCGCGCGGCGGGGCGGGTCGGATCTGCATGGCGCTGATTCGGATGATTGGTCCGCTGCTTGGCCGGGACAAGTGCCGCGGCGTCGTTCATGCCGGGCGAAGACCCGCTTGCGGCCTCCGGCGGCCCGGCCTATATGGCCGCCGCCTGCCGTTGGGGAATAGTTTAACGGTAGAACTCCCGACTCTGACTCGGGCAGTCTTGGTTCGAATCCAGGTTCCCCAGCCAAACCTCATCACGGGGCTTGGCCCACCAGCATCTCCGCGCCGGCCATGCCGCATTCTGGGCTGTATCTGGCCCCCGGTCCGGCTGTGGCGGTGCGAACCACACAATCGCGTCAGCGCGCGGTGGCCACGGGCCAACGGCCCTGACCGCTGCACCGAGAAGGCGCACCGCCCGCCCTAAGCGGCGGGGCAGCCTGCTGCGCAACGTTCCGCGTTTTACGGAGCTCTAACCCCGGACGCTCCGGCGACGTCTCGCTCGACCGATGCCCGCGCGCAGGTTGGGCTTCGCGCTGATCGGAACCCGATCGTGCCGGACAGGCCACCGCCGCCATGCTCCCGCTGATGCCCGACGGCCGCCGTGGGGATGGAGAGATTACGGCTCACCGCCCTGCTGCGGCGAACAGTTACCCGCTCCCCCTTTCGACGTGACAGCCCGTCGACCTCGTCAGCCTCGCTTCTCCAGCAGGCCGCCATCCACGGGCAGAATGACGCCGGTGATGTAGCCCGCCTCGTCGGAGGCAAGGAACACCGCGGCGTTCGCCACGTCCCAGGCCGTGCCCATGGGAACCAGCGGCTCCCGCTCGGCCCGGACCACCTCCCGTGGGATGCCCCTTTCCTGAGCCCGCCGCTCGATCGCCATGGGCGTGTCGATCAGACCGGGCAGGATCACGTTCGCGCGGATGCCATGCCGCGCATTCTCCATCGCGATGTGCTGGGTCAGCGCGTTCACCCCGGCCTTGCTCGTCTTGTAGGTGACGGTGGGGCGCGCGGCGAGCGAGGAGGTGGAGGAGGTGTTGACGATGCAGCCCGACTGCTGCGCGACCATGTGTGGCAGCACGTGCTTGCAGGTCATGAACATGCCCTTGAGGTTCATGGCCATGATCTCGTCCCACATGCCGGCATCCATCTCCGCCGTCTTCCGGTCCCCCCGGGAGCGGCCGACATTGTTGTGCAGGATGTCGATCCGGCCGTAGCGGTCCATGCAGGCGCGCGCGATGGCCGCGCAATCCTCCTCCCGCGTGATGTCGGCGCGCAGCACCGATGCGGGGTGGCGATGCCGCGCCACCGCTGCCCGGGTCGCCTCAGCCCATTCCTCGTTGATGTCCACCAGGAGCAGCGTCGCGCCCTCCTCGGCGAACCGTTCTGCCACGGCGCGGCCGTTCCCGACCGTCTCGCCGGGCTGCTGCCCCGCGCCGACGATGATCGCGACCTTGCCTTCCAACCGGCCCCGCGACATGCGTTCTCCGTCTCCTCGCTGCGGTGTCAGTCCGACGTGATCCGGCCGTCGGTCACCACCCGGCGCCAGCGCGCCTCCTCCGCGCGCATGAAGCGGGTCATCTCCTCCGGGCTGTTCACGGCGACGGTCAGCCCCTCCCCCGTCAGGCGCGCGCGATAGGCGGGGGACGACGCCGCCCGCCGCATCGCCTCGTTCAGCCGCGCCAGCACCGGCGCCGGCGTGCCGCCGGGCGCGAAGACCGCGTACCAGACCTCGGCCTCGTAGCCCGGCAGGGTCTCCGCGACGGTCGCCACGCCCTCATAGGCCGGGGAACGCTGAGCCGACGTGACAGCGACCGCGCGCATCCGCTCCCCCTTCACGAAGGCGGCGACGCCGCCGGCGGTGGCGAACACCATGTCCAGCCGCCCACCGAGAAGATCGGTGTAGGCCGGTCCTGCGCCGCGATAGGGAACATGCGTGATGTCCACGCCCGCGGTGAGCTTGAACAGCTCCGCCGCCAGGTGCACCGCGGAGCCGTTGCCGGACGAACCGTAGGTGAGCCCGCCCGGATCGGCCCTCGCCGCACGGACGATGTCGGCGACGCTGCGGTGCGGACTGTCCGGCCGCGTCACGATCACGTTCGGCCCATGGCAGATCAGCCCGACCTCGGCGAAGCCCCTCTCCGTGTCATAGGGCAGGTTGCGGACGAGGGATGCGTTGATCGCCAGCGCCGAGGTGGTGAGGAGCAGCGTGTAGCCGTCCGGCGGCGCCTTGGAGACGAGGTCGGAGCCGAGGACGGTGCCGCCGCCTGCCCGATTGTCGATCACAAGGGGCTGCCCGAGTTCCGCGGCGAGGAGCTGTGCCAGCTCTCGCCCCACCACGTCGGTGCCGCCGCCCGCCGTGAAGGGCACGACCAAGCGGATCGGACGGGTGGGAAAGGTCTCCGCCGCCCGTGCGCCCACGCTGGCCAGAGCTGCAGCGGCCACGCTTAGGCGCAGCCCGTCACGCCGCGTGATCTCCATGTCCGTTCCTCCGCACGCCTTGCAGCGAGCGTAGCAGCTCGCCGCAACGCCCAGGAAACTCCTCATCAAAGCCGGTCCGCGGTGACGGCTAGGAAGGCGTCCGGCCGGAACAGCCGAGTGCTCTACCTGGACCAACGCGGGACCTCGTCTGCTTCGCCGCTGTACAGGCCTGACATCCGCCCGGTCGCGCCCAGGCCACGACCGGGGAACCCTGTCCGACGATCTGGACCTCCGCGCGCTCCTCCGCGCAGCCCAGGGTCCGCTTCAGGTCCCCGCACCTCGCGACGCACCGAACGAGGAGAGTTCCTCATCCCCGGCCGTGAGGGACGCCCAGAGGATCGCGGCGGCCGTGAGGGCCGCAGCTTTCAGCTCGCCCGGCGGCACGACGGCGCGGGTGTCGGCACCGGTCAGCAGGTGACGCAGCACGCCCTCCGGCGCGTCGAAACCGGCGATCAGCCGAAGGGCCGGAATGCCGTGGTCGGCGAAGTTCGCGTGGTCCGAGTTCCGCATGAAGGGCAGGTGGATCGCGACCTCCGCCCCGATCGCCTCCGCCGCCCGCCGAACGAAGGGACCGAGCGCTGGGAAGCCGCTCGTCAGCGCGGTGAGGCGGGGGTGGCCGGCGATGCTGTCGAGGTTGAGGTTGAAGCGGAAGCGGCCGCGTCGCGCGGGGTCCATCTCGGCGAGCCAGGTCTTGGACCCGGACAGCGCCCATTCCTCCGCCCCGAAGATGCAGACGGTCAGCCCGCGCCGGCACTCCGCCAGGCTGGGCGCGACCGCGCGGGCGAGCGCGAGGGCCGCGACGACGCCGGTCGCGTTGTCCATCGCGCTCTCGCCGAGCGGATGGCCGTCGAGATGGGAGGAGAGGACGACCCGCCCCTCCCCGCCACCGGGCAGGTCGAGCACGAGGGTGGGGGAGGTCGCGGGCCCCGCCTCCGCCTCCAGCGCCAGATGGACTCGGCGGCCGGCAATCCGCCGCGCGACCTCGATCCCGATCCCGAAGCAGGGCACCGCGAGGCCGTTCGCGCCGCCCGACACGGGGCCGATCCCCGGCTCCGGCTGCACCATCAGGCAGGCCGCCGCCCCGGCTTCCGCCGCGGCGGCGAGCTTGAAGCGGCGGTGGATGGTCCAGGGGGCGAAGGGGTATTCGTGCCCGAGCAGGACGGCCTTGCCGCGCACAGCCTCGCCCGCGGCGGCGACATCGTCCGGCGCGCCGCGCCCGAGGTCGAGAACATCGAGGGTGACGCCCTCCGGCCCGGTCGGGGCCGAGCCGAAAAGCGGCACGTGCGGAAGCGCAACGCCATCCGGCAGCGAGACGGCAGAGCGGCGCGCCGTCCAGCCCTGATAGGGCACGGGCTCGTTCACCGCCGGCCCGATCTCCCGCATTCGCCCGAGGGCCCAGGCGAAGGCCGCCTCCGTCGCCGGGGTGCCCTGGACCCGGCCACCGAAGTCGCAGAGCGCCTCGAAATCGGCGCGCAGGCCGGGATCGGCCGCGAGGCGGCCCAGGAAGGCGTGCATCAGCGGACGCTCACGCCGGCGGCGCGGGCGACGGTCGCCCAGCGCGGAAACTCGGTCGCCAGGAGCCGGGCGAAAGCATCCGGGCCGGGAGGTCGCGCCTCCAGCCCGAGCGCGGCAAGGCGGGGCCGGATGTCGTCAGCGGCCAGGACGCCCGCGACCGCCTCGGCCAGCCGCGCCCGCGCGGCGATTGGCATGGAGGACGGCGCGAGGAGGCCGAACCAGTTGTCGGCGACCAGGTCGAGCCCACCCTCCCCTAGGGTCGGCACATCGGGGAAATCGGGGAGGCGCCGCTCGGCCGCGATCCCGATCGGGACGACCTGCCCGGCGCGGATCGGTCCCTCGGCCGTGGTGGGGGATGTGAAGATGGCATTGATCTGCCCGGCCGCCGTGTCCTGCAGCGCGGGGCCGGCGCCGCGGTAGACGACGTTGGCGAAGCGCACGCCCGCGAGCTGCCCAAGCCATTCGGGAAGAAGATGGGACAGGCTTCCCGGGCCGGAGGAACCGAAGGACACCGCGTCCGGGCGAACGCGTGCCGCGGCGACCAGGGCGGCCGCATCCCGCGCCGGAAACCCCGCATGCACCGCGAGGATCATCGTCACCGCGCCGAGAAGGGCGACGGGCGCGAAATCCGCCGCCGCGTCGTAGGGCACGCGCTCCTGCACCGCGGGGATGATCGTGAAGGGCGAGTCCGCAAGGAGGACGCTGTGGCCGTCATTCGCCCGGGCCGCCGCCTCCGTGCCGAGCATGGAGCCCGCGCCCGGGCGGTTGTCGACGACGACCGTCTGGCCGAGCGCGGCGCCGAGGCCGGGTGCGAGAAGGCGCGCGATCACGTCCGATGGACCGCCCGCCGCGTAGGGAACGAGGATGCGGACGGGGCGCGTGGGCCAGGCGGGCTGGGATTGCGCGGACCGGGCGGCCAGGAGAGCGGGGGCGAGAAGGAGCGGGCGGCGACGGATCGGCATGGGGAGGACGCTATGGGCCGTCCCCGGCCCCGTCCAGCGGCATCGCCCTGGTGGCGCAGGTGATACGATCGCGGATGCGGTCCGGAACGCCGGCCGCACGGTGCGTCCAGATGTCGAGGACACGATCCCGTCGGCACGCTCAGCGGGACCGGATGCTCCCCTCCAACCCGCGCACCGAGAACCTCGACAGCATCCCTCTCCGCGCTGTCCGGACGTGCCCCCATCTGTGCCCGCGTCCTGCCGAGGCCGCGACATGCGGCAGTGTTGCGGCGCAACCCGCCATATTCATTCACGTTCAGAATCCGACGCTGTGGTGGGGTTGGAGGCGACCCCCGCAAGCCCGTCCCCCATGGGGTCACTCCCCTTCACGGCGCGGCCACAGCCTACCTACTTCTCACACATCGCGGCGCGCGATTCCGCGGCACCTTCCAGCCAACGGCTGAGCGTGACGCCCAACAGCGGCGCTGTCCGATCACGCGGCATGCCTTGATGCGGCCGCCCTGTCGGATCACGATTTCCACCCCATGAAAGGCAGTTCCCCGACCGACGGCACGGCCCCGTCGGCGCTGCAGCGCGACCTCGTGCGCCGGATCGCGACCCGGCTGGCGCAGGGAGAGGCACGTCCGGGCGAGCGCGTGCCTGAACCGGCGCTCGCCGCCGCCTTCGGCGTCTCCCGCACGCCGGTGCGGGCCGCGCTGCTGGAGCTCGCCCGCCAGGGGCATGTGCGCCATGAGCCCAACCGCGGCTTCGTGCTGGTGCACCTGCCCCCGGCGCCGCCGCCGGAACCGGACCTGGCCGACCGCATCCTCGCCGACCGCGCCGCGGGCACCCTGCCCGCCGACGTGTCGGAGGCCGCGCTCATCGCCCGCTACGGCTCCCCTCGCGGCACCGTCCGCCGCGCCCTGCTGCGCCTCTCCGAGGAAGGCCTGGTCCGCCGCGCGCCCGGCCACGGGTGGCAGTTCACCCCGTCCCTGGAGGACAGCGCCGCCCTGGACGAAGCCCGCCGCTTCCGCTTGGCCATCGAGCCCGCCGCGCTGTTGCAGCCGGGCTGGCGGGCCCCTCCCGGCGTGCTGGAGCGCCTGACGGACGAACAGACAGCCCTTCTCCGCGCCCGCGGCGGAGACGCCCGGCACTGGGCCTCGGTGAACGACGCCCTGCACGGCACGCTGGCGGAGTGTTCCGGCAACCGCTTCTTCGCGGAAGCCATGCGTGCCCAGAACGCCCTGCGCCGCCTCACGGAACGCCAGCAATTCCCCACCCTCCCGCAAGCGCGCATCCGCCAGTCCTGCCGGGAGCACCTGGCGATCCTCGCCGCCCTGCGGGACAGCGACCGTCCCCGCGCCGCCGCCCTGATGGAGGTCCATCTGCGAGGGGCGAGCGACTATAGCGTTTCATCACCACAAAGTGCAGATTGACGTCAGCCCGAGCCCCAGGAGCCGACCGGTGGACGCGATCCCCAGCCCCAGCCCGAACGACCTCGACGCCTACTGGATGCCCTTCACGGCCAATGCCGCCTTCAAGGCCGATCCGCGCCTCTTCGTCGCGGCCGACGGCAACGACTACATCGAGGCGAGCGGCCGCCGCGTGCTGGACGGCATGGCCGGGCTCTGGTGCGTCAATGCCGGTCACAACCGCGCCCCGATCGTGGAGGCCATCCGCGACATGGCCGGGCGGCTGGATTTCGTCTCGTCCTTCTCCATGGGCCACCCCACGGCGTTCACCTTCGCGTCCCGGCTGGTGGACATCGCGCCCGAGGGCCACGACCGCGCCTTCTTCGTGAACTCGGGGTCGGAGGCGGTGGACACCGCGCTGAAGATCGCACGTGCCTATCACGCGGCCCGCGGCGACTCCCGGCGCGTGCGGCTCATCGGCCGGGCGCGCGCTTATCACGGCGTGGGGTTCGGCGGCCTCTCCGTCGCGGGCATCGCGCGGCACAAGAAGGATTTCGGCCCCCTGCTGCCGGAGGTCTCCCACCTTCCGACCACCTATGACCGCGCGCGCCAGGCCTTCTCCCGTGGCCAGCCCGCCGAGGGAGCCGACCTCGCCGAGGCGCTGGCCGATCAGATCGCGATCTACGGGGCCGAGACGATCGCCGCCGTCATCGTGGAACCCGTCACCGGTTCGGGCGGCGTCTTCGCGCCCCCGATCGGCTACCTCGAGCGCCTGCGCGCCCTGTGCGACGCGAACGGCATCCTGCTGATCTTCGACGAGGTCATCACCGGCTTCGGCCGCCTCGGCACCGCTTTCGCGGCGCAGCGCTTCAACGTGACGCCGGACCTGATCACCACGGCCAAGGGCCTGACCAATGGCAGCGTCCCTTGCGGCGCCGTCCTGGCCCATCGCCGCGTCACCCGCGGCATCGAGGAAGCGTCGGGCGGCGGCATCGACCTGATGCACGGCTACACCTATTCCGGCCATCCCCTCGCCGCGGCGGCCGGCGTCGCCACGCTCGGCGTCTATGAGTCCGAGGGCCTCTTCGCCCGTGCCGGCGCGATGGAAGCCATGCTGGCCGATGCGCTCCACGGTCTGCGGGATGCGCCCGGGGTGCTCGACATCCGCAGCATCGGCATCCTCGGCGCCGTGGACATCGCGGCCGGTCCCGATGGGGTGGGCAAGCGCGGCGCGGCGGTCGCCCGGCACTGCCTGGATGCGGGCGTGCTCATCCGCGCGGCGGGCGATATGATGGTCCTGTCACCGCCCCTGACCTTCGGGCCGAACGACTACGACCGTCTGGTGACCGCTCTGCGGGCCGCCCTGATCGCTCATCCGCCGGGGTGATCCGGGGGTCGGCGGCCAGGGAAGTTGATAATCGTTCTCAAATAGGGCGTGATGGCCGCCGACACGCAGAGGTTCCGATGCCCGACTCCCTGACCCCGCCCGCCCCGGGGCTCCGCGTCCTCCTGGACCGCGCCTCCGTCCCGCCGAAGACGATGCGCGAGCCCGCGCCATCCCCCGCCGACCTGGAAACGGCCGTCTCCGCCGCCCTTCGCGCCCCGGATCACGGCGGCCTGCGCCCGTGGCGCTTCGTCTTCGTCGAGGGCGCCGCGCGCCATGCCCTGGGCGACCTCTTCGTTGCCTCCGCCCTTCGCCGCGCACCGGACACGCCGCCCGAGCACCTGGAGATCGAGCGCGCAAAGCCGTTGCGCGCGCCCCTGGTCGTCGTCGCCGGCGCGTCGATCCGATACGACCGCCCGGGCGTCCCGCCCTGGGAGCAGGAGGCCTCCGCCGCCGCCGGCGCGATGAACTTCCTCAATGCGATCGATGCGATGGGCTACGCCGCCTTCTGGGCCTCCTCGGAGACCCTGCGCGACCCCGTCGCGAAGGTCGCGCTCGGCTTCCGCGAGACGGACACGATGCTCGGCTGGATCTATGTCGGCACCGCCCCCGCCGACCGCCCCCATCCCCAGCGCCCGGGGCCAGAGGGCTTCTACCGCCACTGGCAGCCCGGCCCCGGCGCGTAGCGCCGGGACCCGCCCTTCAGCGGACCAGGTCGCCCTCGGGGATCGGCTGGCCGGCCGCCACCCGGGCGACGTTGGCGAACATCCGTCGCACCGTCGGCTCGAACGTGTCGCCGGACAGGGCCGCGATGTGCGGCGTGACCACGACGTTATCCAGGCCGAGCAGCGGATTGTCGGAGGGCGTCGGCTCCGTCTCGAACACATCCATGGCGGCGCCGAGAATCACCTTCTCCCGCAGCGCCTGGGCAAGGTCGCTCTCCGCCACCACGCCGCCGCGCGCGACATTGATCAGCACCGCCGTCGGCTTCATCCGGCGCAGCGCGGCAAGGTCGATCATCCCCTTCGTCTGCGCCGTCATCGGCGTGTGCAGCGACACGATGTCGGCTTCCGTCAGGATCTGCTCCAGCGGCGCGTAGGTGACGCCGAGCGCGGCCTCCTCCTCCGGCGGGAGCGGGCGGGTCTTGTTGTAGAGGATGCGGCAGCCGAAGCCCTTGAGCAGCCGGGCCAGCGTCTGCCCGATCGCGCCGAAGCCCACGATGCCCCAGGTCTTGCCGGACACCGTCAGGCTGGGACGCGCGCCGCTCAGCCCGCGCCACTCTCCCTTGCTCAGCAGGGCATGGCCGGCGGCCAGGTTCCGCAGCAGGGCCAGCGTCAGGGCGATGGTGAACTCGGCCACCGGCACGGCATTGCTGCCGGTGGTGCGAGCGACCGTCAGCCCCCGCGCCCGTGCAGCGTCGAGGTCGAAATTGTCGACGCCCACGCCCCACTTGTGCAGCAGCTTCGCCTTCGGCGCCGCGGCCAGCAGCGCCGCATCCACGGCAAGCTGCCCGGAGATCAGGAACTCGGCATCGCCGACCAGGGTATGAAGCTCGGCCACGTCGCGTGTCGCCGGGGACACGAGCGTGAAGCCGGGCGGCAGCAGCGCCCGCAGCCGCTCGACCGAGGCAGGGGCGAGGGCATCGACGACGACGATCTTGCCGCCCGGGGACGGCACGTATTCAGGAACACTCGGCACGCGACGGGAACTCCGGAAAGACCGGGCGGGCCCTTGCCCGCCCCGGATGGCAGCGGATCAGGCAGGAACCTTGCCAGCGAAGTGCACGACGAAGCGCGAGGCGATGTCGGCCAGCGCCTCGGACAGCACCTTCCCCGTCTCGGCGGAGCAGAGCTTCGGATCGCCGCCCGCGACGCCTTGGTGATAGGTGTCGTCGTACTCCATCGGCAGGCCGATCTCGGCCCCTTCGAAGCTCGCGGCGCCGAGGCCGGTGTAGGGCAGGTCCAGCACGCTGTCCCGCTTCAGCTTCTGGCCCTCCGGGATCAGGTCCGTCCGCAGCAGCTCCGGGAAGAGATGCAGGCCGAGGCTCGTCAGCGGGTCGGCGCCGTGGCCCGACACGGCCTTCGCCTTCTCCGCCCCGATCAGCTTCGGCAGCAGCGCGTAGGCGATGCGCCAGAGATAGAGGCTGGGCACGAGCTGCTTCCGCTCCTGCCAGGCGTCCCGCGCCACCTCGGTCACGGGACCGACATTTCCGCCGTGGCCGTTGATCACCACCACCCGCGTCAGCCCGTTCCGGTGCAGGCTGTCCAGCATGTCCGTCAACACGGAGACGAGCGTGGACTGGTGGATGGCGATGCCGCCGATCATCGGCCCGAACCAGTCCGCCCCGCCGAAGGGCAGCACCGGCGCGACGAAGGTCGGCGTGCCCGCCGCCGTGGCGCGCAGCGCGATCAGCTCCGCCATCTTCTCGGCCAGGAGGTAGTCGCCCATCGGCGCGTGCGGCCCCTGGTCCTCGTGGCTGCCCAGAGGCAGCAGGATGACGGGGTTCTTGGCATAGGCCTCGCGGCCCTCCCCACCCGTCAACGTACCCATGTGGACCTTCGGTTGGGTCAATGCCGCCACGCGGGGTCACTCCGTCTGAGAAAGGGCGGGCGGGACGAACGAACCCGCCGCCGGGAAGGGAGGCGAAGACCTAGCCCGACATCACCGGGGAGCGCCATCCCGGCCCTGGCCATCCCGGACCATCACCGCGGGCCCTCCCCGCCCGGCGCCTCGGCCCCGTGTGGCGGCTCGCTCGCCGCTCAGGCCCGGTCGTGCGAGGTCACGAGCCGCGAGGCGAAGGCGCCGACGCCGGGCTCCGTGTCGAAGACCTCGCCCACCCAGCCCTTCCGCCAGGCGAGCAGCCCCCATTGCAGGCGGTTTCGCGTCTGGCCCGCGGCGAGCAGGCCGATCTCCGGCGCATCCCCGATCAGCTGTGCCCGCCCGGTGACCGTGACCGGCCGCCCCGCGATGGCGAGCCCATCGGGCGGAGGCAGGATCGTGAAGGGTCCGGGGATCGCCGCCTCCGGCACGTCATCCTGCTGCGCGAGCGCCGTGAGGCGGGCGCTGAGCCCGAGCGGGACCGCCGCGCTGCGGGCCCGGCCCGCATAGGACAGGGTGAGCAGCTCGCCGGATCGGCCGAAGCGGGACACGATGAGCCAGATGTTGAACCGCCGCGATTCCGAGCGGCGGCGGCCCGGCCGGTGCAGGCTGACCACGCCGCGCATGGCGACGGCGAATCCAGGTTCGGTGACGAGCATGTCCTTTGCTCCGGTGGCGGGCCGGGCGACATTCGCGCAGACGTCGTGATGCGCCCGTGATGCCACCGGTGCCCGGCGGGGCGGAGGCGGGATGATCGTGAGGGACGCCTTTCTCGCGGCCGCGGGGGCGCTGGAGCGGGATGGCTGCGCCGGCGCCGGCGCTCCCCTCCTGTCGCTGCTCCGCTGGTCCGCGGAGGACTCGGACGCACGCGTCGACCGCGCCCGGCTGCTCCGGGCCGCCGCCGGGCTGGCGCGGGTTTTCACGCTCTCCGCGCCCGATGCCCCGGGTCTGGCCGTCTTCGGCGCGGAGGCGGACCTGTCCGGCCCGGCCGGGGAGCCGGGCCTTCCGGTGGTCGGCGCTTCCGGCGTGGGCACCTCGCCGGGCGAGGCCTTCGCCGCCTGCATCGGCGAGGCGGTCGAGCTGCTGTCCGGCGTCGAGACGGCGGAGGACCGGGCCGCCGGAAGGGCTACCCTTCCCCTCGTGCGCTGGCCGACGGGAGAGGCCGCCGCGTGGCCGGTGGATCTCCTGCTCCGCCGCGCCGCCCATCGGCGGACGGTGGAACCGCCCGCCCCGCTCAGCATCGGCTGCGCCGCCGGCCGATCCCCAGAGGAGGCGGCGCTCCGCGCGTTGCTGGAACTCATCGAGCGCGATGCTGCGGCGCTCTGGTGGCGCGGGGGCGTCCCACCCCGCCCTGTCGCGCTGGAGGATGCCGCAGAGGCCGCCGCGCTCCTGGCGGGGCTGCGGGAAGGCCTTGCGCATCGGCGGAGCGGGTTGCTCGACATCACGAGCGACCTCGGTGTGCCGGTCGTCGCCGCCCTGTCCTTCTCCCCGGACGGAACGGGCTTCTGCTGTGGCACCGCCTGCCGGCTGACCCGCGCCGCCGCCGCGCGCGCCGCGGTGCTGGAGCTGTGCCAGAACGAGCTGGCCATCGCGGTGGTGCGGGCCAAGCGCGAGGAGCGGGGCGAGGCCGCGCTGAACGAGCGAGATCACCTCCACCTCCGCCGCCATCGCTCCATCACGGCCGGGACCTGCGCCCTGCTTCACCCGGCCGGCGCGCCGTCCGGCGGGGAGCCGCCCGGCGCGGAGCACGGGGCCGACGCGGTCGCCGCGATCGGCGGGCGGCTGATCGAGCACGGGTTGGAGCCGCTGCTGCTGGACCTGACGCGCCCGGCCTATGGTATCCCGGTGATCCGCACCGCCTGCCCCGGCCTTGCCTGCGAGCCGAGCCGGGACACCCCACCCCGGCTGGCACGCGTGATGGAACGGACCGGCGGTGGCTCGCGGCACACGGGAGACGTGCCGCTCTACTGAGGGAGCGACCGGCACCCACCCTCCGGCCCACGACCGGTCCGAACGCCTTTCCTTGTTGCGAACCCGCCTCTATTCTCATTCCGGGGTGCGGGTGTGACATGACGGATGGGTTTCTCGTCGAGGAGGATCGACGGTCCGACGGCGCGTCCGCCCGGCCGCTCTCCCTCTCGCTCCTCGGCCCGGTGCAACTCCTTCTGCAGGGGCGGGAAGTCCGCCTCCGCAACCGCAAGGCCCGGGCCGTCATCGCCTACCTCGCGCTGACCCGCTCCGGGGAGGAGACGCGCGAGCGGCTGGTCGGCCTTCTCTGGAGCGAGTTCGAGGAGGACAAGGCGCGGGCCTCCCTCCGCCAGGTCGTGCACGAGCTGCGCGAGGCGCTGCCCGACCACGTATTGCAGGCCGAGCGCCTCGTCCTGCGCCTCGATCCCGCGGCGATCTCCCTCGACGTGGAGCGCGTGCTGCGGGCCATGACGGAGGGCGAGGTGGACCCCCTCCTCTCCGGCACGCTGCGCGTGGCGGACAGCCTCATGGAGGGGTTGGAGGACCTCGACGCCGCCTTCCGGGAATGGGTGCTGGGGCAGCGCCAGATCCTGCATGACCGGCTCTCCCGCGGACTGGAGACGATGATCCGCGGCCCCGCCGCCCCGTCCGGTGGACGCCGCGTCGCGGCCCAGGCCCTGCTGAACCTCGACCCGACGCATGAGGAAGCCTGCCGGCAGGTGATCCTGGCGGCCGCCACGGAGGGCGACACCGCCGGCGCGCTGCGCGCCTACAACGCGCTCTGGCGCGTGCTCGGCGATGACCACGACATGGAGCCGGCGCCTGAGACTCAGGGCCTGATCGCGGAGATCAAGTCCGGCAGCTTCCGCCCTCCGGATCCGCCGCCCCAGGCGCGGGCGGAGCCAGTCCCCTCCCCGTCCGGCATGTCGCGGGCGCGGATGGCCCTGGTGGTGGAGCCCTTCGCGGCGAACGGCGTGCCCGCCGACCGGGCCTACATCGTCCATGGTTTCCGGCACGACCTGATCGCCTGCCTCGCCCGCTTCCGCGAATGGTACGTGCTGGACGGCGAGGGCCCGGCCGCGCCCGCCGGCCTCGATGGCCGCGTCTCCAGCCGCTACAGCATCTCGGCCACCGCCTATCAGGCGGGCCAGCGGATCAGCCTCGTTCTGACCCTGCGGGACGCGGACAGCGCCGTCGTCGTCTGGAGCGAGCGGACGGACGTCGCGCTCGACACCTGGTTCGAGGCGCAGCAGGCCGTCGCGCGCAGCATCTCCATGTCGCTCACCGGGCAGGTCTCGGCCGCGCGCCTCGCGCGCGTCGCGGAGCAGCCGGTCAATTCCCTGGCCGCACATGACCGCTGGCTGCGCGGGCAGGCGGTCATCCTCCGCTTCAGCCCTAAGCACTGGCCCCGCGCCACGGCGCTGTTCGAGGACGCGATCGCGCAGGACGCCGCCTTCTCCCCGGCCTACAGCAGCCTCGCGCAGATCGACAACGGCATCCACATCGCCATGCCCGGCACTTTCCGGTCGCGGGAGCGGGAGGCGCGCTCGCTGGAGCGGGCTCGGCGCGCGGCGGCACTGGACCCGTCCGATTCCCGCGCGCAGCTCTGCCTCGGGTGGTCGCACGCCATGGCCGGACAGCACGAGCAGGCGGCGCCCCACATGCGCCTGGCCTGCGAGCTGAACCCGAACGACAGCTGGACCCTGATGTCCGCCGCCCTCTTCCACAGCTTCTGCGGCGACCATGAGACGGCGCAGCGGCAGGCGGCGGCGTCCTGCGACATGACCCTCGCGCCCAGCGCCACGCATTGGGCCTATGAGGTGACCATCGCCTATCTCCGCGGCGACGACCGCGCGACGATCGAGGCCTGCGACCGCGCCGGCGACCTCATCCGCACCCTGCCCGCCTGGCGCGCCGCGGCGCTCGCGAATCTCGGGGACCTGGACGGCGCAAGGCAGGATGCGGAGCGCTTCTTCGCCCTCGTGCGGGACGCGTGGCATGGCGACCACCCGCCCACCCGGGACGCGCTGGGACGCTGGCTGCTCCACCTCTACCCTATCAGCACGGCCGAGAACTGGTCGCGCCTGCACAGCGGCATCCTCGCTGCTGGTATCCCGGATGGCGGGATGTCCCACCGGGGCTGGTGAGAGGGCCGGGCGCCCCACCGCTCAGACGCAGTTCGCGATGGTGTAGTCCCCGATCCGAGAGGCGTGGAACCAGAGCTTCTGCTCCTCCGTCGCCTCGGGCCCGGTGCCGGCCGCGGTCACGTCGCCGTAGAACTTGGGTAGGCGGTACGACGTCCCCGGCTCCTTGAAGCGCGCCTCCGATGCCTCGAAGAGCTGCTTCGGCGGGATGCGGATCACCAGCGTCTCCATGTCGGGCTGCACGATGTGCAGCCGCTTGATCCGCGCCGGCAGCTCGGCGCCCACGCCGGCCGCGAGAAGCTGTGCCTTGAACTCCTCCAGGTCCTTCGGCACGGGGTAGTCCTTGCCGTCACCCAAGCGGTTCTTCCCGGTGGACCAGGTCTTAACCAGCAGGCCCAGCCTGTCGTGGTTGGTCACCCGCATCACGTCGCTCATCGCGTTCTGCCTCTCGTCGGTTGGATTCACAGGAAGGCGGGGCTGGCGTCCCGCAAGTCATGCGCCGCCGCCACGAAATGGATCAGGCCGGCCATGTCGCCGATTTCGGGAACCGCCCGGAGGGCACCCCGGTCGCCGAGCACGGCCGCGCAGAGTTTCCCCAGCCCTTCGGCGAGGGACTCGCCGCGGACCTCGCCGGGCAGCGGGTCTTCCCACAGCGCCCCGAACAGCACATCCGCGATGATGAGCGAGGCGAAGGGCCCGAGCCGCCGCCCGCCATCGCCCTCCCGCTCCGCCTCGAACATCGCGTAGTATGGGATCGGCGGGTCCGATGCCAGGGCGCGGATGTCCTCCCCCGCCAAGCCGCTATGGGGGCGGGCGCGCAGCCAGTCGCTGATCGCTTCCTCCCGCACCCGGTCGTCCGCCAGGGGGGATTGCTCGAACGGATCGGGCTGCCCGCGCCGCGCAAGGACCTGCCGCATGCGCCCGTAGAGCGCCGGGACGGACCAGAGCCCGGCCGCCGATGCGCTGATGAGATCGCGGTAGCCCACGCCCTCGTCGCCATCCGCCTCAGGCCGCGGGAAGAGCGAGCTGTCGCGGAGGTTGCGGTTGTAGCGCGGCATGATCCGCAGGCTGAGATTCCGCCGCGCCGGTCGGCCGTTGGCGCCGCGCGCCGCCCCCTCCTCTCTGGCATCCGCCAGGTCGAAGAAGTTGCCCCAGCGCACGATCCAGTCCTGGCTCAGCGGCATCTTCTTCGGGCTGCGCCCGCAGGTGAGGCGCAGTGCCTCATCCACGTCCGCCTCCAGCATGTCGGAGATGGTGTAGGTCGGCCGGATCATCGCGTGGGCAAAGCGGAACGCCCCGTGCGAGAACTCCAGCGGCACCGCCTCCCCGCGCTGGTGCAGCGCGTCGCGGTCGAGCAGCGCGGCATCGCCCGCCGCGTAGCGCGCGTAGATGCCGGGATCGAGGATCCGGCGCAGCGCGTCGTCCCGCACCACGCGGCGATAGATCATCGTCGTCCCCAGGCGCGCGACGTTGAAGCGCGCCTCGGCCTCCTTGAGCAGCGCCGCCTCGTCGCCGCGGCGTGCCCGCATCGGCGGCAGCTTCAGGACCAGGGCGTTGTGCAGCTGGTGGAACAGCGCGGTCATCTGCGAGATGAGAGCGTTGTCGTCGTTGCGCGGGTCGGGCAGCAGCGGCTCCGCACGACCGGTGGCGGGCTCTCCCAGGGCGCCATCGGCCCGCGCGCGCGCCACGTCCCGGAACGGCGTCGGGCTCATCGGCGCGCCGCGGGGCGCGGGCATGCCGAGGCGGAGCCGCGTCCGTGTCAGATCTTCCTCGTCATCGGGCGCATAGGCGTAGGGGCAGCCATTCGGCCCGTCGCCATAGACGGTATCGAGCCGGAGCCGGGCTGCCCGCATGTTCTGCGATTCATTGAGGAATGGCGTCAGGGCCCAGAGGGGCGTGGTGGTTCGCACGCAGTCATGCGCGACGAGTTGCAGGAGGTAGGTGTACCCGGACGGGATGCCGGGGTTCTCCTGCCCCTCCACGGGATCGGTCGTCTGCATGGCGAGGGACAGGCCGCTCAGCCGCCGGCGCACCGCCGCCGGGCTGCGGTCGGTGGCCGCATCCCCGTGGCGCCGAGTCGGCGCCCCGAGGAAATGGCGGTAGCCGCGCAGATCGAGCGGCGCGACGGTCTCCGGCCCTGCCTCCATCGGCCTCTCGGAAGCGGCGAAGCAGGCCCGCAACCCGCCGCCATGCGCACCCGACATCTCGTGCCCTCCTCTCCCGAACCTTAACACGGCGCCGTGAGCCCATCGTGATCCCAGGCGGCGCCGCGTGGATCCCTGGCCGGATACCCTTAGCGCAGCGTCACGGCCGAGCGGGTGCGACGGGAACAGCGGCATCTGGCGCCGGACCAAGCCGCGCCCGCACCTCGGGCGGCAGCGCCCGGCGCGTGCGGGCCAGCAGCAGGTCGAGCGCGTTGTCGGACAGGCCGGTCACCTCGATCAGGGTGGCCCGGCCGTCCGGGGTTGCGGTGGCCTGCACGGCCCCCTCGGCCGTGGTGATGGAGCGCGCCGCGAGCCGCTCGACCGCGATGCGCGGCCAGAAGGCGAGGTTCGACAGGAGCAGTGCGTCATCCATGGCGACGTACAGCCTGCCCCGCCCATCGTAAGCCCAGCGTGATCCCGCTCCCGCCCGCCACCCCTCGTTGCCCCGCCTTGATCCATGCGCAACCGCACCGGCGCTGGTGCGGGTCCGGCGGCCCCGCTATGGAACGCCCTCCTCCGCCACCTCCTTGGCCGGCACCAACCATGACCAACGAATCCGCGCTCCGAGAGCGCCTCTGCGAGCACGGCCGGCTTCTCTTCGGCCGCGGCTATTCCGTCGGCAGCGCAGGGAACATCTCCGTGCGCCTGCCGGACGGCGTCCTGATGACGCCGACCAATTCCTGCCTCGGCCGGCTGGATCCGGCGCGGATCAGCAAGCTCGACGCTGAGTGGCGGCATGTGTCCGGCGACAAGCCCTCGAAGGAGGTCTTCATGCATCGCGCGGTGCTGACGGCGCGCCCGGAGGCCGGCGCGGTGGTGCACCTGCACTCGACCCATGCCACCGCCATTGCTTGCCTCGCCACGCCGGGCGAGAACGCGCCGATCCCGCCCCTCACCCCCTATTTCGTGATGCGGATCGGGCGGAGCCTTCCGGTGATCCCCTATTACCGCCCGGGCGACGCGGCGATGGAGTCCGCCATCCACGGCGCCGCCCGCGAGGCTCGGGCCGTGCTGCTGGCCAACCACGGCCCGGTCGTTTCCGGCGCGTCGCTCGATGAAGCCGTCTACGCTTCGGAGGAGCTGGAGGAGGCCGCGCGTCTCGCCCTTATGCTCCGTGGCCTTCCGGCCCGGGCGCTCACCGCCGCGCAGGTCGAGGACCTTCTCCAGACCTTCGGATGACTCGCTCCAGGTCATGTTGCTTTGCAGCAACAGCGGTGGCCCAAGCATTCACGCGACCGTGACATGCCCCTGTCACGGTCTCGTCATCCCCGTTTAGGCTTCCGGTATGAGCAGCATCCGGGCCCACGCCATCGAAGGTCGCGTCGTTGTCGTTCATGACATGACGGACCGCGTTGTCATCTCGGAGTTCGAGGCCGACCAGGCCGCGAACCTCCTCGAACAGCTCCAGCGCGCGCTGGGGCAGGTCCTGCGGGGCCTGTCCGAGCGCGCAGCCGCTCCGCCCCTCCCTGACGCCTTGGCCTGAGGCCGGAAGGGGCGCAACGCGTCCTCTCCGGCTCGACTCAGTCCACCGTCATCCCGGTCGTGCGGATGAAATCGGCGAAGCGCGCCGTCTCCTCGGCCATGTAGCGGGCGAACTCGTCCGGGGAATTCGCGGCGGGCTCCAGCCCGTTCTCGGCGCACCACGCCCGCATGGCCGGTTGCGCCATGACGGTCCGCACGTCGCGGTTCATCCGGTCCCGGATTTCGGGCGGTAGCCCCGCCGGCGTCAGCAGCCCGAGCCAGGTCAGGAACATATAGTCGGGCATGCCGGCCTCCCGCATCGTCGGGACGTCCGGAAGCAGCGCGGGCCGCACGCGTCCGGTGGTCGCCAGCACCCGCACCCCGCCGCCGCGGATGTTCGGCATGGCGGTGATCGGCGCGTCGAACATGCCCTGGATCTTCCCGCCGAGCAGGTCCGTGTTGGACTGCGCCGCCCCGCGATAGGGCACGTGCAGGATGTCGACCCCCGCCGCCGCCTTGTAGAGTTCCAGCGAGCGGTGCGACGCGCCACCATTGCCGGATGAGCCGAAGGCGAGCCTCCCCGGGTTGGCGCGGGCATAGGCGGTGAGCTCGGCCACGCTGCGGGCGGGAACGGCCGGGTGGAGCGTCAGCGCCATCGGGCTCTCGATCAGCAGCGACACGGGCGTGAAGTCCCGGACCGGGTCGTAGCGCAGGTCGCGGAAGAGGCTGACCGCCATCGCGTGCGTTCCGGCGAAGGCGATGTAGAGAGTGTTCCCGTCCGGCGGGGCCTTCGACGCCAGCTCCGCCGCGATGTTGCCGCCCGCGCCGGGCCTGTTGTCCACGATCAACGGACGTTCCCAGATCGCGCCCAGCCCGTCCGCCACCTTCCGGGCCACGAGGTCCGTGATCCCGCCCGGCGGATAGGGCACGATGAGCCGAAGGCTGCGCCCGGGCCAGTCTGCACGGGCCGCGCCGGCCCGCAGCAGCGCGGGCGCCGACAGGGACGCCGCCAGCAGGCCGCGCCGGTTCAGTTCGGGCATTGCATCCTCCCACCCGGCGATGGACAAGCGCCGGCGGCTCCCATAAAGGACATAAAACCGAACTTTACCAGACCCGGGGAGGACGCGGATGAACAGGAACAGGCATCGGGCCGGCGGGCGCGCACGGCCGTGAAGCTCCACTGGTCCCCGCGCTCGCCCTTCGTGCGCAAGGTGATGGTCGCGGCGCACGAGCTCGGCCTCGCCGACCGCATCCACACCGTCCGTACCGTCGTCGCCTCCACCGCGCCGAACCGGGATCTGCTCCCGGACAACCCGATCAGCAAGATTCCCACCCTCGTCCTGGACGACGGCACGGTGATCTACGATTCCGTGGTGATCTGCGAGTACCTGAACGACCTCGCGGGCGGATCGCTCTTCCCGAAGGCGGGCATGGCGCGGTGGAACGTGCTGACGTGGCACGCCATCGTGGACGCCTTCCTCGAATTCCTCCTTCTCTGGCGCGCGGAGCGCGAGAAGCCGCGGGAGCGTCAGACGCCCGAGCTGCTGGCCGCCTTCGCCGTCAAGTATGAGAGCGGGATGGCAAGGCTGGAGAAGGAGATCGCCGGGCTGTCGGCGCAGCCCGTCAACGTCGTACACATCACGCTCGGTCTCCTTCTCTCCTATCTCGACTTCCGCTTCCCCGATTTCCAATGGCGCGACGGGCACCCCGCTCTGGCCGCCTGGCACGCCGAATTCGTGACGCGCCCGTCCATGCAGGCTACGGAGGCGCGCGATGGCTGAACACCCCGCCCCGCAGAGACAGGGACCGCTGTCCCATATCCGCGTCCTCGATCTCTCCCGCATCATGGCGGCGCCCTGGGCGACGCAGATGCTGGGCGACCTGGGCGCCGACGTGATCAAGGTCGAGCGCCCCGGAAACGGCGACGACACCCGCGTCTGGGGCCCGCCCTTCCTGAAGGATCGGGACGGCAACCCGACGAAGGAGTCCGGCTACTACCTCGGCGTGAACCGCGCCAAGCGCTCGGTCACCGTGGATATGGCGAAGCCCGAGGGCCAGGCCGTGATCCGCAAGCTGGCCGAGAGCGCCGACATCGTCTTCGAGAACTTCAAGGCCGGCGCCCTGAAGCGCTATGGCCTGGACGCCGAGAGCCTGCGGGCGATCAACCCGCGCCTGATCTACGTATCCGTCACCGGCTTCGGCCAGGACGGCCCGCGCGCGGACCAGGCCGCCTATGACTTCGCGATCCAGGCCATGGGCGGGCTGATGTCCGTGACCGGCGAGCGCGACGATGCCCCGGGCGGCGGCCCGCAGAAGGTCGGCGTGCCGATCGTGGACCTGATGACCGGCATGTATTCCGCGGTCGCGGCCCTCGCGGCCCTCGCCCGCCGCAACGAGACCGGAGAGGGCGAGGTGATCGACCTCGCGATGCTCGATGTGCAGGCGGCGTTCCTCGCGAACCAGGCGATGAACTGGCTCATCTCCGGCCGCACGCCGAAGCGCGGCGGCAACCGCCACCCCAACATCCAGCCGCAGGACGTCTTCCCCTGCGCCGACGGCTTCCTGGTGCTCGCGGTCGGCAACGATGGGCAATTCGCCAAGATGTGTGCCGCCATCGGCCGCCCCGAGTGGACGACGGACGAGCGCTTCGCGACCAATCCCAGCCGCGTCCGTAACAACCCCGTCCTGACGCCGCTCCTGACGGAGCGCTTCAGGGAGTTCGGGCGCGACGAGCTGATCGGCCTGCTCGACGCTGCCGGCGTCCCCTGCGCCCCGATCAACGAGGTGCCGCAGGTCTTCGACGACCCGCAGGTGAAGCACCGGAACATGCTGCGTCATCTGCCGCACCCGCAGTCCGGCACCGTGCCGCAGGTGGTGAGCCCGATGAACTTCCGGAACGCCCCCCTTGCCTTCGACCGCCCGCCGCCCCTCCTCGGCCAGCACACGCAGGAGGTGCTGGCCGAGGCCGGCTACCCGGCCGACGAGATCGCCCGCCTCTCCGCCGCCGGCATTATCTGACGGATCCCCGCCCATGCCCCGCATTCCCCTCCCCGGCCCCGAGGAGATGACGCCCGAGCAGCGCCGCGTGTACGACGGGATCGTCTCCGGCCCCCGCGGCGTCCTCATCGGCCCGCTCCGCGCCGGCATCCACTCTCCGGACATCGCGGAGCGCTGGTCGAAGCTCGGTGAGTCGCTGCGCTTCAACACCGTGCTTCCGAAGCGGCTGAACGAGCTCGCGATCTGCGTCACGGGCCGCCGCTACACCGCGCAGATCGAGTGGTGGGTCCATGCCAAGGCTGCCGGAGAGGCGGGCATTCCCGCCGACGTCCTCGAATCCATCCGCACGAACGAAGCGCCGTCCTTCGCCGATCCTGAGGAGGCGCTGATCTATGAATTCGCCCGCCAGATCCATCTGACCGGCACGGTCCCGGACGAGACCTACAACGCGGTCGTCGCCCGCTGGGGCGCCCGCGGCGCCGTCGAGCTGACGGCAGTGATCGGCTATTACGTCCTCGTCTCCATGACGCTGAATGTGCACGATATCCCCTTGCCGGATGGCGTGCCCGCCCCCCTCGCCCCCCCGCCCGGCGGCGGCCTCGCCCCGCTCCCGCCCGCGCGCGCCTGAGGATCCCACCCGTGACCGAGACCTATGAGCGCTTCGCCGTCGAGATCAGCGATTACGTCGCGACGGTTACCATGCGTGGGCACCCCGTGAACGCGCAGGGCCGCACCTTCCGCGAGGAGATCGTGCAGATCTTTGACGTCCTGGGCGACGACCCCACCGTGCGCGCCATCGTCCTGACCGGCGAGGGACGCGCCTTCTCTGCCGGCGCCGATCTGAAGGATCGCCCGGACCTCTCGCTCCAGGGCGCCTATCCCAAGCACAACCGCTCCGTCCGCGCCTCCTTCGACGCGGTGCTGGAATGCCCGAAGCCGGTGATCGCCGCGATCAACGGCGCGGCCATCGGCGCCGGTGCCGTGCTCGCCTCCTGCTGCGACGTGCTGATCGTGGCGGAGGACGCCTTCCTCGCGCTCACCGAGGTGGATGTCGGGCTGGCGGGTGGCGTGCGCCATATCCTGCGTCACCTCGGCCAGTCCGATGCGCGGCTGATGGTCTACACCGCCAGACGCCTCTATGGCCCGGAGCTGCTGCGGATGCGCGCCGTCTCCGCCTGCGTCCCGAAGGAGCAGGTGGCGGAGGCGGCGACGGCCATCGCTCGCGACATCGCCGCCAAGAGCCCCCTGGCCGTGGAAGCCGCCAAGCGCGGCTTCGCGATGACGGAGGAGATGCCACTCCGCGACGGGTACCGCTACGAGCAGACCCAGACCCGGGCGCTGGCGTCCACCGAGGATTCGAAGGAGGCGCAGCGCGCCTTCGCCGAGAAGCGGAAGCCGGTGTTCCAGGGGCGCTGAGCGTGGAACTGGACACCTACACGCACGAGCAGCTCGAGGCGCTGTCCGATGACGCGTTCCGCGAGCATGTCCGCACCTGGATCACGGCGAACTACCCCGCCGACGTTCCCCGCTTCCCACCCCGCCGCCTTCACTGGCGCGACAACCGCCCCTGGTACATGACGCTGTCGAAGCAGGGCTGGCTCGCCCCCAACTGGCCGCGGGAATACGGCGGCATGGGCCTCGGTGCCTCCAAGCAGCTGATCATGCTGGAGGAGTGGGAGCGCTTCGGCGCCGCCCGCGTCAGCGACATGGGGCTGATCATGCTCGGCCCGCTGCTGCTGAAGCACGGCTCCGAGAAACAGAAGGCCCGCTTCCTCCCGCGCATCCTCTCGGGCGAGGACATCTGGTGCCAGGGCTATTCTGAGCCCGGCGCCGGCTCCGACCTCGCCGCCATCCGGCTCGACGCGGCGGATGGGGGCGACCACTGGGTGCTGAACGGCCAGAAGATCTGGATCACCCTGGCCAATGACGCGAACTGGATCTTCGTCCTCGCCCGCACGAAGAAGACGAACAAGAAGCAGGAAGGGATCTCCTTCCTCCTGCTGCCGATGGACAGCCCGGGCATCACCGTCCGCCCGATCCTGAATCTCGATCTCCACGACGAGTTCTGCGAGATCTTCTTCGACAATGTCCGCGTGCCGAAGGACATGGTCGTCGGGGCAGTGGACCAGGGCTGGACCTACGCGAAGGCCCTTCTCGGCTTCGAGCGCATCGCCATCGGCTCGCCCAAACTGTCCTCCAACGGCCTTGCCCGCTACCGCAAGCTCGCCGAGCGCCTGGGACGGTTGGAAGACCCGGCCTTCCAGGAGAGCTACGCCCGCCTTTCCATGGACCTGGCGGACCTCAAGGCCCTCTACGAGCACCATGTCGCCGCCCTCAAGCGCGGCGAGCCCCTCGGCCAGGACGTCTCCATCCTGAAGATCGTGCAGACCGAACTCTTCCAGCGCATCACCGACGCCATGCTGGAACTCGCCGACGGCAACTCCGGCCTGCTCCACCCGATGGAGGAAGGGCTGCACCCCGCGGGCCAGTTCCTTCTCGCCCGCCCCTCCACCATCTTCGGCGGGTCGTCGGAAATCCTCCGCAACGTCCTTGCGACAGCCGTGCTGGAACTCCCGCGTTGAGCGCACTTCCCAACATTCGCGTCCTCGACATGACGCGCGTCTTCGCGGGCCCCTGGGCCGCGCAGATGCTGGCCGATTTCGGCGCCGAGGTGATCAAGGTCGAGCACCCCGTCGGCGGCGACGACGTGCGCCGCATGGGCTATCCGCAGAAGGACGCGGAGGGGAAGGAGACGGGCGAGTACTCCTCCTTCCTCGCCATGAACCGCGGCAAGCGCAGCGTCGCGCTGGACATGTCCAAACCCCAGGGCCAGGCCGCCCTGCGCGCCCTGGCTGAGAAGTCCGACGTCCTGATCGAGAACTTCAAGGCTGGCGGGCTCCGCCGTTACGGCATGGACTACGACAGCCTGTCGACGATCAACCCACGCCTCATTTACTGCTCCATCACCGGCTGGGGGCAGGACGGGCCCTACGCCGCCCTCCCCGGCTATGACGCGGTCTTCCAGGCGATGAGCGGGCTCATGTCCGTCACCGGCCAGCCCCCCGGCCATCCCGGCGCCGGCCCCGTGCTGGCGGGCTACTCCGTCTCCGACGTCAACGCCGGCTTCTACGCCACCATCGCGATCCTGGCGGCGCTGCACCACCGGGACACCGTTTCTGGCCGCGGCCAGCACATCGACCTCGCCCTGCTGGACACGCAGCTCGCGGCGCAGTCGCACATCGCGATGAACCACCTCATCTCCGGCCGCGTGCCCACGCCGGCGGGCTCCGCGTCCCAGATCAATGTCCCCTGGCAGGCCTTCGACACGGCCGACCGGCCCCTGATGGTCACGGTCGGCAACGACCGGCAGTTCGCGCTGTTTTGCCAAGTGATCGGCCTGCCCGACGTGCCCACGGACCCGCGCTTCACCAACAACCGGCACCGCATGGCGAACAAGCCCGCGCTCCTCGCCCTGCTGGAGCCCGCGCTGCGGAAGCGCCCGGCAATGGAGTGGATGGAGCTCTTGAACAAGGTCGGCGTGTCCTCCGGCCCGATCAACGACTTCGCCGCCGTCGCCGACGATCCGCAGGTCCGCCACCGCGAGATGTTCCGCACGATGCCACACCCCACCGCCGGCACCATGCCCTTCATCGCCAATCCCGTGCGCTTCTCCGACACGCCGGTCGCCTATGATCGTCCCCCGCCCCGCCACGGGGAGCACACGCGGGAGGTTCTGTCGGACGTGCTGAAGCTCGATGACGCCGCGCTGGACGCCATCGCGTCCGAGAACGCGGCGCGCTGACGAGAGGACCCGCCATGCCCACCCGTCGCACCGCCCTTGCCCTGCTCGCCGGCGCTCCGCTGGCTGCCACCGCGCGCGCCCAGGGCAGCTTCCCCGACCAGCCCGTGCGGATGATCATCCCCTTCGCGCCCGGCGGACCGGCCGACATCATCGGCCGGATCGTCGGCCGGGCAATGGGCGACCGCCTCGGCCAGCCGGTGGTGATCGACAGCCGCTCGGGCGCCGGCGGCGTGGTCGGCGTGGAGGCCGGCGCCCGCGCCCGCCCGGACGGCCAGACGGTCGTGCTGGCATCCACGGGCGCGCTCGTCGTGCTGCCGCACATGATGCCGCGCATGCCCTACGACCCGCAGCGTGACCTCGCGCCGATCGTGCATGTCCTCTCCGTGCCGCAGATCCTCGTCGTCCGTCGCCAGCGCAACCTGACCAGCCTCCGCGGCCTGGTGGACGAGGCGAAGCGCAGCCCGGGCCGCCTGACCTTCGGCTCCGCCGGGATCGGCAGCTCCCTCCACCTGGCCGGGGAGCTGTTCAAGCTGCGCGCCGGCATCGACATCAACCACGTGCCCTACCGCGGTGCGGCGCCCGCGATCACCGACCTGCTCGCCGGCAACATCGACATGATCCTGGCCGACGTCCCCATCGTCCTGCCCGGCACCCGCAGTGGTGAGCTGGTCGCCCTGGGCGTCACGGCGGATGCCCGCAGTCCGGCCCTGCCCGATGTCCCCACCTTCACCGAGTCCGGCATACCAGGGGTGATCTCCGAAACCTGGTATGCTCTCTTCGCGCCGGCCGGGACGCCTCCGGACCGGATCACGAAGCTCCACGACGCGGTCACCGGAGCCCTGTCCGACCCGGAGGTGCGGCGTAGCCTTACCGACCAGGGGGGCATGATCGCCGGTGGCACGTCAGACGCGCTGGCAGCGCTCCTGCGGTCCGAATACGCCAAATGGGGTGAGATCGTCCGAGTTTCTGGCGCGAAGCTGGAGTAATTCAACCCTGGGTAGCACCGCACGAGGCTGCCGACCATCGTCCGCATCTATGGCAGGGATCGATCGCACGGGATCGTCAACGTCGGGAACATGTCCTAGCCTCGCAACGAAAGCGAGGAGACACCCGTCATGGCCAACTTTCAGGACTACCTGGATCTGGCGGAAATCGTCTACGCCTCCAAGGACAGCGGCCAGCCAAACCTGCCCGGCTGGTCGATCCAAAAATGGGAATGGGCCACTTGGTACGGGAATGGCTACCAGGGTGGGATCTTCGAGAATGCGAACGAGATCGTGGTTGCCTTCTCCGGAACGAAGGGCGGCCTGACGACCGCGCCGGTGTCGCAGAACTCCGGCAATGCGCGCATCGGCGTGAACGTCATTCCCAACATGGCTGGCAGCGCCTTCGCCATGGTGAGCTGGGCGAAGCAGAATGCCTGGAACAGGCCCATCTCCCTCGTCGGCCATTCGCTGGGTGGCGGCTTGGCGCAGGTGGTGGGGAACTGGTCCGGCCTGCCCTTCATCTCCTTCAACGGTCCAGGGATGAAGAGCCACCTGAAGATGTCGGCCTTCAACATCTTCAAGCCGCAGCAGGCCGTCCGCTCCATCCGATCTCAGAACACGGATGACAGCGTCGGCCTCTGCTTCACGGTCAAGGGCGATTTCGTCGGCGAGTACGGCTACCACATCGGCCAGGAGGTCGTGCTGACCGTCACCTCGGCCGCGAACAAGCACAGCCTGGACGCGATCTACACGGGGCTGCAGGCCAAGGGCTGGCGCCCGAAGACGCCGCGGGACGTGCTCAGCACTTGGCCCGCCGCGCCATCGGTCACGCGGGCCAGGAGCCGCGCCGCCTAGGGCGCGACGACCGGGCGGCGGCCGTCAGGCCGCCAGCGCCCCGCGGATCGCCGCCAGCGCCTCGGCCGACTTGGCGCCCTCGGGCCCGCCCGCCTGCGCCATGTCGGGCCGCCCGCCGCCGCCCTTGCCGCCCACGGCCGCGGAGGCCGCCCGCACCAGGGCCACGGCGTCGGCACGGCCCTTCGCCGCCTCTCCCACCGCGACCACGATGCTCGCCTTCCCCTCGGCCGAGGACACCAGCCCCACCACGTCGGCGGTGCCGCCCTTCAGGATGGCCTCGGCCAACCCTTTCAGGTCGCGCGGAGGGACCTCGCCCAGGTCGCGCAGGGCGACCCGCAGATCGCCGATAGTCTCGGCCTCCGCCGCGCCACCGCCGGTGGCCAGCTTGCGGCGGAGGTCCGCGACCTCGCGCTCCAGCTTCCGCCGTTCATCGACCAGCGCAGCGACCCGCGCCGGCACCTCGGCCGGCGGAGACTTCAGCACGGCGGCCGCCTCGCGCAACGTCCGCTCCGAAGCTTCCACCAGCGCCAGGGCCGCGGGCCCCGTCACGGCCTCGACGCGCCGCACGCCGGCCGAGACCGCCCCCTCGCCCACGATCTTGAACAGCCCGATGTCGCCGGTGCGGCCGACATGCGTCCCGCCGCACAGCTCCAGGCTGTACACGCCGTGCTTGTCGGTCGCGGCCGGATCGTAGCCCATCCCGACGACGCGAACCTCGTCCCCGTACTTCTCCCCGAACAGCGCCATGGCGCCGGCCTTCACCGCGTCGTCCGGCGTCATGAGCCGCGTCACGACCTCGGCGTTCTCCCGTACGCGCGCGTTCACCTCACCCTCGACCCAGGCCAGGTCATCCGCCGACATCGGCGTGGGCTGGGACACGTCGAAGCGCAGCCGGTCCGGCGCGTTCAGCGAGCCCTTCTGGGCGACATGGGTGCCGAGCCGGCGCCGCAGCGCCTCGTGCAGCAGATGCGTGGCCGAGTGGTGCGCCCGGATGGCGCCGCGACGCGCATGGTCCACCTCGGCCACCACGGCGGCGTCACGCCGCAGCGTCCCCGCCTCCACCGTGCCGAGATGCACGAAGAGCCCAAGCTTCTTCTGCGTGTCCCGCACCGCGACGCGCAGCCCGTCCGCCCCCGTGATGGTGCCGGTGTCTCCCACCTGCCCGCCGCTCTCGGCGTAGAAAGGCGTCTGGTTCAGCACCACCGCCACCTCGGTGCCCGGCCCGGCCTCCTCGACCTCCGCCCCGCCGGCGACCACGGCCAGCACGGACGCCTCGCCGCGCTCGGTGACATAGCCCTGGAACTCGCTGCCGCCGCCGAGCTTCTCCTTCAGGTCGAACCAGAGCGACTCTGTCGCCGCCTCGCCCGAGCCCGACCAGGCCGCCCGCGCCCGCCGCTTCTGCTCGGCCATGGCGCTCTCGAAGCCCGCCACGTCCACCGTCCGGCCCTCGCCGCGCAGCGCGTCCTGCGTCAGATCCAGTGGGAAGCCGTAGGTGTCGTACAGCCGGAACGCCACATCTCCGGGCAGTGCCTGCTTCTCGCCCAGCCGCGCCGTCTCCTCGGCCAGCAGCCCGAGCCCGCGCTCCAGCAGCGACCGGAACCGCGTTTCCTCCAGCCGCAGCGTCTCGGTGATCAGCGCCTCGGCCCGGCCCAGCTCCGGATAGGCGGCGCCCATCTGTCGCACCAGCACCGGCACCAGCCGCGGCATCAGCGGCTCCCGCGCGCCCATCATGTGCGCGTGCCGCATGGCCCGCCGGAGGATGCGCCGGAGCACGTAGCCCCGCCCCTCGTTGGAGGGCAGCACCCCCTCCGCCATCAGGAAGGCGCCGGACCGCAGGTGGTCCGCCACGACCCGGTGAGACGCCTTGAAGGGGCCGTCGGGCGCTTGCCCGGTGGCCTCGGCGCTCGCCATGATGATCGCGCGGAAGGTGTCGGTGTCGTAGTTGTCGTGGACGCCCTGAAGGATGGCCGTGAAGCGCTCCATCCCCATGCCCGTGTCGATTGAGGGCCGCGGCAGCGGACGACGTACGCCCGGCGGCCCTTCCTCGAACTGCATGAAGACGAGGTTCCAGATCTCGATAAACCGGTCTCCGTCCTCCTCGGCGCTGCCCGGCGGGCCGCCCGGGATCGAGGGCCCGTGGTCGTAGAAGATCTCGGAGCACGGCCCGCAGGGCCCCGTGTCGCCCATCCGCCAGAAATTGTCGGACGTCGCGATACGGATGATCTTCTCGTCCGGCAGCCCGGCGATCTTCCGCCACAGCGCCGCCGCGTCCTCATCTTCGTGATAGACCGTGACGAGCAGCCGCGCCTTGTCGATCGCGAAGTCCTTCGTGAGCAGCTCCCACGCGTGGGAGATCGCCTGCTCCTTGAAGTAGTCGCCGAAGGAGAAGTTCCCGAGCATCTCGAAGAAGGTGTGGTGCCGGGCGGTGTAGCCGACATTGTCCAGGTCGTTGTGCTTGCCGCCCGCGCGCACGCACTTCTGCGCCGTCGTGGCGCGGGAATAAGGCCGGCGCTCCTGCCCCGTGAAGACGTTCTTGAACTGCACCATGCCCGAATTGGTGAAGAGCAGCGTCGGGTCGTTGCGCGGCACCAGCGGAGAGCTGTCCACCACGGCGTGCCCGTTGCGCGCGAAGTAGTCGAGAAAGGTGGCCCGAACGTCATTGCTGCTGGTCATGGAGAGAGGCTCTAGGTTCCGATTCCTGGCGGGAACGCGACCGGGTCCCTTACCGGGCCGGCGCGCCGCCGTCGAGGGTCGCGGGGCTGGTCAGGGCGAGACCCCGATCCCATCCTGCTCAGCGGACGACCATGAGGCCCGTGATGGACGAGATTACCCTGACCCGGATCCGGGCGCTCCAGCCCGAGCTCTCGGCCATTCGCCGCGACATCCATGCCCACCCGGAGATGGGGATGGAGGAGGTCCGCACCTCTGCCCTTGTGGCCGAGAAGCTCCGCGCCTGGGGCTTCGACGTCGCGGAAGGCATCGGCAAGTACGGCGTGGTCGCCAGCCTCAAGGGCAACCGCCCTGGCCAGCGCGCCATCGGCCTCCGCTGCGACATGGACGCCCTGGCGATCGAGGAGGCGACCGGCCTGCCGCACGCCTCCACGAACAAGGGCGTCATGCACGCCTGCGGCCATGACGGCCACACCGCCATGCTCCTGGGCGCGGCCCGGCACCTGAAGGAGCACCCGGACTTCGGCGGCACCGTCCATTTCATCTTCCAGCCCGCCGAGGAAGGCCGCGGCGGCGCCCGCGCCATGATCGCCGACGGCCTGTTCGACCGCTTTCCCGTCGACGCGGTCTACGGCCTGCACAACGACCCGAAGATGCCCTTCGGCACCTTCGCCAGCCGCCCCGGCCCGGCCATGGCCGCCGGCGACCGCTGGGTCGTCACTTTCCGCGGCACCGGCGGCCATGGGGGCGCGGCGCCCCATTTAGCCACCGACGTCGCCGTCCTTCAGGCCCAGTTCGTCCTGGCCATGCAGACCATCGTCGCCCGCAACATCGCGGCGGTGGACGCGGCGGTGATCAGCGTCGGCGCTATCCACGGCGGGTCGATGGCCTCCACCAACGTCATGCCGTCCGAGATGGTGATCGGCGGCACCGCCCGTTCCTACACGGAGGCCGTGCGGGACACGATGGAGCGCCGGATGCGGGAGCTCGCCACCGGCCTCGCGGCCAGCTTCGGATGCTCGGCCGAGGTCACCTACGATCGCCGCGGCACCGCGGTCGTGAACCACGCCGAGCAGACCGAGGTCGCGCTGGCCGCCGCCGCCGACCTGGCCGGTGCCGACAAGGTGGACGGCAACCCGCCCCTGATCACGGGAGGAGAGGACTTCTCCCTCATGCTCCAGGCCCGCCCGGGCGCCTTCATGTTCATGGGCATCGGCGCTGGCGGTGCCACCTCCGAGGGACTGCACACCCCCACCTACGACTTCAACGACGACGCCATCCCGAACGGCGTCGGCTACTGGGTCAGCGTCGTGCGCAAGGAGCTCGGCGGACTGGCGGAGTAGCGCCGGCGACTCCGGGGAAGGCGTCGCCTTCCCCGGCCCCCATCCACCCAGTGGTGAACGCACCCCCTGGACCCGCGTTCAGCAGTCTGCGGGCGCCAGTTGGCAACGCCCGCGGCCCCGCAGCTTACCGCCCGGGCCGGACGTCGTGCGCCAGGGTCATCTCGTCTGCCCGCGGCGTGTGCGTCAGCCCCTGCCGCATCCCCCAGATGTTCTTCTGGATGTGCAGCGGGATCCAGCCGACGTCGCGCACGGCGATCCGCGTCGCTTCCTGCATCAGCCCTTCCCGCGCCTCGTCGTCGGCGGTGTTCAGGGCGCGCGCGACCGTCTGGTCGAAGACCGGGTTGGAGTAGCCGGTCCGGTTCACCGTTCCCCAGCCCCGCGCCACGTCCCGCGTTCCCAGCAGCCCGCGCAGCCCGCCCGAGGGCTCGCCGCTCGAATTCGCCCAGCCACCGAGCGCCATCGACGTGTCGGACCGCGCCGTGCGCTGGGAGAAGGCGGCATAAGGGATCGCCTCCACCCGCGTCCGCACGCCGATCCGCTGCCACATCTGCCCCACGCTCTGCGCCACCTGTGCGTCGTTCACGTAGCGGTCGTTCGAGGCATGCAGCGTGATGCTGAACCCCTGCGGAAATCCTGCCTCCGCCAGCAGCCGCCGCGCCCGCTCGGGATCGAAGGCCGGCGGCGGCAGGTCGGGGACGTGACCATAGGTTCCGGGCGGCATGAACTGCCCGATCGGCAGTGCCGCGCCGGACATGGTCCGTTCGCAGATGGCGGCGCGGTTGATCGCGATGGACAGCGCCTCCCGCACCCGCTGGTCCGTCAGGGGATTGCGCGCCAGTGCCTCGCCATTGGGCCCGGAAACGTAGGGACTCTCCGCGCGGAAATCCGGCCGGAGATAGATGGAGCGCAGGCTCACCGTCTCGGACAGGACGACCCGCGGCTCCGTTCGCAATCGGGCGATGTCGTTGGTCGGCACGGCGTCGATGAAGGCGATGTCGCCCGCCCGCAGCGCGGCCACCCGCCCGCCGTCATTCGCGATGACCCGGTAGTTCACCTTGTCCCAGGCCGGCGCCTCGCCCCAGTAGCGCGGGTTCCGTTCCAGCTCTGCCCTCTCGCCATGGCGATAGGCGGCCAGGCGGAAAGGTCCGGTCCCGATCGCCGCGCGTCCGCTGTTGAAGTCGCTCGTCAGGTTGTTCCCGCCGATCCCGTGCCAGAGGATCGCGACCTGCGACAGGTCCGCCGGCAGCAGCGGGTACACCCCGTTCGTCTTGAAGCGGAGGGTATGCGGATCCACGACCTCGGGGCTGACGATCCCCTTGGTGAACACGGAGAACGATCCCGGGCTGTTCGCCACGCGAGGGACACGGTCCAGCGTGTAGAGCACGTCCTCCGCCGTGAAGGGCTCGCCATTGTGGAAGGTGACGCCCCGACGAAGCCGGAACTCCCAGGTGCTGTCGTCCACCAGCCGCCAGGCTTCCGCCAGTCCCGGCCGCAGCCGCGCCTCCGCATCCCGGTGCACGAGGTTGTCGAAGACGTGCTGCCCGAGCGCCATGTTGGGCGTCAGCGTGTGGAAATGCGGGTCCATGGACGTGGGCGGTGCGCCCACCGCCAATTCCAACGTCGTCCCCTGTGCGGCGGCCTGTGGTCCTCGCAGCAGCGCGGGTGCCGATAGCGCGGAAAGAAGAATCAGCCGGCGGCCGGGATGGGGCATCGCGTCATCTCCTGCAGCGCCGCCCGCCGGGCAGTGCTGCGTTGCCTGCGGGCGTCGCCTCCGCCGGGACTGCACCAGCCCTTCCCGCCGCCTGTCAAGCGCGCGCGAGGAGAAGCGCCGGGCCACAACTTGGGTGCGGTCACCTCCGCCGCGTTCTGCCGGACCGTTCGCCGCTCGCGCCCGCGATCGCGTCACTGCCCTGCGGAGCCGGTATGCCCGGCCCGCGCGCGCCCTGTTCCGGGCGGAACACCCGACCTTGTCCGAACCCGCCATCGTCTCGCCGGGCCGGGCACGAAACCGGGCCAGCGGAAGGGGAGACTGGGATGACCGACGTCACCATCACGTATGTCCGCGGCAACCAGTACGTGGAGAACACCTACACGCCGACGGTGAAGGAGTTGACGGCGCTCGGCGAGGACCTTCCGAAGACTGGCGAGCGGATCAAGTCACGCACGGCGCACGGCCTGCTCGGCGAGCTCTGGGTCCATGGCCTGCAGTTCGAGACGATCGAGCGGATGGACAACATGATGGCGATGGAGGGGAACCGCTCCTATCCGCTCTCCTCCATGTACTACATGGAGCACTACAGCACCTTCGTGATGAATCCCTGGCTCGGCCTCGCCGTGGAGAAGGTGCAGAAGAACATCCTCTTCCACCCCGCGTCGGTTCCGTCCGAGATCCGGGGCTGCGTCGGCGTCGGCTTCCGCAACGGCGGCAGGCTGGAGGATGGCGTCTGGTCTCTGATGGCGATCTACGAGCAGATCGGCGGCCGGACGCGCGATACGACCAGCAAGAAGACCTTCACGCTCAGGATCGAGGGCCAGATGAAGGCTCTGCGGGACTGCACCAAGGCCCCCGGCGGCTGACAGGATGCCGCCTGCGGTGCGCCGACGCCTCTCGGCATCGGCCCACGCCGTGCCGGCCGCGGCGACACGAGCCGCCGCGGCCATCCGGTCACTCCGCCGCGGCGGCGTCCTCCGTCTCCGGCGCCGTCATCATGGCATTCGCCACGACACCGGCCTGCGCCCGGATCTTCGCCTCGATCGCGTCGGCCATGGCGGGGTTGTCGCGCATGAACTGCTTCGCGTTCTCCCGCCCCTGCCCGATCCGCTGGCTGTCGTAGGAGAACCAGGCGCCCGACTTCTCCACCACGCCGGCCTTCACGCCCAGGTCGATCAGCTCGCCGACCTTGGACACGCCCTCGCCATACATGATGTCGAACTCGACCTGCCGGAACGGCGGCGCCATCTTGTTCTTCACCACCTTGACGCGGGTCTGGTTGCCCGTGACCTCCTCCCGGTCCTTGATCTGCCCGATGCGGCGGATCTCCAGACGGATGGAGGCGTAGAACTTCAGCGCGTTGCCGCCGGTCGTCGTCTCCGGGTTGCCGAACATCACGCCGATCTTCAGCCGGATCTGGTTGAGGAAGATCATCATGCAGTTCGAGCGGGAGATGGAGCCGGTCAGCTTCCGCAGCGCCTGGGACATCAGGCGGGCATGCAGGCCGACATGGCTGTCGCCCATCTCGCCCTCCAGCTCCGCGCGCGGCACCAGCGCCGCCACCGAGTCGATCACCAGCACGTCGATCGCGCCGGACCGCACGAGCGTATCCGCGATCTCGAGCGCCTGCTCGCCGGCATCGGGCTGGGAGATCAGCAGGTTGTCCACGTCCACACCGAGCTTGCGCGCATAGCCCGGGTCGAGCGCGTGCTCCGCGTCGATGAAGGCGCAGGTGCCGCCCTTCTTCTGGGCCTCCGCCACGGCCTGCAGCGCCAGCGTCGTCTTGCCCGAGGATTCCGGCCCGTAGATCTCGATGATGCGGCCCTTCGGCAACCCGCCGATGCCGAGCGCGAGGTCGAGGCCGAGCGAGCCGGTGGAGACGACCTCGATCTCCTCGTTCATCTGCTTGCCGCCCATGCGCATGATCGAGCCCTTGCCGAAGGACCTCTCGATCTGGCTGAGCGCGGCGTCGAGCGCCTTGTTCTTATCCATCCTGGCCTTGCCCCTTCCGGCGTCCGGTGCCGCAACCCCTGGTGGAAGAAACGCCCTGTCCGGCCGCCTCTCACCACCACTTCTGTTAACCGTCCGAGCCGGTCCTCTACAAGCGCCGGCCGCGTCTCTCGACACGGATGTTCATATTGTGTTCCGGGGTCCGAAGGCAAGCGAAACCCGCAACGAAGGCGCGAAAAAACGCCGTCCCCTTCCGAATCCGAGGTCGTGAGAAGTCTCTGGAAATCAGCGCCTTACTCGTCCTTGAGCCCTGGCGGACGGCACTCCAGGCGCGCCACCGCAGCGGCGAGCTCGGACGGACGATAGGGCTTGGCGATGAACCCGAATCCATCCCCCTCCGCCTCCGGGCCGAGAACATTCTCGGAGTAGCCGCTCGCCAGGATGACCGGCACGCCGGGGTGCCGGGCCCGCACCGCCCGCGCCAGTGCCAATCCGTCCATTCCGGGCATGACGATGTCGGAGATGAGCACCTCCGGAGCCAACCCCTCCTCCACCATCTCCAGCGCGGTCTCGGCATCCTCGGCCTGGGTGATCCGATGGCCGGCGCGCTCCAGCGCCGCGGCGGTCAGGCGACGCAGCGGTGCCTCGTCGTCCACCAGCAGGATATGCCGGGACGGAGTCGGGACCGGCGCCGCGATGGCCCTTGCCGCAGACCGTTCCTCCGGCGCTACGGCCTCCGCCGGCCCCTCGTGCCGCGGCAGATAGATCAGGAAGCGGGCCCCCTCCCCCGGCCGCGTCTCGACCTGCAAGGCCCCACCGGACTGGCGGACGATGCCGTGCACCGTCGCCAGCCCGAGCCCGCTGCCCCCCGCCGCCGCCTTCGTGGTGAAGAAAGGCTCGAAGATGCGCGGCAGCACCTCATGCGGAATGCCCGGCCCGGTGTCGGACACGCTCAGCACGGTCCAGCGGCCAGGCGGAAGGGCATCCGGAATCCCCGGCTCCTCCCGCAATGCGACGGCCGTCCCCGTCTCCATCACCAGGCGCCCGCCCGAGGGCATCACGTCCCGCGCATTGGCCGCGAGGTTCAGCAGCACCTGATCGAGCTGGATCGGGTCCACCTTCACGCGCCGCCCCGGCGCTCCCATCCGCACCACCAGCTCCACCCGGCTGCCCAACAGGCCCCGCAGGAACCCGCCGGCGCTTCCCAACACCTCGTCCAGCACCACCACCCGCGGCTCCAGCCGCTGGCGCCGCGCGAAGGCCAGCAGACGCTGCACGAGCGACGCGCCCCGCTCCGCTGCCGCCTGCGCCGGCTTCAGCTCCTCTCCGGTGGCCGGCGCCACCCGCCGCGTGGATTCGATGGCCGCCAGGATGATGGAGAGCAGGTTGTTCACATCATGCGCGATGCCGCCGGCGAGCTGTCCCACCGCGCGCAGCCGGTCCGCCGCCTCCCACCCTTCGGTGCCGCGGGCCCGATCGGCGGAATCCTCCAGCAGCAGCACCCGCATCGTATCCGTCAGCGCGCGCAGAGACAGGGACACGGCCGGCGGATTCCCGCCCTCCGGCACCGCCAGCCAGGCAGTGAGTGGCTGCAACGGCGAGGCGAGCCACCCCTCCACCGCCGCGCGCGATTCCGGGATGAACAGCGACAGCGCGGGCAACCCCGGCTTCAGCGGCAAGGTCGGCCCCAGCCGCTCCTGCAGGGCGGTGTTCCCCTGCAGCAGCCGCCCCTCCGGGTCGAGCAGCGCGGCGCCCTGCGGTAGCGCTTCCAGCAACGCGACCAACGCCGTATCCGCCGTCGCCGCCCGCCGCCAGGGCAGCCAGGCCCCATCTGACCAGGACACGCTCGTCACCCGCCGCAGCGCCGCGCCGAGCCCGGGATCATGCACCAGGGTGAGCGGCATCAGCCCGTTCCCCCGGATCGGGGGCGCCGCGCGCGCCAGACGAAAGCGATGATCTCGGCCACCGCCTGATAATGAGCCGCCGGAATTTCCGTATCCACCTCCAGCTTGTACAGCGCCCGTGCGAGTGGCGGATTCGACACGAGCGGCACGCCCGCCTCCTTCGCTGTCTCCCGGATGCGCGCGGCGATCGCATCCGCGCCCTTGGCCACGATCTTCGGCGCCGCCGCCGCACCCTCCTCATAGGCCAGCGCGACGGCGTAGTGAGTCGGGTTGGTGATCACCACCGCCGCCTTCGGCACCGCCGCCATCATGCGCTGGCGCGACCGCTGCGCGCGGATCTGCTTCTGCTGGGCCTTCACATGCGGGTCGCCGTCGGTGTCCTTCGCCTCGTCCTTCATGTCCTTGAGGCTCATCCGCAGCTTGCGGACGTGTCGGAATCGCACCCAGAGCAGGTCCGCCCCCGCCACCAGCGCGAAGGCCGCCAGCGCAGAGACGGCCAGCCGCCCCGCCGCGCCGGACACCGCGCCCAGCAGCCCACCTGGCGACAGGTGCAGCACGCTCCCCAGCACCGCCGGCGAGTCCAGCGCCCGCCACACGGCCGTCCCCACCACGGCCATCTTCAGCAGAGTCTTGAGGAACTCCGCGAGGGCATCCATCCCGACGATCTTCCTGACCCCCGCGATCGGCGACAGCTTGGAGAATTGCGGCTTCAGCCCCTGCGCAGAGACCAGTCCGCGCGTCTGGAGCATCGTCCCCGCCACCGCGCCGACCATCACCGCGCCGAGCACCGGCAGCAGCACCAGCGCCACCGGCCCGACGATGGCCCAGGCCGCCTCGGGCCCCAGCTCATGCGAGCGTGCGAAGACGCTCCGCAATGCCGCCAAGGCCTGGGCCCCCGCTGCCGGCGTCACTGTCGCGATCGCCACCGCCGCGCAGAGCAGGGCCGCGAAGCCCGATGCCTCCCGCGAGTTCGGGACTTGTCCCTCCTCCCGCGCCTTGTCCAGGCGACGCGGTGTGGGGGCCTCTGTGCGGTCTTCCGCCTCCTCTTCTCCGCCCGCCATCGGTCAGCGCAGCCCCGGCAGGCTGGCCCAGCCGATCACCAGCGCTTCCGTGAAGGTCGCGACCAGCGGCGGCCCGAGCAGCGCCAGCAGCCCAAGCCCGGCCAGGATCGCGCCCGGCGAGGCGACGAAGAACACCTGGATCTGCGGTGCCACGCGCGCGATCAGCGCCAGCGCGAGGTTGATCAGCACGGACGCCATGACGAACGGCCCCGCCAATCGCAGCCCCAGGGCCAGCATAGCCGCGCCTGCCTCCGCCAACTCCTCTGCCGCGGCCCCTGCGGGCCAGGAGCCGCCCGCCGGAATCAGCGCGTAGGAATCGACCAGCGCGCGCAGAGGGAGCGCATACAGCCCGCCCGAGAGAACGATCACCGCCGCCGCGAGGCTCCCCAGCCGCCCCAGCGCGGTGGCGCCCGACCCCACCGCCGGGTCCTGCACCAGCACGGACGCCAGCCCCACCAGTGACGCCGCCGCCTGCATCGCGACCGAGAAGGCCATCGCCAGAAGCCGCGCCATCCCGCCGATCCACAGGCCGATGACGATCTCGACGGTCACAAGCCGCAGCGCCTCCGCCGCCGCATCCGGCACGGGCGGCAGGAACGGCGCCAACACCGGCAGGACCAGCAGCACGAGCCCGAGACCCAACCCGAGCCGGATCTGCGGGGGCACCTCCGCCTCCCCGAGCCCGGGCAGGATCATCACCGCCGCGCCGAGCCGCGAGAACAGGAGCACCGCCTGGAAGGCGAGGTCCGGCAATGCCACGAGGAACTCCGCCTCCGTCACGGCAGCCCGCCCACTGCCACCATTCGGTCGAACAGAGTCACCGTCCAGGCGCGCAGCACCCCCATCATGAAGGGTCCCATCACCAGCAGCACGATCCCCGCCGCCGCCAGCTTTGGCAGGAAGGCGAGCGACTGCTCCTGGATCTGCGTGAGCGCCTGCACCAGCGACACGACCAGCCCGACCACCAGCAGCACGATCAACAGCGGGGCGCCGACCTGCAGCGTCACCCACATTGCGTCCCGCATGGATTGCGTGATTAGGTCGCCTTCCACGGCCGGGAAGTCGTCCGCCGGGCCGGGATCAGATCGGCATCCGCATGACGTCCTGATACGCCTGCACCACCTTCTCCCGCAGCGCCACGGCGGTCTGCAGCGCCAGCTCCGCCCGGCTGACGGCCATCACCGTCTCCGTCACGTTGCCCGCGCCGGTCAGCGCGCGCTGGCTCTGCCGGTCCGCCTCGTGGCCCGCGTCCAGCGCGCCCTCCAGCGCGCGGCGCAGGGTCGCGCCGAAGCCGCTCCCACCCATCTCCGTCGTGGTGGTGGGCGTCCGATACGCGGCCGCTCCGATCGGGGCCGGCATCAGCGCAGCGCCTCGATCGTGCGGGACAGCATCCCGCGCGTCGTCTCCAGCACCGAGAGGTTCGCGTTGTAGGACCGCTGCGCCTCCCGCATGTCCATGACCTCGATCAGCGAGTCGACATTCGGCGTCTTCACGTAGCCATTCGCGTCCGCGGCGGGATGGCTCGGTTCATAGCGCTGCTGGAATTCCCCGGGCGCCGTGCCGATCCGCGACACGCGGACAATATCCGTCCCGGCCGCGCGATCCAGCCGGTTCGCGAAGGTCACCGTCCGCCGCCGATAGGGATCGGCGCCGGGCGTGCCGCCCGTGCTGTCCCGGTTGGCCAGGTTCTCCGCCACCACGCGCAGCCGCGTGGATTGCGCTGCCATTCCCGCAGCCGAGATTCGCAGCGCCCGATCGAGATCCATTCTTCAACCTCCTGCCGAAAACCCTTAACCCTTCGTACGGCCCGCGCCCGTGGCGATCCCGCCGCGCGGGCGCCTAGCCCTGACGCCCGAGCGCCGTCCGGAAAAGGCCGATCCAGCGACGGTGCAGCCCCATCGCGAGCGAGTGCGCCTGATCCGTCTCCGCCACCTTCAGCGCCTGCTCGTCCAGCGAGACGGCATTGCCATCGGGCGCAACATCCGTCGCGCGCCCGACCCGCGCGCCCAGCCCGTTCCGGGCGGAGACGAGATGCGCCCCGTCCGTCCGTGCCATCGCCGCCGAGGCCCGCCCCAGCGCCTGAGAGAAGGGCGTCACGTCCTGCGGGCGGAAGTTCGGCGTGTCCGCGTTCGCGATGTTCCGCGCCAGCACCTGCTGGCGGCGGTCCAACCAGTTCAGCCGGGCTTCGGCGAGCGCCATCGGGTCCATCCCCGCATCATGGCCGCGATTCCTGAACGTCCGATTAGCGCAGCCCTCTCAACGGAAGATTCATCCGGCGCGGGCACGCTGCCCGCATGAAAAGCCATCAGAAGGACGGCGTGCTCGCCGCGGCGGCCAGCATGCAGGGAATGCTCTCCGTCGCCGCAGGGCTCGCCGGCGCCGGCCGGGCCTTGGATCTCACCGGCCTGGACAAGGAGATGACGGCCCTCTGCTCCGCCGCCATGCTCCTGCCGGCGGATCAGGGCCGGGCGGTCCGACCCGCCCTGATCGGCCTGCTCTCCCAGATCGACAGCCTCACCGAGCAGCTCCGCACGGCGTGACGCGCCCCGCATGACCCCCGGCGCGACGGATTGGATCACGGCCGCCGGCGCTCTCGCCGCGGTGCTCCTGCTCCTCTGGGCCGCGACGCGCCTCGCTGCGCGCCGCCTGGGCCAGGCGCCGGGCCCGCGGCGCGCCAGACTGGTCGAGGCCACGCCGCTCGACTCCCGCCGCCGTCTCGTCATCCTGCGCGTGGATGACCGAGAGGCCGTGCTCCTCACGGGCGGCCCGAACGACCTCTTCCTGGGCTGGCTCTGATGCGCCGTCTCCTCCCCCTCGCGCTGCTGCTCGCACTCGTTCCCGGCGTCGCGCTCGCTCAGTCCGTGCAACTCGACCTCGGCGGCTCCGGCGCCGGCGCCACCGCGCGCCTCGTCCAGCTCACCGCGCTGATCGGCCTTCTCTCCCTTGCGCCCTCGCTGCTGGTGATGGCGACGGCCTTCGCGCGCATCACCATCGTTCTCTCGTTGCTCCGCACCGCTCTCGGCGCGCCGAGCATTCCGCCGAACCCGGTGCTGATCGGCCTCGCGCTCTTCCTCACCTTCTTCGTCATGCAGCCCACGCTGGACGCCTCATGGACCGCGGGCATCCAGCCGATGATGGAGGGCCGCCTGAACGAGATCGACGGCCTCACCGCCGCCGCCGAGCCCTTCCGCCGCTTCATGGCCGCCAACGCCCGCGACTCCGACCTCCAGCTCTTCCTGGAGCTCTCGAACCTCCCCGCATCAGACCCGCCACCCTGGCGCGCCCTCGTCCCCGCCTTCATGGTCAGCGAACTGAAGCGTGCCTTCGAGATCGGCTTCCTCCTCTTCCTGCCCTTCCTCGTGATCGATCTCGTGGCCGCCTCGCTGCTCATGTCGCTGGGCATGATGATGCTGCCGCCGAGCGTCGTCGCCCTTCCGTTCAAGCTCATCTTCTTCGTGCTGGTGGATGGCTGGCGGATGGTGGCCGGCAGCCTCGTCCAGGGGTTTGCAACCGGAAGTTGACAATGGCGTCGTCGGGGCGGAACGTTCCGTCTTCGTGCCGGAGCCGCCGCCATGCGCCGCCTCGTCACTCTGCCGCTGCTCCTGCTCTCCCTGGGCGCGCAGGCCCAGTCCCTCTGCTCCCTGCCCCAGGGCGAGGGGTTCGAGCAGCTCAACGACCCGAGGGTGCTCGCCACACTCGGTTCGCGCATCCCGCCCGTCCTACGGATCGGCGACGTCTCCCAGACCTCCGTCACCCGACCCACGCTGAAATTCGCGGTGGAGCGGCCCGCCCGCATTCCCTCCGCCGAGTGGCTCCAGCAGACCTGGTTCGAGGCCCTTGCCTACCGTGGCGACGCGCCCGAACCGCCCAAGCCGGGCACCCCGCTCCTGCCGATCCGGGTCCAGCCACCGCGCCCGGAGGACACGACCACCCCGCTGACCGTCGAGATGCCCGCCGCCAACGAGGGCTGGTGGTCCGAACACCTGCAGATCCTCGTGCTCGCCTGCGTCGGGCCGGAGCGCGTGGCGACCGGCTACGGGATCGTGTCCGCGACGATCACCTCGCTGCGCCTCTCCATCGCCCTCGGGCTCGGGTCGGCGCTCCTCATCTATCTCACCCTCGCGCTCGCCGCGCGCATCACCCATGCCCGGCAGATCAACCTCGCCCGACGCACGGCCGAGTCGGGGGAGCTGCGCCCCTCGCCGGCTTGGCTGCGGGCCTTCAACCCGGTCGTCATCTGCCAGGACGCCTTCGGCTTCGGCAGCCTCTCGCGCTTTCAGGTGATGCTCTTCACCATCGTCGTTGTCGGCGTCTACGCCTATGTCATGGCGCGCACGGGCCGCCTGACGAACATGTCCCCGGACGTCCTCGCCCTGCTCGGCATCACCCTGGCCGGCTCCACGCTCGCGCGCACGACGGAGGGCTCCATCCTGTCCACCGCGAACCGCCTCTGGCTGCTCGGGACCGGCGTACTGGACGGACGGCCGCGGCGTCCTTGCTGGGCCGACCTCTTCGCCTCGGACGGGGAGGTGGAAGTGACCCGCGTCCAGGCCCTCGCCTTCTCCTCCTTCGCGGCCGTGGCCCTCGTCGTGAACGGCACGGCCGACCTGGAGAACTTCTCCATCCCGCCGCAACTGAACTACCTCATCGGCATCAGTCAGCTCGTCTACGTCGCCGGCAAGGCGCTTCCGCGGGACACCGCGCGCCGCTTGAACGAGGAGGTCACGATCCTGCGGGAGGCGGAGCGCAGCGCCCTCGCGGCACCGTCGGACCCGAACGCGCGCAAGGTCTTCGAGACGGCCCGGGACGGCACCGCCCCGGCCCTGACCGACGTCTTCGGAGAGCGCTTCCGCCCCGACCGGTTGCGCGCCATGGCTCCGGGCGACCGCCTTCCCGCGGCTTCCTGATCGGCGCGCATCCGGCAACCCGGGACATATCCCGCAGTTCCGCCCCCATGCCGAAGCGCGTGTCCTGCGGCGTCGCCGTCACCGACGGTGCGCACCTCCTGATCGGGCAGGCCGCCCGCTCTCCGCTCTGGGACATCCCCAAGGGCCTGGCCGAGTCCGGCGAAGAGGACCTTGACGCGGCCCGCCGCGAGCTCCGGGAGGAGACCGGCCTCAACGCGTCGGCGGAGGCGCTGATCCCCCTCGGCCTGCATGCCTACATGCCGGGGAAGGACCTCGTCCTCTTCCTCTGGCGGGTCGAAGCGATGCCCGATCCCGCCACCCTCCGCTGCTCCACCCGCGTTCCGCTGCCAGGCGGGAAATGGGTGCCGGAGATGATCCGCTTCGATACCCCGCCCTGGGACACGGCCCTGCCGCGCCTGGGCAAAAACATGCAGCGCGTCCTGACCGCGCTGCGGGCCGCGATCCTCAGGGGCTGAGGTTCTCTGCGATGTAGGGCGGCAAGTGGAAGGCCGCCGCGTGGATCTCCGGCGTCCAGTAGCGCGTGCGTCCGAGGATGCCGGCCGCCTGCGCCCGCCGCCGCACCTCTTCCGCCGGCACCGCCCGCAGGGAGGCGTCCTTCGCCGCCCAGCCCAGCGTCATGTACCCGCCCACATAGGTCGGCACCGCCGCCACATAGGCCCAGGTGTCCGCGAAGGACTTCGCCCTCCGGAGATTCGTCTCCCGCAGTTCATCCGCCTGCATGAAGGGCACGCCGCACTGGTTCACGATCAGGCCGCGCTCGGAGAGGAGCCGCGCCGCGTTGGCGTAAAATTCCTCGGTGAACAGGACCTCGCCCACGCCGATCGGGTCCGTGCTGTCGACGATCACCACGTCGAAGGAACCCGGCTCGGCTTGGCGAACGTAGTCGATGCCGTCGCCCACGATGACCTCCGCCCGAGGATCGTTCCAGGCGTCGCCCGCGATGCCGGGCAGGTGCTGCTTGGCCAGGCGGATCACCGCGCCGTCGATCTCGACCATCACGGCCTTCTCGACGTTGCGGTGCTCCAGCACGCGCCGCAGCACGCCGCCGTCGCCGGCGCCGATGATCAGCACCCGGCGCGCGTCGCCATGCGCCAGCAGCGGCACATGGGTCAGCATCTCCTGGTAAACGAACTCGTCCGCCTCGGTGATCTGCACCACGCCGTCCAGCAGCATGACGCGGCCATGCGTCTCGGACTCGAAGACCATGATGTCTTGGAAGTCGGACTTCTCCCGCGCCAGTTCCCGCACGACGCGGAACCGCTGGCCCCAGGCGGCGTAAAGGGTCTCGTTCACCCAGGAATCCGTCGTCACGGCGGCTCTCCCATCCTGTCGCCCCGGGCGGAGGGCCCGCGGGCATGAAAAGGGGGCGGACCTTTCGGCCCGCCCCCCGTTCAGGTCAAGCGACGGCTTTGCGTCAGACCGTGATGCCGCGGCGGTGCTCGCCGAGCTGCACGCGCTCCGGCAGGAAGCCCCGCTTCAGCACCGCGATCGCCTTGTAGGGATCGCAGGCGCCGCAGACGAAGATGTCCAGCGCGGCGAAGTTCTTCTCCGGCCAGGTGTGGATGGAGACGTGGCTCTCCGCCAGCACCAGCACGCCGCTCACCCCGCCATTCGGCTGGAAGTGGTGGAAGTGGCCGTGCAGGATCGTCGCACCCGTCTCGATCGCCGCCTCGCGCAGCACCTCGTCGATGTGGGCTGGGTCATCCAGGTTGGTGGCCCCCCACAGGTCGATGATCAGGTGTGTCCCGGCGAAGCGCACGCCGTCCTTCTCGACGAAGTAGTCCTTCGTCTCAGTCGTGGTCTGGGCGTCGTCCGGGCTGAAATCCGAAACCATCCCCAGCGGAGCAACAAAGGCGTCCAATTTCAGGCCCCCATTCCCTACCGGCGATGACCAGGGCGATCGTGAATTCGATCAGGTCAACGGGGGCGCCATATGAGGCCGCAGCCCCCCCATCGCAAGTGAAATTCTGCCCCCAAGGCCGAAAATCTTGCGGACCACCCCCCCGCCCCACGCGTGGCTCACCTTGAACTTGCGGCAGCCGTCCGGAAGGCCTCCAGTCCAACGGGAAATCCCCGGAAAAGGTCCAGTTCACGCCCGAGCCGTGGCAGGTCGGACAGGCCGCGCACCGGATCGGCCGTGATCAGGTCGAGCGCCGCACCCAGCGGCCCGCCCGCCAGGCGCTCAGACCATGTGGCCCGCAACGCCGCCAGCCGCGCCGGATCGCCCGCCAGCGCCGCGAAGGCCGCGGCCCGGACAGCGTCGCGCTGCAATGCCGGCGTCTCCGGCGTCAGGGCCGCCTTTGCGGCCAGCGCGTCCGCGGCCCCGGTCCAGTCCTGCCGTGCCGCGAGGAGCTCGGCGAGCGGACCCAGCCCGGCCTCGCCCATCCCGCGCAGCAGCGCCACCGCCGTCTCGCCCTCTCCGCGCCCCGCCAGAGCGCGCGCGGACAGCAGCGCGCGCTCCGCGGCCAGCACCGCGGGAAGAGCCGCGCCCCCAGTTTCCTCCAGCACCGCGGACGCGCCGCGCGAATCGCCCGTCGCGAGCAGCACCGAGGCGAGCCGCGCGCCTGCCGCGGGCCGCTGCTCCGCTGGCGCGCGCTCCAGCGCCTGGCGCGCCAGCGGAACGGCCCGCGCCGGCAGGTCCAGCGCAACCAGCCGATCCGCCAGCAGGCCAAGTGCCTCCGTTCCGCGCGTGTCACGTGGCAAGAGCTCCGCGTGCACTTCCGCCATCGCGACCGCGACCAGCGGCGGCTCCCGCGCCAGCACGCCGAGCAACGCCTCCTCCTGCGCCGCTCGCATCGCCGCAGCCCGGTCCGGAAAAAGTGCCGCCGTCTCCCGCAACAGGGAGAGCGCGCCGCGTGCATCGCCGGCCTCTCGCTTCAGCGTTGCCAGCCGGAGCCGCGCGTCCAACTCCTCCGCGTCGCCGCGCCACGCGAAGAGCGCCGCTTCCAGCGCCGCCGCCCCCGCCGCGGCGTCCATTGCCCCGCTCGCCACCCGAAGATCGACGGAGCGCCGCAGCGCCCGCGCCCGGACCAGCCGGTCCCTTCCCTCCGCCAGGCCGGCGAGCAGTGCCAACGCATCATCGGTCCGGCCATCTGCCTCGGCCAACCGGGCCCGCGCATAGCCCATGGCGGGCGAATCCCCAGCGGCGGCGAGCAGCCGCCGCAGCGCGCCCCGCTCGTTCCCCGCCAGCAGCGCCTCTGCCGCCAGCGGCATCAACCGCTCCCGCAGAGCCGAAGGGTAGGAGAGCAGCAGCGGCAGCGTCGACGCGACCGCCGGGGCCGCGGCAGCCACCTCGCCCCGCTCGACCCGGACCAACGCACCCCAGAGCGCCGTCTCATCTGTCACCGGAAGGCTGCCGTCGATCAGGGCACCGGCCTCACCCGATCGTCCCGCCAGCAGCGCCGCGGCCGCATGGGCCGCGGCCAAACGCGGATCGGTCCCAGCCCGCGGGTCCTCCTGCAGCGCTAGGCGCGTCATCGCCTGCGCCTCCTGCGCCAGGCCGAGCGCCAGCAGCCCCTCCGCCGCCTCCCGGCGCAGCGGCAGGCGCGTGAGGGGCGGCGCCGCCGCGATCCCCGCCCCCTGCTGCCGCAGCCGCTCCTGCGCCGCCCCGGCGTCCAGCGCGGGGAAGTCGAAGAGCCGCGTCATCGGCAACGCGGCCAGGTCCCGCCCTGCCGCCCCGGGGTTCCCCACGCCGGAGAGCGCCAGCCGGTCCCCCGCGCGCCGCAACGAAGCCGTGTCCGCCCGCGCCAGCACCGCTACGCCAAGCATGGTTGGCAGCATCTCCGCCGCCGGCAGGCGCCACCCGGCCGGCACGGAGAAGGCGGCCTCCCGTGTCGTACCGACCAGGATCGGCAGCCCCGTCTCGGGGTCGAGCACCGGCACGGGACGCCCCAGCGCCCCGGCGCGCAGCAGCAGCCGCCCGCCCTCGGCCTCTGCGGTCACGGACCGCTCGGGCGCTGTGTCCCGCGCCGCCTCCAGCCGCCAGCCGTGCCGGTCCCGTCGCGCTCGCAGCACCGTCGGTGCCGCAAGACGGAGCCGAAGGACCGTCGCATCCGGCGTCGGCACCAGATCCGCCGCTCCGAAGACCGGGTCGTCCCGCAGCGCCGACAGATCCAGCGGCCCGCCCTGATCCGTCACGACGAGAATCGTCTCGCCGCGCCGCAGCACCGCCATTCCCGCCTCGTCGGGTAAGGGCAGCAGGAGCGCCGGATTTCCCTCACCCCGCACGACTCGAACGGTCGGCCCGGCGGGCACGGGCGGTGGAGGCGGTGTCTCCACCGCCGGGGCGAGTGGCGGTGCGGCCGGGACCGCGATGGGCGGAGGTGGAGTCGGGGGCGCCGCAGCGGTCGCTGGCTCCGGGCGCCCGCGCCGTCCCCGCGCCTGCGCTCGCTGGTTTTGAGAGGGCATGGCGGAAGGCGCCGCCCCCCCCACACCGCCGGTTGCCGGGGCGGCACCCGGCGCCAACCCCTCGGGTGCAGTGGCAGGGATGGCGACAGAACGCCCCCGACGGCCGGTGGCTGGCGCTGGCAGGGCCATCGCTGCAGTTCGAGCCGGTTCATTCCCGGCCGCACCCGACTGGGGGGCATCCTGCACAGGCGCGGCCGGCGCCGCGGCCTGCGGCGAGGGGCTCGCGGGCGGGTCCAGCACGTCCAACACCACGCGCCCCTCCAGCCGCTGCTGCCGGAGTCGCGCGCCAGGACGGGTCCCGATCCGCAGCGCCCCGTCCTCCGCGCGTAGGGCCTGGACGTTCCGCGGCAGCGGGCGCGACGCCGGGATGTCGAACTCGGTGCCGGGCCCGAGGCGCAGCACGACCTCACCTCCCTGCTGCCGAATCTGCGGCACCCGGGACGGATCGGTCAGGTCTACGACCACGCGCCCGAAGCCTGGGTGGTCCCCCAGCCGCACGCCCAGTCGTTCCGCCCGCACCGGCCCGAGGAGCGCCAGCGCCGCCAGCAGCCCCCATCCGGACCGGGCGAGGATCACCGGCCCTGACCCTGCGCCCGCAGCCGCGCGATCTCTGCCGTGAGGGCGCGCGCCCGCTCCGGTCGCATGGAGCCGATCACCGGGGCGGCCTTGGCCTCGCGCATCCGGTGGGCGATCTGCACCAGCACCGGCATCTCGAGGTCATCGAAGACGGTGGCGGCGTCTCGCGGGCGCATGGACTCGTAGGTCCGCACGAGGGCGCGCCAGCCCTCCTCCTCCCGCTCGGACCGGCCGCGCTCGAGCGCCTCCAGCCGGGTTTGGAGAGCGCCGAGCTCCTGCAGACGCTGCGTCAGGCGCCGCTCGGCCGCGGCCAGAACCGCCTCCCGTGCTCCGAGGGCGCCCTCCCGCGCCTCCAGTTCGCCGCGCCGCTCGCGCAGGGCCAACAGCATGGACCGCTCCGCCGCATCCACCGGATCGGGCTCCGCGGCTGCGGGTGATGGCGACGTCACAGGGGCCGCGGGGGCCGGCCGCGGCGTCGGCGCAGGGGCGGGCGGCGTCGAGGCCACGGCCTGGGCCACCACGCTGTTCCCGGTGGCCGCGGTCCAGAGGGAATGGGCCTTGATGATGGCCAGCGCGGCGCAGGCCGCGATGATCATCGGGGTCAGGCGGGGACGGGGCATGGATCGCCTCATTTTGCGCGGGCCAAGGCCTGGAGGAGGTCCCGCTCCGCCGTGCTGCGCGGCGCGGGATAGGCGCCGCCCGGCGTGCTGCCCGGCGCAGCCCCGACCGATCCGGCGGGCTGAGGATTACCGCCCGACGGATGAACACCCCGTGAACCTGTCGCCGCCCCGCCTGCGGGCTGGGCGGCCGCGCGCGAGGGGTCGGCCGCGAGCGGCCGGGCCTGCGTGACCAGCGCCTCCATCCGGTCCGCCAGCGCCGTGCCGCGCTCGATCAGGAAACGCAGGTCGTCGCGCAGCGCCCCTGCCGTCTCCACCCGCTCCTCCAGGTGCCGGCCGCCGGCCTCGACCATGCCCCGCATCCGGTCCAGCGAGGCCTGGGCCTCCCGCGCCGCCTGGGTGAAGCCCTCCGCCCCCTCGGCGATCAATTGCGGGTCCCGTCGCAGCGCCGCGATCTGCCGCTGCAGCCGCACCATGAAGGGCAGTGCCACGCCCAGCATGAGAAGCAGCACGCCCTGGACGGCCCACTCGATCCCGCTCATGCCGCATCTCCCTTCGGCGCCGTCAGCAGCTCACGCTCGATCCGCACGGCGAGCCGGTTCTCCCGCCGACCCAACGCCGCCTCGAACAGGGTCACGTCACCGCATCGCAGCCGGACCGGCGCGCCCGGCCCCACGTTCAGCATGATGCGGTCGCCCACCTTCAGCCCGATCACCGTCGAGAGCGACAACGGCTGGTCATCCAGCACGACGTCGAGTGCGACCTCCGTCTGCCGCAGCTCCTCGGCCAAGTGGCTTTCCCAGATCGTGTCGCGGCCGAACTTCTCGCCCATGAACTGCTGCAGCAGCAGCTCCCTCACCGGCTCGAGCGTGGCGTAGGGCAGCAGCAGCTCCACCTTGCCGCCACGGTCCTCCATCTCCACCCGCAGCTTCACCAGCACCGCCGCGTTGGACAGCCGGGTGATCGCGGTGAAGCGGGGGTTCACCTCCAGCCTCTCGAAGCGGAACTCCACCGGAGCCAGCGGCTCGAAGGCCGCGGAGAGGTCATGCAGCACCACCTGGATCAGGCGCTCGACCAGCGTCCGCTCGATGGTGGTGTAGGGCCGCCCCTCGATCCGCATGGCCGCGGTGCCGCGGCGCCCGCCCAGAAGCACGTCGACCACCGAGTAGATCATGGCGGAATCCACCACCAGCAGCCCGTAATTGTCCCACTGCTGCGCCTTGGTGACCGCCAGCATCGACGACAGAGGGATCGAGTTCAGGTAGTCGCCGAAGCGCAGCGACATGATCCCCTCGATCGAGACCTCCACATTGTCCGAGGTGAAGTTGCGCAGCGTCGTGCTCATCAGCCGGACCAGCCGGTCGAACACGATCTCCAACATCGGCAGCCGCTCATAGGAGATGAGCCCGCTGGAGATGACGCGCTCCATCCCCGTGCGCGTCTCCGTCCCGGACTCGCCGGGGCGCATCAGGGCGTCGATCTCCTCCTGCTCGAGCACGCGATCGGGGTTCATGCCGCGGTCGCTCACTGCACCACCATCTCGACGAAGAGGACGTCCAGAACCCGCACCGGGTGCACCGCCAGCCCGGCGCGCGCGCGCAGCTCCTCCCGCAGCCGGTGGGTGCCCTGGCTGCCGCGCAGCTCCTCCGGCCGCATCTCCCGCAGATAGGTCTGGAACAGGTCCATCAGCCGAGGCATGGCGGCCTGCACCGCCGCCGCATCCTCCGGGCGCGACAGCTCCAGCTTCGCCTTCAGGCGGATGAACTGCGCGCGGCGGCCCGTGACGTTCAGGTTCGTCAGCACCTCCGGAAGGTCCATGAAAACCGGCGGCCGGGGCGGCGCCGGCTCGCTCGCGACCGGACCGGCCGGCGGCGCCTGCACGGCCGGCGGGTGCGCCGCGCCCATGCCGAGCATGCTCGGCAGGATACCGGTGAACCAGAGCCCCGCGACGACGCCGATCAGCAGAATCGGCAGCGCGATCAGGACGAGCTTCTTCTTGCCGCTCTTCGCCGGGGCCTGAGCCCCTTCGGCCGCCGGTGCCGCCGCCTGTGCCATGGACCCTTCTGGTCGCCGATCGTTGGGATGGCCGCGATCCTCCGCCACCGCCGTTAACAAAGCCTTCCTGCCGACCCTTCCTGCCCCCCGCCCGGCAGGTTCTGCCGCCACGCCGGCACCGAACGTGCGCGCACCCCGCCCGAATCCCTGGCACAGCGGTTGCGCTACCCCCGTCACGACCCCGTCGAGACGAGGCAGATGGACAACCCCGGCTACATCGCGCTCTCCCGGCTCGTTGCGCAGAACCGCGCGACCGCCGTGCTGGCGCACAACATGGCCAATGCGGAAACCCCGGGCTTCCGCGCCTCCCGCCCTGTCTTCGCGCAGTACCTGGAGCGCCAGCAGAACACCGCCGCCGTGCCCGGCGGCCGCGACGTCGCCTTCTCCTGGGACCGCGCCACCTGGCGCGACGCCACCCCCGGCGCCGTCCAGACCACCGGCAACCCGCTGGACGTCGCCATCAACGGGGAGGGCTACTTCACAATCCAGACCCCGCAGGGCGAGCGCTATACCCGCGCCGGCCACTTCACGATCGGCGGGGACGGCCAGATCGTGGACACCGAGGGCAATGCCGTCCTCGACCACGGGGGCAACCCGCTGCGCGTCGGGGCGAACGACACCCGCCTGACCATCCGCGGCGACGGCACCCTGAGCAGCGAGAACGGCGAGATCGGCCGCATCCGCATCGTCCGCTTCGCCGACACCCAGCGCCTCGTCGCGGAAGGCGACCGCCACTTCGCCGCTGCCCCCGGCCAGGCGCCCGAGACGATCGACCGCCCCGCCCTCGTCCAAGGCGCGCTGGAGGGCAGCAATGTCCGCCCGGTCCTCGAACTCACCCGCCTGACCGCGGAGATGCGCGAGTTCCAGTTCGTCGCGCAGTTCGCCGAGAAGGAAGGCGAGCGCATCGGCAACGCCGTCGAGCGCATCCTCCGCCGCCGCAGCTAGTGCAGCGACCCAGAGACACAAGGAAACACACCATGCGCGCACTCTGGACCGCCGGCACGGGCATGATGGCCCAGCAGACCAATGTCGAGGTCATTTCCAACAACATCGCGAACATGAGCACGACGGGCTACAAGCGCCGCCGCGCCGAGTTCCAGGACCTCATCTACCAGAACATGCGCCGCGTCGGCTCGCAGTCGAGCGATACCGGCACGACGCTGCCGGCCGGCGCGCAGGTCGGCCTCGGCGTCCGCACCGCCGCCATCTACCGCATCCACGAGCAGGGTTCCCTCCAGCAGACCGAGAACCGCTTCGACGTCGCCATCCGTGGAAACGGCTTCCTGCAGGTGCAGCTTCCCTCCGGCGAGACCGCCTACACCCGCGACGGGACGCTCGGCCTCTCCCCGGAAGGCGTCATCGTGACGGCCGAGGGCTATCCGGTGGCCCCGGGCATCACCATCCCCGCCAACGCCCGCGACGTGACGATCAACGCGAACGGTGAGGTGATGGCGAAGCTGGACGGCCAGACCGCGTCCCAGAATGTCGGCCAGATCCAGCTCGCGGTCTTCCCGAATGAGGGCGGGCTGGAGGCCATCGGCGACAACCTGCTTCTCGCCACACCATCGTCCGGCGCTGCGCAGCAGGGCGCGCCCGGTTCACCCGGCTTCGGCAACGTCATGCAGGGCTTCGTCGAGACGTCGAACGTGAACGTCGTGCAGGAGATCACCTCCCTCATCACCGCCCAGCGGGCCTACGAGATGAACTCGAAGGTGATCACGGCATCGGACGAGATGCTCTCGACCCTGGCGCGGCTGCGGTGATCGCGATGCGCCGCCTGGCTCTCCTGCTCGTCCTCCTCGCCGGCACGGCGCAGGCGCAGGACCTCGCCATCCTCCGCCCGCAGGTCACGGTGGAGGACGCGCAGATCCGCTTGTCCGACCTCTTCGACAATGCTGGCCCGAACGCGTCCCGCGCCATCGGCCCGGCGCCGGCGCCGGGCCGCCGCATCGTCGTGGAGCCCGCCCAGCTCTTCGCCATCGCACGCGCCAACGGCGTCGCCTGGCGCCCGCTGACCGGTGCCGACAGCGTCACGGTGGAGCGCCCCGGACGCGCCATCGCCCGCGACGAGGTGATGGACCTTCTCCGCGCCGACCTCATCCGCCTCGGCATGGACCGAGACACGGAGCTGGAGCTGCCCGGCTTCTCGCCGCCCCTCGTCCCCACTGCGGCCTTCGCGCAGACGACGATCGAGGGCCCGACCTACGACACCGTGACGAACCGCTTCGCCGCCACCCTCGTCGTCGTGGCGGACGGGATGCCCACTCAGCGCCTCCGCCTCGCCGGCCGCGCCCTGGCGACCGCCGCGGTCGTTGTCGCCACCCGTCGCCTCGCCCTGAACGAGACCGTGCGGCCGGGCGATGTCCGGGTCGTCCGCCAGCGTGCCGAGCGCGTCCGCCCCGGCCTCGCGACCAACCCCGCCCAGGTCATCGGCCAATCGCTCCGCCGCCCGGTCGCAGAGGGCCTGCCCTTCGCCACGAACGACCTTTCCCTCCCCGCCGCCGTGGAGCGCGGCGCGACTGTCACGATGCTGATGGAGAGCCCGGGGATGACGCTCACCGCCCAGGGCCGCGCCCTGGAACCCGCCGCCCGCGGTGCCGTGGTGCCCGTCATGAACCTCGCCTCCCGCTCCATCGTGGAGGCCACCGTCATCGGTCCCGGTCGGGTCCGTGTCGCTTTCGGCGGCGCCCCAGTCGGCACCGTCCCCTCCTACCGCTGAGGAATCCTCATGCGTAAGACCGCCCTCTTCGCCGCCCTCTCCGTGACGGGCGCCCTGCTCTCCGGCTGCGGCACCGCCGAGCGCCTGTCCCGCATCGGCCGCGCGCCCGACATGGCGCCAATCGCCGACCCCACGCGCGACCCGAACTACCGTCCGGTCTCCATGCCGATGCCGGCCCCGCAGGACGCGCGCAACCTCTCGGCCAACTCCCTCTGGCGGCCGGGCAGCCGCACCTTCCTGCGGGATCAGCGTGCCTCCGCGGTCGGCGACATCATCACCATTCTCGTCTCCATCCGGGACCAGGCGGAGTTGCAGAACACCTCCGAGCGCTCGCGCGAGAACTCCGAGAGCATGGGCATTCCCCGCATCCTCGGCCTGGACTCCTCCTACGCGCGCTTCTTCCCGCAGGGCTTCGACCCGTCCCGCATGATCGAGGCGAACTCGAACAACGGCTCCCAGGGCACCGGGCGCATCCGCCGGAACGAGGCGGTGACAATGCGCGTGGCCGGGACGGTCACGCAGGTGCTGCCGAACGGCAACCTCGTCGTCACCGGTCGCCAACAGGTGCGGGTGAACCACGAGATGCGGGACATGCAGCTCACCGGCATCATCCGCCCTCAGGACATCGCGAGCGACAACACGGTCCAGCACGATCGGCTCGCCGAGGCGCGCATTTCCTATGGCGGCCGCGGCACCGTCAGCGACGTGCAGCAGCCCCGCTACGGCCAGCAGATCCTGGACGCGATCCTGCCGTTCTGAGGGCCGTAGAACCCGGGCGCGGCATGAGGAGTGCGCGCCCGACAATACGAAAGGGCGGGTGGCCCGTAGCCACCCGCCCCTTCCTGCGATCGCTGGGATCAGGCCTTGTCGACCACGTCCCGGGCGGCGTCCTTGGCTCCGCCGACGGCGTTCTGAACCTTGCCCTTGGCGCGCTGCGCGGCACCCTCGGCCTCGGTCTTGGTGTCGCCGATCGCGGCGCCCACATTCTCCTTGATGGCGCCGGCCACCTGGTTCGCGGCGCCCTTGATCCGGTCGCTGTCGATCGCCATGACCCGTCTCCTTCGTCCGTTGCGGTCGGGGGTAAAACGCGGGCTTCGGCGGCGAGTTGCCGCGAGCCGGGGTAACGGAGAGCAACCGGCATGTGCGGCCGCTATTTCGCCCAACGCGATCCCGATCGGCTCGCGGAGTATTACCGCCTGAACCGGACGGAGCGGCCGCTACCGAACTTCGCCCCCAACTGGAACGTCGCCCCGACGCAGGACGGCCCGGTGATCCGGCGCAACCCGGAGAGCGGCGAGCGACAGCTTGATCTTCTCCGCTGGGGGCTGGTCCCGCACTGGGCGAAGGATTCCAAGGATGGCGCCCGCCTGATCAACGCCCGCGCGGACGGCGTCGCCGAAAAGCCGTCTTTTCGGGAAGCCTTCCGCAAGCGCCGCTGCCTCGTCCCGGCTGACGGCTTCTACGAGTGGCTTTCCCCGGCGGAGGCGAGATCGAAAGACCCGAAGCAGCCCTTTGCCGTCGCGCTCAAGAACGGCGACCCGATGACCTTCGCCGGCCTCTGGGAGAACTGGAAGGACCCGGACGGCAACTGGCTCCGCACCTACTCTATCGTCACCACGGACGCGGCCCCGAAGCAGCAGCCCCTGCACCATCGCATGCCCGTGATCCTGCCGCGCGAGGCCTGGCCCGCCTGGCTCGGCGAGGAACCCGCCGAGGCGGAGGCGCTGAAGGCCCTTCTCCGCCCCTGCCCGGACGAATGGCTCGCCGCCTGGCCTGTCAGCAAGCGCGTGAACAAGGTCTCCGAGAATGACGCCTCGCTGATCCTGAGGGACCCGACCGCGAACGCGCCGCCCGGCCTCGACGACCCCTCACCTTACGAGCCGCGATAGGTCGAGTAGGACCAGGGCGAGCAGAGCAGCGGTACGTGGTAGTGCCCCTGCCCCGCCCGCAGGCCGACATTCAGCGCGACGACGTCGAGATAACCCGCCCCCTCGCCCCGCGCTGCGAAATACGCGCCCACGGCGAAGCGCAGCTCGTACCGCCCCTCCACGAAGCGCTCGGGCGGCAGCAGCAGTCCGTCCGTCCGTCCATCGCCGTTCGTCACGCCGCGCACCACCAGCTCCGGCGACGGGTCCATCCGCCACAGCTCCACCGTCATCCCCTCGGCCGGGATGCCGTTCGCCGTGTCCAGCACATGCGTCGAGAGCGCCGACTGCTTCATTCCGCCATCTCCGTCACTGCGTCTTGCGTCCACTCCGCGGGGCGGGGGGCCTTTCTGGACGGACGGTACAAACCCCGTCCCGACGCGGCACCGTGCCTCAGATCGGCTCCGCCGGCCCACGGTTCCGTGGCGCTTCCACCACCTGCCGCCAGCTCACGCCGGTCAGGTCCCCCGGCCCGTTCGCGTCCAGCCAGCGCGCCACCGCCCGGTCCAGCTCCGTGTCGGTGAAATGCTCCCGCAGCGCTTCGAGATCGAGCGCCGCTCGGTTCACCCGCTCCGCCTTCCACACGAGCGGCAGATTCGCCGCCACCGGCACGGCGGGCGGCACGGGCTTGGCCGCCACGACCTCCGGCGCGGCCGCCCCGGCCATGGCGGGCGGCGTCGCGGCCACGGGGGGCGGGGGTGCCGCCGCACGGGTCAGCAGCGCCTCCACTCGCGCCAGGGCACGCTGCAGCGGCCGTGACACCTCCTCGAAAAATCCGTCCGCGGCCTTCTGCGCCGCACGCAGCGGCCCGCAATCCGCGGTCTTGGTGGACCGGGTCTCGGCGATGGCGGCCTTGATCTGCCCGGCGAAGCGGAATGCCCGCGCCGCTGCATCCGCGTCCGGCAGCGGGTCCGGCACCCGCTCCAGCGCGGCCAGGATGGCGTCCCGCCGCGCCACCAGCGCCGCGTTCGCCTCCGCCAGCCGGGGCGCCACATCCCCGGCCTCGATCCCGAACAGGTTTTCCCGCGCCACCACGTCCTCCCCCGGCCACGGGTTGATTCCACCCGCCCGGCCGCTGCAAACAAGCCCGCCGTCCACGCCCTGGCCCCATCGCGGCCCGCCGCGTGCATTCCCCGACGAGCCGCCAAGAGGACCCGTCATGAGCGCCAGCACCGCCCCCCACCTCGTCGCGGCCGTCAGCGAATCCCGCCAGTGGGACCGGCTGATGCAGATGGCGGAGCTCGGCGCCATCACCGGCGCCGATGGCTCCCCTGGCGTCAACCGCGCCTGCCTCACGCCGCTGGACCGGGAGGCCCGACGCCTCCTGATCCGCTGGGCCACGGATCTCGGCCTGACCGTCTCGGTCGACGAGCTCGGCAACCTCTTTCTCCGTCACGAGGGCACGGAGCCGAACGAGGCCCCGATCCTGACGGGCAGCCACATGGACACCCAGCCCAATGGGGGCCGCTTCGACGGCATCTGGGGCGTCATCGCCGGCCTCGAGGCCGTCCAGGCCATCCGCGAGGCCGGCGTGCAGACCCGCCGCTCCATCGAGATCGTTGCCTGGACGAACGAGGAGGGCGGCCGCTTCGCCCCGGGCTGCATGGGCAGCATGGCGTATGCCCACTTCAAGCCCGCCGACACCTGGGACGCCGTGGCGGATCCCGAGGGCGTCACCTTCCGCCAGGCCCTGGACGAGCACCGCTCCGCCGAGGCCGACCTCCCCCAGCGCCCCCTCGGCGGCAAGCCCCACGCCTATGTGGAAGCCCATATCGAGCAGGGGCCCCGCCTGGAGGCGGAGGGCTTCGACATCGGCGTCGTGACCGGCATCCAGGGCAGCCGCTGGTTCATCGTGGAACTGCGCGGGGAGACCGCCCATGCCGGCACTGCCCCGCTCTCGCTCCGCAAGGACGCGGTGCAGGACATGATCCGCGCCGTCACTGCCCTGAACGCCCTCATGACCGACCCGACCGACGTGCTCCGCTTCACTGTCGGCCGCATCGAGGTGCAGCCCAACACCTCCAACTCCGTCGCCGACCTCGTCCGCTTCACGATCGACTTCCGCCATCCGGACAAGGAGCTGCTGATCACCAACGGTGACGCGATCGAGAACACGATCGCCACGGCCATCAAGACCTGCGCGGTGACGGTCACCGAGCGGTTCCACGCCCTGCCCGTGGAGTTCGACGCCCTGGTGACCGACGCAGTGGAAGATGCGGCGACCGCGCAGGGCCTGAAGACCCTCCGCCTGCCCAGCGGCGCCTTTCACGACGCGCAGTTCATGGTGCCGCTCTGCCCCACGGGAATGATCTTCGTCCCCTGCCGCAAGGGCATCAGCCACAACCCCGCGGAGTACTCCGAACCCGGCCAGCTCGCCGCCGGCGCCCGCGTCCTGGCCGCCACCCTGGCGAAGCTCGCGAACGCCTAGCCCCAAACGCGAAGCGCCCCGGGTCTCCCCGGGGCGCTTCGGCCGTCCGCTCTGGGCGAGGCGCCTATTTCGGCGCCAGCACCATGATCATCTGGCGGTTCTCCAGCCGGGGCATGGATTCCACCTTCGTCGCCTCGGCCATCTCGGTGCGAATGCGCTCCAGCACCTTCGCGCCCAGCTCTTGGTGGGCCATCTCGCGGCCGCGGAAGCGAAGGGTGACCTTCACCTTGTCGCCCTCCTCGATGAAGGTCTTCATCTGCCGCATCTTCACGTCGTAATCGTGGTCGTCGATGTTCGGACGAACCTTGATCTCCTTGATCTCCACGACCTTCTGGCGCTTGCGGGCCTCGTTCGCCTTCTTCTGCTGCTCGTACTTGAACTTGCCGAAGTCGGTGATCTTGCACACCGGCGGGTCGGCGTTCGGGCTGATCTCCAGCAGATCCATGCCGGCGTCATAGGCGCGGAGCATCGCGTCGCGCGCGCTCATCACGCCAAGCATCTCGCCGTCCTGGTCGATCAGGCGCACCTGCGGGGATCGGATCTCCTCGTTCACGCGCGGTCCGCTACGGGCAGGAAGCTGGTTCGGAATCGGGCCTCTGGCCAGGGTGGTCTCCTGTGGAAGTGAAATCAGGGGATTTTATGGTGCGCGTCCGGGCCGACTGCAACCGGTTCCTCACCTGCCCGGTCGGGCGGGGTTCCCCCGCCCGACCGGGAATAGAACGCAGGCGGCCGGATGCCCCGGCCGGGTGGTTACGCGGCCGGGCGCTGGTCCGGTGCCGCGGCCTCCGCCGCCAGCCGCGCCGCCGCCTCGGCCAGGGTCACCGTCTCCTGCTCCCGTCCGGGCAGGCGGCGCAGGACGAGGTTCCGCTCCTCCGCCTCCCGCCGGCCGACCACGGCCAGGATCGGCACCCGCGCCTCAATGTGTTCGGCGACCTTGCGGTTGATCTTCTCGTTCCGGATGTCCACCGCCACCGACAGACCGGCCGCCCGCAGGGCCGCCGCCGCTTCCTCGGCATAGGGGGCAGCGTCATCCACGATGGACGCCACCACCACCTGCACCGGAGCGAGCCACATCGGGAAGCGACCGGCATGCTCCTCGATCAGGATGCCCAGGAACCGCTCGAAGGAGCCGAGGATGGCGCGGTGGAGCATGACGGGCCGGTGCTTCGCCCCGTCCTCGCCCACATATTCGGCGTCGAGCCGCTCTGGCAGCACGAAGTCCACCTGCAGCGTCCCGCACTGCCAGTCCCGGCCGATCGCGTCCCGCAGCACGAATTCCAGCTTCGGGCCGTAGAAGGCGCCCTCCCCGGGGTTCAACTCGTACTCGACGCCGGCCGTCGCGCAGGCTTCGCGCAGCGCCCCCTCGGCCCGGTCCCAGGTCGCGTCCGTGCCCGCCCGCTTGGCGGGCCGGTCGGAGAACTTCACCCGGAACCCGGTGAAGCCGAAATCCCGGTAGATCGAGGCGAGGAGCTCCACGAAGCGCACCGTCTCGGCGGCGATCTGGTCCTCCGTGCAGAAGATGTGCGCATCGTCCTGCGTGAAGGCCCGGACCCGCATGATCCCGTGCAGCGCCCCGCTCGGCTCGAAGCGGTGGCACGCCCCGAACTCCGCCATGCGCAGCGGCAGTTGCCGGTAGGACCGGATGCCCTGGTTGAAGATCTGCACGTGGCAGGGGCAGTTCATCGGCTTCAGGGCGAGGACCCGGTCCTTCTCGGACTCATCCTCCACCGTCGCGATGAACATGCTTTCCCGGAACTTCTCCCAGTGGCCGGATGCCTCCCAGAGCCGCCGATCGAGCAGCTGCGGCGTCTTCACCTCGTCGTAGCCGGCCGCGTCCAGCCGCCGGCGCATATAGGCCTCGACCGTCCGGTACAGGCGCCACCCCTTCGGATGCCAGAAGATGGACCCCTGCGCCTCGTCCTGGAGGTGGAACAGATCCATCTCCCGCCCGATCTTCCGGTGGTCGCGCCGCTCCGCCTCTTCCAGCTGGTGGAGATGCGCGTCCAGCTCCTTCTGGTCGCGCCAGGCCGTCCCGTAGATGCGCGACAGCACGGGGTTCCGGTGGTCCCCGCGCCAATAGGCCCCCGCCACCTTCATCAGCTTGAAGGCCGTGCCGACATCGCCCGTGGAACGCATGTGCGGCCCGCGGCAGAGGTCCAGCCAATCGCCCTGGCGGTAGATCGAGATCACCTCGCTTTCCGGCAGGTCACGGATCAGCTCCGCCTTGAAGCGCTCGCCCCGCGCCTCAAAGAAGCGGATCGCCTCGTCCCGCGGCCACTCCTCGCGCACGAAGGCGGCGTTGCGGGCGATGACCTCCCGCATCTTCGCCTCGATCGCCGAGAAGTCCTCGGTCGTGAAGGGCTGGTTGCGGTGGAAGTCGTAGTAGAAGCCGTTCTCGATCGCCGGGCCGATCGTGACCTGCGTGCCGGGAAACAGCTCCTGCACCGCCTCCGCCAGCACATGGGCGGCGTCGTGCCGGATCATGCCCAGCGCCTCGGGGTCCTTGCGCGTGATGAACCGCACCTTGGCATCACCGGCGATCGGCTGAGACAGGTCGCGGAGCGCCCCGTCCACCTCCATCGCCAGCGCCGCCTTCGCCAGGCCCGGTCCGATGGACGCGGCCACGGTGGTCCCCGTCACCGCGCCATCGAAGGAGCGGACGGAACCGTCGGGCAGCGTGATCGCGGGCATCGGAGACAGGAATCTTTCAGGCTTGGAAGGGCCGGGACCGATGGCAGGCGCCCCCGCCCAGGTCAAGCCGCGGCGGTGCATCGCAGGCCCGGGCGCCCAGCGCGCCCCCTGATTTAGGTCATATCATTGACTTTTCCAGGCACACCGGGAAGCCTGTCCATCGGCGGCACAACGCTGCCGCCAGGGAGAAACGCCATGTCCCGCCGCATCGCACGCCTCGCCGCCTTCGCCCTCTCGGCCATCCTCGCCGGTCCTGCGGCGGCCGAGCCGATCTACGTCTTCGGCGACAGCCTCTCGGACGGCGGCAACAACTTCACCCTTCGCAACGGGGCCAGCCCCCGCCCTCCCTATGCCGAGCGATCCTCCAACGGCCCGGTCTGGGTGGAACTGCTCGCTCCCCTGATCGGCGCCGAAACCCCGGTCGCGAGCCGCCGGGGCGGCACGAACTACGCCTATGGCGGCGCGACCAGCGGCACGACGGTGGTCTACCGGGCCAATGGCAGCGACGGCACCGACCAGCTCGCCCAGTACCTGGCGGCCCACCCGGCCGCCGACCCGGCCGCCCTTCACGTCGTGTGGCTCGGCGCCAACGACCTCGCCGCGATCTTCCGCGCGGAGGGCGTGGACGGCCCCCAGGCCACGACCGCGATTCAGCAGACGGTCGGGAACGTCGCCACCCTCGTCAGCGCCCTGGCCGACCGGGGCGCGCGGCGCTTCCTGCTTGTGACCGTGCCGGACCGCGGGATCGTCCCCCGCTACGCCCTCGACACCCCGGCAATCGCCGCCAACGCCACCGCCCGCAGCGTTGCGCTGAACGAGGCTCTGGTGCCGGCGATCCGCGCCATCGCCGAGCAGCGCGGCCTGGAGCTGCGGGTCTTCGATGCGTTCGCCACCTACCGCGCCGTCGTGGCCGACCCCGCCCGGCATGGCTTCACCGAGGCCCGGCAGGTCTGCTGGCAGGGCAACACGACGGGCGAGGGGACCCAGTGCCCCGACCCCGCCCGCTTCTTCTACTGGGACCCCGCCCACCCCACCACGGCGGGCCACCGCGTCCTGGCCGAGGCCGCGGCGCAGGTCATGCGCGCCCCGCCGCTGGTGGCCGCGCGCCCCTGACGGGCGCCGCCGCTGCCTAGTAGGCGAAGCGGAACCGGGCCGCGACGTAGCCGTGGAAGCGCTTCTCGAAGGATTTCCAGGACATCGGCCCGAACTTGTTCGTCCGGTACCAATCCCCCCAGGACCAGAGCGTCAGGTCCACTTCGTCCCCGTTTCCGCGGGGGACCCTGTCATCGATGACGTGGTTTCCGGGGCTGCCTCCCACCCAGGGGTCGGCGGCATCGTCGGTCCAGCTTCCCCCGCCGTAGCCGTCCCCGCGGAACCCCACCCAGCCCACGTCCAGGCCGGGCCTCAGGCCCCAGCTGTCGCCGAGCATGACCCAGTGATTCGCGAAGACGGCGTTCCCCTTCCCATCCCCGTCGATCATCTCGGCCTCGATCAGCAGGCAGGTCCGCATCCCCGCGGCGTGGCAGTCCAACGCCTCCTGCAGCGTGTCGCGCCCTTCGGTCAGCAGGACGCTCGTGTTGTTCCGAGCGTTGACGTAGCCGCACTTCTCGAACCAATCGGCCAGGTCCTCCGGCATGGTGATGCCGCCGACCAGATCGTCCACGTCGTCGTAGTCGAAGACGTCATTCTCGGAATCCCGCAGGCTGGCGAGGGTGACCCAGTCGACCGCCGCCACCTTCTCCTTCGTGTCGCACTCCCGGCAGTCCGAGCTGGGCTCGACATCGAGCTTCCCGAGCTTCGCCTGCCCACGCTCATACATGTCGATGGCGTATCGGACGTACATCTCCGGGTTGTCGAGCAGCACCGACCGCAGCAGGGAGGCCGGGCCACAGAGGCTCGAGACGGCCTGGCGGATGCTGTCGGGGTCGGCAATCCGCTGCTCCAGCGTCCGGATGAACTTGGCCCGGGGGATCTTGGGAAAGGCCCCGTTCCCCGTTCCGGTCTTCAATGCGGCCATGCGGGCAATGATCGACACGCGCGGCTCCCTCGGCCGGCCCGCGATCGGCACGCGGACCCCAGATGGTACCAGCCTAGCGCTCCCGGCCCGCGCCCCTCAACACCGCGCGCCAGCCGCCCGTGTCGCACACGTCGCGCGCCCGGCCGCTTCCCGCCCCAGCGTGGCCGGAGCGGTGCTGCCGTCCGCGACCGCCGACCCAGCTCAGGTTCGTCCGGCAGAATGCCTTTCGGACATTATTCCTGACCACCTTTGGCGCGCAGTCCGCCAACTCGCGAATCGAGGGAGGATCCGGCCAATTCGACCACCCGCAGTTGCGCCGACGTCGGCGCGGCCACTAGCTCGCACCGCCCGCGGTAACGCATGGCGTCCGCAGGCCAGGGGAAAACACGCGCTTTCTTTCAAGGAGCGCAACGGGGGAGGGCGCGGCACCGGGTGCCGCCGCCCGAAGGAGTACGCGTATGGCCATCCTGAATGTCGGTGCCACCCAGACCTACAAGACGATCGCGTCCGCCGTCGCCGCCTCGCATGACGGGGACACGATCGCCGTCCAGGCCGGGACCTATGTGAACGACTTCGCCACGATCACGACCAAGATCACCATCCAGGGCGTCGGCGGCATGGCGAACCTCGTCGCCACCGTGGCCCCGCCGAACGGCAAGGCGATCCTGACGACCAACACGGACGTGACGGTCGACCACCTCTCCTTCTCCGGCGCGCATGTGCCGGACGGGAACGGTGCCGGCATCCGTTACCAGGCCGGCAACCTGACGGTCACCAACTCCTACTTCCACGACAACGAGAACGGGATCCTCGGCAACCCCGTGGCGAACGGCCACATCACGATCCAGGATTCCGAGTTCGCTCATAACGGCAGGGGCGACGGCCGCACCCACAACATCTATATCGGCGAGATCGCCTCGCTCACCGTCGAGGACAGCTACTTCCACGACGCGGTGGTCGGGCACGAGATCAAGAGCCGGGCCCATGTGAACACGATCACCGACAATCGGATCTACGACAACTCCGGGAACGCCAGCTACAGCATCGACCTGCCGAACGGCGGCAACGCGGTTATCTCCGGCAACGTCATCCAGCAGGGGGCGAACAGCCAGAACCCCGCAATCATCCACTTCGGCGGGGAAGGCACGCCCTACGCCGGCTCGTCCCTGAAGATCAGCGACAACCTCGTCGACAACGACCTCACCTCGGTCAGCACCCGGCTGCTGCTCAACCAGACGGCCTACACCGCCCAGGTCACCGGCAACGACGTCCAGGGGCTGACGAGCGCGCAGATGACCAACGGGCCGGCGATCGTCTCGGGCACCACCACCCTCACGACCGAGCCAGGCCTCGATACGTCCTCGCCGTGGAGTGCCTCCCCGGCCCCGACGCCAACTCCCATTCCGACGCCAACTCCGACCCCGACTCCGGTTCCGGGCATCAGCCGCATCGGCACGGCGAACGGCGATACCCTGGCGGGCGGAGATGGGAACGACACCCTGTCCGGCCTGGGCGGCCGCGACATCCTGACCGGCGGCGCGGGCGCGGACACGCTCATCGGGGGCGCTGGCCCGGACAAGCTCACGGGCGGCACCGGCGCCGACCGCTTCGTGTGGTCAGGCCTGACCGACAGCCCCCGCAACACCATGGACCACGTGTGGGACTTCCACCGGGCCGAGGGCGACCGCCTCGACTTCTCGGCCTTCCACGTGACCTATGTCGGAACCAACGGCCACCCGGGCGACGGCGAGGCGACCCTCGGCTGGCGGGTCACCAACTCCGGCCACGACACGCAGCTCTTGCTGGACGTCAATGGCGACGGCAGCAACGACTTCGCGGCGATCGTGCATGGGGTGACGTCGCTCGGCGCGGGCGACTTCATCCTGTAGCGGCGGTCTGCGCCGCCGGCCGGCCGCCGATCCGCGAGAGGCGCCGCAGGCAGGCCCGGCAGGTGACCTGCGTGCCCGCCGGGTCGGCCCATTCCGATCCCGCGCCGGGCTCCGTCGCGCAGAGCGCCATGCGGCAGTTCGGCGTCACCGCGTGGAAGACGGAGGTCTGGCCAGGGGGCGGAGGCCCCGACTTCCGCACGGCCATGAAGCTGCGACCCGCCACGACGATCAGGGGCGCCCGGTCCGGACGTCCCTGAGACCCGCGTGGACCCTCCGGGACAGCCTCGGCGACGTCCCGGCGGGTCTCCGGTCTGCTCTCAGGTTCTTCCCGTCCCGGCATCACCGGCCCTAATCCCGGAATACCACGGTCCGCGACCCGTTCAGCAGCACCCGGTCCTCCAGCCACCAGCGCAGGGCGCGGGACAGCACCCGCCGCTCGATATCCCGCCCCTGCCGGATCAGGTCGTCGGGCGTGTCGGCGTGCGAGACCCGCTCCACGTCCTGCTCGATGATCGGTCCCTCATCCAGGTCGGCGGTCACGAAATGGGCGGTGGCGCCGATCAGCTTCACGCCCCGCGCATGGGCTTGGTGATAGGGCCGCGCGCCCTTGAACCCCGGGAGGAAGGAGTGGTGGATGTTGATGCAGCGCCCCGCCAGCTTCGCGGCCAGCCCGTCCGAGAGCACCTGCATGTAGCGCGCGAGCACGACCAGCTCCGCCCCGGATTCCCGGACCAGGCGCCAGACCTCGGCCTCCTGCTCCATTTTGGTCTGCCGCGTCACGGGCAGGTGGTGGAAGGGTACGTCACCGAAATCCAGACCCGTATAACCCTCCCGCGGGTGGTTCGAGATGATCCCCACCAGCTCCATCGGGAGCTCCCCGATGCGCCAGCGATACAGGATGTCGGCCAGGCAGTGGTCGAACTTCGAGACCATGACCATCACCCGCCGGACCCGCGCCCGGTCCCGGAAGGACAGCGCCATCACGAAGCGCTGTCCCACCTCCTCCAGCGCCGCGCGCAAGGCCTCGGCATCCAGCCGGTCCTCCGGGTGGTCGAGCGTGATGCGGGCCAGGAAGCGGCGGCTCTCGGTATCGTCGTACTGCTGCGCCTCCCGAATGTTGCCGCCATGCTCGAAGATCGTGGTGGCGACGGCGGCGACGATCCCCGGCCGGTTCGGGCAGGAAAGGGTCAGAACGTGCTGGGACGGGGACAAGCGGGCGCTCCGCGGCAAGGCGGCGCCTCATGCCACCCCCGCGCCGTGAAGCCAACCGCGCGCGAATGGCCCCGGCCCGGGGGACGGTCCTGCCCCGATCCGGGGTAGGTCGCCGGCGCCCTCAGGCGGTGGCGACGTACTCCTTCAACGCCTCCGCCTCGGCCACGGCCGCATCGATCCGCGCCTTCACCAGATCGCCGATCGAGACCATGCCGCAGAGGACCCCGTCCTCCAGCACCGGCAAGTGGCGGACCCGTCGGTCAGTCATCAGCGCCAGCGCTTCCGTGATCTTCGTCCCGGGCGTCACGGTCGCGAGGGAGCGGGTCATCATCTCCTCGGCCGGCAGGTCAACCGGCAACTCCCCCGCCGTGGCAAAGGCCCGGACGATGTCGCGCTCGGACACGATGCCCAGAACGCGGCCGTCAGGGTCCCGCACCAGCACGGCGCCGATCCGGTGGCGCGTCAGCGTCCGCGCCACCTCCCGCGCCCGGTCTCCGGGAAGGACGGAGATGACGTGGCTCCCCTTCCCCCGCAGGATCGTCGCGATGGTCATGGCGGCCTCCTCAACAGGTCTGGGTGACAGACCCTGCCAGCCCTGAACCCGGAATTACAAGGACGTCATGTCGCCGACCGGTCACGGTCCGGCGACCGCGACGAGGCTCCCGGGTCCGGAGGCCCAGAAGCCCCGGTCCCTCAGGCGGCGACCGGCGCCGCCGCCTGCTTCGTCTCGGACGCCCCGGCCAGCTGCGTCCGGACCAGGTCGGCGAATCGCCCGCCCTCTGCCACCAGACCGGCGAAGGTCCCGCGCTCCACGATCTTTCCCTGCTCGAAGACGAGGATCTCGTCCGCATCCCGAATGGTGGAGAGTCGGTGCGCGATGATGAAGGTCGTGCGCCCCTCCATCAGCGCCTTGAGCGCCTTCTGCACCCGCGCCTCCGTCGCCGCGTCGAGGGCCGAGGTCGCCTCGTCGAGGATGAGGATCGGCGGGTCCTTGAGAAGAGCCCGGGCGATGGAGAGCCGCTGCTTCTGCCCGCCCGAGAGGCTCGTGCCCCGCTCCCCGACCGGCGTCTCGTAGCCCTGGGGCTGGCGCATGATGAAGTCGTGCGCCTCCGCCATCCGGCAGGCCCGCTCGATCTCCTCCGAGCTTGCCTCCGGCCGGCCGATCAGCAGGTTCTCCACGATCGTCCGGTTGAACAGCATCGCGTCCTGGAACACGACGCCCACGTTCCGCCGCAGGCTCTCCAGCGAGATGTCGCGCAGGTCGTGCCCGTCGATCGTGATCCGCCCCTCGATCGGATCCCAGAGCCGCTGCAGCAGCGACATGGCGGTGGACTTGCCCGCCCCGGTCTGGCCCACCAGGGCGATCGTCTTCCCCGGATCGGCCCGGAAGGACACGTCGTTCAGGATCCGGCCGCCGCCTGGATACCCGAAGGCCACCCGTTCGAAGACCACCTCCCCCCGCACCCGCGGAAGGTCCACCGCATCCGGCTTCTCCGGCACGCTCGACCGGGCATCGAGAACGGAGAACACCTCCCGCAGCCCCGGCACCTGCATCAAGAGCCGGGATACGAACCCTACCGCCCCTTCCAGCCGCCCGATCAGCAGGTTCGCGAAGCCCATGAAGGCGACGATCTCGCCCACGCTCGCCTGCCCCCGCATATGCAGCCAGGTGCCGAGCAGGAAGATCGAGATCACCGAGAGGGACGACGCCGCCCGCGTCAGCACCGAGACCACGGCCCACCAGTTCAGCACGGGGAACTGGTGGTCCAGCACGCGCCGCATGATGTCGCCGAAGAGCTTTGCCTCCGCGTTCAGCCGCGTGAAGGACTGCACTACCACCACGTTCGACAGCGCGTCCTGCGCGCTGCCGGCCAGCTGGGTGTGCAGCCCTTCCACGGTCTCCTGGGCCTCCTGCGTCTTGCCGATGACGTAGGCGGACACCGCCGCGAAGACGACGACGAGCACCATCAGCACGATCGACAAGCGCCAATTCATCAGCACCGTCATCGGCAGCAGCACCACCAGCCCCACGAAGGTGGTCAGGTGCTCTCGGAAGAAGGATAGCCAGATCGCGAAGAGGTGATCGGTCCCGACCAGCATCACCTTCATCAACCGGCCGGACTGCGTGTCCCCGTGGAAGGAGAGCGGCATCGCCAGCACGTGCTGAAAGTAGCGGTGCATCACCGCCAGCCGGTTCCGGTGCGCCATCCGGTCCGCCAGGAGGGACACCGCCACGTTGGCCGCGATCCCCGTCAGCCCCACCGCGGCCCAGACCACCAGCAGCGAGATCGCCTTCCGCCAGACCTCATCGGGCGGCAGCCGGTCCGCGCCGGACAGCACGTCCACCACGCGCCCGAACAGCACCGGCTCCAGGAACTGCAGCCCGGCGAGCGCCAGCGCCGCGAGCGCCAGCCCGATCGCCACCCACCTGTCCGGTGCCAGCAGCCCCAGCACCCGGGCGTAGGTCTGGACGAACCCCATGCGGTAGCATCCTCCGCGAGAACGCGCCGCAGGGTCACCCCGCCGGCGCTGCCGCCTCCCCCAAACATCGCCGCTGAGGCCCGGGCGTTTCACGCCGGCGCGAAGAAGCCGCGGCGACATCCCGGCCCCGCCGGCGCGCGGAGCGATTCGCGCGTCATGGCGCCAGTCGCGGGCCGCTCTTGCAACCCACGATGCCGCGCGCCACGACTTCGCACGACGAGCCCGGGCACCAGACCCGGCGCCGGAGGAACTCTCGATGACGCCTCGCCGCGCGCTTCTCGCCGCCCCCTTCCTCGTGCCCTCCCTCGCCCGCGCCCAGGCACCGGGCGCCAGCTACCCCAATCGCCCGGTCCGCATGGTCGTCCCCTTCACGCCTGCCGGCACCACCGACCTCGCGGCCCGGATCCTTGCCGAACGGCTGCAGGTCCGCCTTGGCCAGACCTTTCCGGTGGAGAACCGCGCGGGCGCGGGCGGCAACATCGGGGCCGACGTCGTCGCGAAGGCCGAGCCGGACGGCTACACGATCCTGATGCAGGCGATCTCGTCGGGCGCCATCAACTACACCCTCTACGGCAACCGCATGCCCTACCGGCCGGAGGACCTGGCGGAGGTCGGCCTCGTCGTCCGCGTCCCGAACGTCATCTTCGTCACCAACGCCCTGCCCGTCCGCACCCTGCGGGAGCTCGTCGCGCACGCCAAAGCCAATCCCGGCAAGCTGAACATCGGGTCCTCAGGCGCCGGCACCTCCCTCCACATGACGGGCGAGCTCCTGAAGCTCGAGGCCGGGATCGACCTCACCCATGTCCCCTTCCGCGGCGCCGGCCCCATGCTGGCCGAGGTCATGGCCGGGCGCGTGGAGGTCGCGGTCGACAACCTTCCCTCGGCCATCGGCCACATCCGCGATGGCCGCCTGCGCGCCCTGGCCGTCACGACCGCCACCCGCACGCCGGCCTTGTTTGAGGTCCCCACCTGCATCGAGGAGGGCCTGCCCGGCGTCGAGGCCACCGCCTGGTTCGGCATCCAGGCTCCCGCCCGCACCCCGCGCCCGATCATCGACCGGCTGGGCGAGGTGATCGACTCCATCGTGAAAGAGCCCGACACGAAGGCCCGCATCGCCGACCTCGGCGGCATGATGCCGGACCTGACGCCGGATGGCGGCACCACCCCCGCCGCCTTCACCGCCTTCGTGCGCGAGGAGATCCGCCGCTGGGGCGAGGTGGTGCGTCGGTCGGGCGCCACGCCGGACTAGATCGGCGTCGGTGATCTCAGGGAGGTCTCTCGTTCAGCGCCCCCGGCCTCCATATCCCTTCGCGCCCCCCCGCCGCTGGACGCCCCGGGCCTCCGCCGCAATCATGCGCGGCTCCCAGGAACGCCAGGAACAACGCCCATGCCAACGTCCCGCCGCGCCCTGCTCGGCGCCCTGCCGCTCCTCGCCACGCCGACGCTGCTGCGCGCCCAGCCTGCCTTCCCCAACCGTCCGATCCGCCTCGTTGTCCCCTTCGCCGGCGGCGGCGCGACCGACCTCACGGCACGCCTCATCGCGGAGCGCCTGGGGGGGCCGCTCGGCCAGACCGTGGTGGTGGACAACCGTCCCGGCGCCGGCGGCAACCTCGGCGCGGACATCGTCGCGAAGGCCGACCCAGACGGCCACACGCTGCTGATGTGCACGATCGGCACGGCCAGCATCAACCAGTACCTCTACAGCCGTATGCCCTACGACCCCGCACGCGACCTCACCAGCGTCGCGATGGTGAACGAGGTCGCGAACGGCATCATCGTCAACGTGGATAGCCAGGCCCGCACACTGGAGGACCTGCTCCGCCTCGCCCGCGGCCAGCCCGGCGCGCTGAACTACGGCACCCCCGGCAACGGCACCTCCGGCCACCTCTGCGGCGAATACCTGAAGACCCGCACCTCCACGGACATGACGCATGTCCCCTACCGCGGCACCGGGCAGGTCATCCCCGACCTCCTCGGCGGCCGCTTGCAACTCGCCGTGGACAACCTTCCCGCCTACCTCCCGCATATCCGGGAGGGCCGCCTGCGCTGCCTTGCCGTCACCTCCCGCGAGCGCTGGTTCTCCCTCCCCGAAGTCCCGACCGTCGCGCAGGCCGGGATCGAGGGCTTCGAGGCCGTCGCCTGGTTCGGCGTCCAGGCGCCCGGCCGCACCCCCCGCCCGGTTGTCGAGCGCATCGCGCAGCACATCGTCGCAATTGTGAACGAGCCCGCGAACCAGGAGCGCCTGCGCGAGATCGGCAGCGCCCCCCGCCCCCTGAACCCCGCCGAGATGGACCGCTACATCGCCGCCGAGAACAGCAAATGGCGCGAGGTGGTCCGCCAGGCCGGCGCGAAGCTGGACTAGCGCGCGACGGACGCGACAGGCGGGCGCGTTGAGCGCCCGCCCCCTTCATGACATTCTCGTGAGCGGGACCGCGGAATTCACGCGGCCGAACAGGGGAATTTCAACGCATGTCGATGACGAACACGGCCGGGGAAGCGCCAGCCGACGCGCCGCTTCGAAACATCACGATCATCGTCCACGCGCTCTATGCTGCAAGCCTCGTCCTGGGCTTCACGGGGATCGTGGGCGTCGTGATCGCCTACCTGAAGCGGGACGAGGCCCGGGGCACGATCTGGGAGTCGCATATGACCTATGCGATTCGAACCTTCTGGTGGTCGCTCCTCCTCGGCGTGATCGTCATGATCACCTCCTTCCTGCTGATTGGGCTCCTGCTCGTTCTGCCGTTCATCGTCTGGTACGTGGTGCGGATCGTGCGGCCGATCCTGCGCTGGAACGACAGCAAGCCGATCGCGAATCCGACCGGTTTCTTCTGACGCCTCCCCCGGGCGGCGTCAGCCGCCCGGGATGCGCCAACCTTCCGGCACGTGCCGGAAGGGCAGCGCCGCGAGGTCGAGCGAGGCCGGCCCCGGACAATCGCACTCCACGATCATCGAGCACCGCTCCGCGAACGCGGCCCGGAAGTGGTTCTTTCCCTTGTCCGCCAGCAGGCGCGTCGCGCCCAGGTCGATCCCGTGCAGCGCGAAGAAGGCCGGGTCCACCGCCGCCTCCTTGCGGCTTGTCACGATCACCCGCAGGACCCCTCCGCCCGCCGGCTCCCACCGCAGCACGCAGGTCGGCCCGAGATCCACCGGAGACCCGCGCTCCATCGGTCCCTCGTTGACGTAGCGTCCGCCGGTGAGCCGCTCCACCACGCCGCGGAACGGCACCGGAGGTCCGAACAGCCCCGTGACCTGCGCGCCCAGCGCCCGCTCGACGACCGCTCCCTCCCCCGCCGCCAGGGCCGCCTGCACGCCGTCCGGATCATGCAGGAACGCGAACACCACCGGCACCGGCGGCGGCTGTTCCACCAGCACCCGCAACATGTCCGGCGTATCCGCGATTCCGCCGGAGAACGGATTATCCGCCGGGTCCAGCAACGCCACCAACCCTGCCGGCCCGGCCAGCGCCTGCCGCAACGCCTCCTCCGGCCCGGGGAGCGTCACGTCGAAGCGCGAACGCCGGGCGGCGATGGCCTCCGCGATCCGATCCGCCGCCGCCTTGGCCGCGCCGGCATCGGATGCCCAGGCCATCCCGCTGGGCCCGGCATAGGGACTGTCCGACCACGCGAAGCCGCCGAAGGGCGCCGCCTCGCAGACCGCCCCCTCCTCCAGCTCCGCGGCCATGGCCCACACCTCCGCCATCGGCCCGCCAGCCGACCGCATGTGGAAGGAGTGCAGCACCATCGGCTGTTTCCGGATCGCCCCGTGAAGCGGTGCGCCGCCGCCCACCCGCCGCTCCAGCATGTCCAGCGCCCGGGACGCCGCACGGTCCATGTCGACGTGCGGATAGGTCCGATACACGCTCGCGCCGTCCAGCAGCTCCGCCATCTCCGGCGCCATGTTTCCATGGAAGTCGAAGGAGGCGACGACCGGGACCTTTCGTCCCACCGCCTCCCGCACCGCCCGGGCGATGGTCAGGTCCGGGGCCGGGTCCGATGCGGCCACGCAGGCCCCATGCAGCGACAGGTACACCCCGTCGAATCCCCCGGTCCGTAACGGGGGCAGCACCTCAGCCAGCCAACCCGCCAGCACCTCGTCGGCCATCGGCCCGCCGGGCTGGGCCGAGGCACATCGCAGCACCGTCGCGTCCCATCCTGGCCGCGTGGCGAGGAACGCACCCACCGCCCCGATCTCCGTCGCCGTCCCGGCATAGAGCGACAGGGCCTGCTTCCCCGTCGCCCACTCGCGCGACTCGAACTTCGCCCGCCCCGTAGGCGACGGCGTGAAAGAATTCCCCTCGAACCAGAGGCGGGCCACGGCGATCTTCGGCATGGCCGGACGCTACACCGTCCGGCTTCGCGAGGTCAGGCCCGCGGAGCGGGCCCGACCCGAATTCAGTTCCCGGAGAAGGTGTCGCAGGCCTGCAGGTTCCCCTGCTCCAGCCCGCGCCGGAACCACTGCACCCGTTGACGGGACGATCCGTGGGTGAAGCTTTCCGGCCGCAGGCGCCCGCCGCTCACGCGGTCGTCGCCCACGGCGGCGGCGGCATTCATGCCCTCCTCGATATCGCCATCCTCGAGGATATTGCGCGCCCGCTGCGCCTGGTTCGCCCAGACGCCGGCCAGACAGTCCGCCTGCAGCTCCACCCGGACCTGCAGCGCGTTCTCGTTTCCGCCGCGCGCCTGGGCCTGCTGCACCCGCGGCAGGATGCCGAGCAGATTCTGCACGTGGTGCCCCACCTCATGCGCGACGATGTAGGCCGCGGCGAAGTCGCCGCCCGCGCGCAGCTGGCGCTGGAGCTGCGCCATGAAATCCAGGTCGATGTAAACGCGGCGATCGTTCGGGCAGTAGAAGGGCCCGGTCTGCGCCTGCGCCGCTCCGCAGCCCGACTGGGTCGCGCCGGAGAAGAGCACCAGCACCGGCTCCTCGTAGCGCCGCCCGATCGCCTGGAACTGCGCGTTCCAGACCTGCTCCGTCTCCCGCAGAACCTGCCCGATGAAGCGGCGGCCGGCGTCGTTGCTCTGCGCGCCAGCCTGAGGGGTGCCCTGCGGCGCGGGCGCCCGGCCCTGCGGCCCGTCATAGGGCCGCTCCTGGCGCGGCACGTATTGCGGGTCGGATCCGCCGCCCCCGCCCATGATGACGGAGGGATCGACGCCGAAGACGAGCGCGAGGATCAGCAGCACCACGCCGCCGAGACCGCCGACCGCGATGCCGCCGCCGTTGCCGCCGCCGAATCCCCCCCCGAAACCGCCGCCGCGGCGGTCGTCGATGTTCTGGCTTTCCGGGCCGTCGAGGCGCATCGCTGGGGGTCCTGAGAGAATTAACCCCGCAACGCCCCGTTCAGGTCCCTGGTTTCTCGCCGCGCAGGAGGGCCGCCAGCGCCGGCGACAGCCCGACGGACTCCCGCCCGGCCGGCGCGGCCATCGGCCCGACGCGCGGCTTCGCGGCGCCGAGCCCCACCATCGCTTCGGCCAGCCGCACTCCGCAGGCGATGCCGTCCAGCAGCGGCGCTGGGGACTCCGCCCGCAGCCGCGGCTCCATCCCGGCCAGCGCCGCGCCGCCGAGCACGACCGAATCCGCCCCACCCGCGACCAGCGCGGCAACCCCCGCCGCCACCTTCCGCGCGACGCCCTCCGGGTCGGCCAGCGCCTCCGGCGGCGTCGCGTCCACGCCGACCAGCCCGGACAGCCGCGACGACAGCCCGTGCCGCCCGACCAGCTCGCGGTAGCTCTCCACGCCGCCGAAGGTCACCAACCCGAAGCGCGATCCGAGCAGGCAGGCCGCGAGGCAGGCCGCTTCCGTCATCCCGACCACCGGGCAGGGCATCATCTGCCGTGCCGCCTCCAGCGCCGTGTCGTGGGAGACGGCCAGCACCACCGCATCCACCGCCCCCGCGTGCTCCGCCAGCAGGTCCAGAATGCCGTGCGCGGCGATCGCGTTCTCCACGCGCGTCGAGATCACCGCCGGCCCGAAGCGCGGCGTCGCCGGCACGATCTCCGTGCCAGCGGAGGCCGCCCCCCGCGCCGCCTCGGCGCAGAGCGTCGTGATCGCCTCGGTCGTGTTCGCGTTGGCGATCAGAATCCGCATCAGCCCGCCGCCCCCCGCAGCGGCGCGAAGGCCGCGGCGTCAAGCTGCGACGGCGTCGTGCGCACCGCGATGGCCATGGCCCGCGGGAGCCGGCTCGCCCAGACGAGAAAGGGGTTGAGGGCCAGGATGTCCCCCGCCCGCAGATCGAGCTCCAGCGGGAGGGTGGGATCCTCCAGCGCGGCCGCGAGCGCGGGGGCGCGCTCGGCCGGCAGCGCCTCGTCATCCCAGCGCGCGCCGAACACGCCGCCTTCCGCGGAGAAGACGGTCATCGCGCCCTCCGCCGGATCGTAGAGCGCGGACAGGGCCGCCCGGTCCGCGCGGAGGATCGCGTTGTGCACCGCCGCCGCCGCGACGAGCGTGACCTGGGACGCCTCCGCCACGCGGAGCAGCAGCGCGTCGCAGGCCTCGGCATGGCGGCTGCCGGATGCGGGGGCGGCGGGCACTACGGCGCCCAGACGCTCCGCGATCGCGCGCAGCGGCGCCTCCTGGTCCTCACCGACCGGCAGGCCGCGCAGCAGCGCGAAGCCCCGCCCGTGATCCAGGCGCCCGCGCAACTCCGCCGCCAGCGCGTCCATCTTCGGGGTGGGCAGGCCGGGCGCGGACAGCTCCGCCGCGTGCTCCGCGCCGAGGGGGATCATCCGCTCGCTCGCCGGCACCTCGGCCGCGGACCAGGCGATAGGCCCGGTCTGTGGCGCGATCCGGCGGGGGGTCAGGCTCAGCGAACCGCTCATGCGGCGGACCCTACCCGCCCGGGCGCGATCCGGCCAACCAGCGCTTAACGCCCCCCTTCACGCCACCCGTCGCGGCGCGCAGGCTGGGCCGCCAGCCAAGGACCCCTGCCCGCATGGACGCCCTGCCCGAACGCGCCCCCGCCCTGAACCTGCCCTTCGAGCGCGACGCGATCCTCGACCGCCTGCGTCCCTGGGTGGAGTGCGAGAGCCCGACCTTCGACGCCGCGGCCGTGAACCGGATGATGAGCCTCGCGGCTCGCGACCTGGCCATGCTGGGCGCGCGGATCGAGCGCATTCCCGGCCGGATGGGCTTCGGCGACTGCGTCCGCGCGACCTTCCCGCACGCGAACCCGGGGGCGCCGGGCATCCTCGTCCTCGCCCACCTAGACACGGTGCACCCCGTCGGCACCCTCGCCGCCCTGCCCTTCCAGGTCACGGGCGACCGCTGCACCGGCCCGGGCATCGGCGACATGAAGGGCGGCACCCTGCTGGCCGTTGAGGCGATGCGGGAACTCCTGCGCGCCGGCATCGCTACCTCCCGCCCCGTCACCTTCCTGCTCACGCCCGACGAGGAGGTCGGAACCCCCTCCACCCGCGACGTGATCGAGGCCGAGGCGGCCCGGCACGCCGTGGTGCTCGTGCCCGAGCCCGGCCGCCCCGACGGCGACAGCCCCATGGGCGGCGTGGTGACCGGCCGCTACGCCATCGCGCGCTTCAACCTCCGCACCACCGGCCGCCCGAGCCATGCCGGCGCCGCGCTGGCCGACGGCCGCTCCGCCATCCGGGAGATGTGCCGCCAGATCCTCGCGATCGAGGCGATGACGACCGAGGCCGCCACCTTCTCCGTCGGCGTCATCCACGGGGGCCAGTGGGTGAACTGCGTAGCCACCCACTGCGATGCCGAGGCGCTGAGCATGGCCAAGCGCCAGCAGGACCTCGACGCCGCCGTGGAGCGGATGCTCGCCCTGCGCGGCTCGGCGAGCGACGTTGTCCTTTCCGTCACCCGCGGCGTCACCCGCCCCGTCTGGGAGCCGGACGACGCCGTGCTGGAGCTCCATGGCAAGGCGCTCGCCCTCGCCCGCGGGCTGGGCCACGGCCTGCCGCATATGAGCGCCGGCGGAGGTTCGGACGGCAACTTCACCGGGGCGATGGGCATCCCGACGCTCGATGGCCTCGGGGTTGTCGGGGCGGGCTATCACACCCTCGGCGAGTACATTCGCACGGACAGCATCGTCCCTCGCGCCCGCCTCCTCGCCGGCCTGCTGTCGAGCGTGTGAGGGCGTCGCATCTTGCATGACAGGGCACGGTTTCCGAGCTAACGTCCGAAAATGGAGACCGCCCCATGATCCGCATCATTCCGCTCCTCACCCTCGGTGCCGTGCTGGCGGCCGGTCCGGCGCTGGCGCAGAGCGCGGCCTCGATCGGCCGATCGGCCGGCGTGGTCCACGGCCAGTCGCCGATGGCCGGCTCGCAGGACCTGAACGGGTTCGGCACGGGCGGCGGCGGCAACCGGCCGATGACGCGCAACGAGTTGGTCCGGCAACGGGCGGCCGCCGCGCGGGCGCAGGCCCAGGCGAACCAGCCGCCACGCCAGGCCCGCACGACTCAGCGCCGCCGCAGCGGCGGCAACGGCTGAATCAGGCCCCGAAGGGGAAGAACCCGGCGGCCTCCCAGGGGCCGCCGCGGTAGCGCCAGAGCAGCAGCCCCTCCCCCGTTGCTTCCCAGGGGTGGAAGTCCCGGCGCAGCGCCTCCAGCAGGGCCCGGGCCGCGTCCGGCGCGACCTTGTTCTGGATCGTGACGTGCGGCCGCCAGGGCTGTGAGTCCTGCCGCGTCAGCCATTCCGCCCAGCGAGCGGCAAGATCTTTCCGCATCCGGGTGAGGTCCGGCGCTTCCACCACGAAGGCAGTGCCGCCGCCGAGGGAGCGCAGGCCGGCGATCCGAGGCCGCATCACCGGACTGGCGCGGCAGGCGACCGCGAGCCCCTCTGCGATCGCCGCCTCCTCCGCGCCAGGCAGGGCGTGAAACAGCGTCAGATGCGCCGGGATGACGTTCCGCTCCGGCGGGAAATGCGCCGTCCGCAGCGCGTCGAGCCGCCCGAAGGACTCCGCGTCGAAGCGGAGCGTGACGATGAGCGGTGCCTCCATCACGCGGCCTGCCGTAGCCCGTCGCGGCCGAGCGACAGGAGCCGGTCGAGTCCCGCCGCATCGGCCAGCAGCGCCGCTTTCTCCGCGCGGGACAGAGCCGAGAGCGCGGTGGGCAGGTCCGGCGCCTCTGCGGCGCGCACAGCGGCCACGAGCGGCACGGGGTCGACCGGGTCCACGCCCGGCCGCCGAGGCGGCGGCAACATCCGGCGATGCGCGGCCAGCACGGCGGGATCGTGCAGCAGCCGCGCGACGGCCTCCTCGGCGGGGACCAGCGCCGCCCATTCGGCTCGGCGGGCCGCGGCCTGGCGCAGGATCTCGGGCGCGTCGCGCTCCTCGGGGATGAGGAGCAGGCCAAGCCGGCGCAGCGCGATCCCGAGGTCCCGACGCGCGGTCAGCGCGGCCAGCGGCACCGCCAGCGCCAGCCCGATCACCACCGGCAGCATCCAGGCCGCGAGATAAGGGGAGACGAGGAAGGCGCCGATGCCGAAGACCAGCCCGAAGGCGGTGTGCCGGCCGTAGAGCCGCAGAAGTCGCCGCAGCGGCAGCGTGCCGTCGTCCCGCGCCTGGGGCTGCCATCCGGAGTCCCGCCCGCGCAGGATGGAGAGCACGTCCGTGGATTGCGTCAGCATCGCGACCGGCGCCAGCAGGCCGGCCAGCACGCTCTCCAGGATGACGCTCACGAAAGATCGGAGCGCGCCGCCGCAGCCGCGCCGGTCCGGCCCGTTCAGCATCAGCGCCGCCCAGGCGAGCAGCTTGGGCAGCAGCAGAAGCGCCATGGTGCCGGCGAAGACCCACATGGACCGCACCGGGTCCACCGACGGCCAGTGCGGGAAAAGGGCCGGCCCCTCCGGGAAGTACACCGGCCGGACGAAGCGCGCCTGGAGCGCGAGCAGCAGCCCGAGGACGAGGAAGCCCAGCCACATCGGCGCCGTGACGTAGGAACCGATCCCGACCAGCAGGTGGCTCCGGCTGATCGGGTGCAGCCCGCGCGCCGATAGGACCGCCATGTGCTGCAGGTTGCCCTGGCACCAGCGCCGGTCCCGCACGGAGAGGTCGGTCAGGGAGGGTGGGCTTTCCTCATAGGAACCGCGCAGCGCCGGGACGAAGTGGATAGCCCAGCCGCGGCGGCGCATCAGCGCGGCCTCGATGAAGTCGTGGCTCATGATGTGGCCGCCAAAGGGCTTGGGGCCGCCCAGGTGTGGCAGCCCCGCCGACTCCGCGAAGGCGGCGGTGCGAATGATCGCGTTGTGGCCCCAGTAATTGCCCTCCGCCCCGTGCCAGAAGGCAATCCCGTGCGCGATCATCGGGCCGTAGACGCGCCCGGCGAATTGCTGCATCCGCGCGAACAGCGAGTGGCCGTTGACGATCACCGGCAGGGTCTGGATCAGCCCGACGCCGGGGTGCCGCTCCATCGCGGCGGCGAGGCGGATGAGCGTCTCCGCCGCCATGACGCTGTCCGCGTCTAGGATGAGGAAGTGGGGATAGGCGCCGCCGTGGCGCGTCACCCAGTCCGCGATGTTGCCGGCCTTGCGGTCCGTGTTGTGCCGGCGGCGGCGGTAGAAGATGCGCGCGCCCTCGCCCGCCCGCGCCCGGAGCGCGAGATAGGCTGCCTCCTCCCGCACCCAGGCGTCCGGGTCGGTCGTGTCGCTCAGGATGAAGAGGTCGAAGCGGTCCGCTGCCCCGGCGGTGCGCAGGGCGGCGTGGGTCGCCTCCAGCGCCGCCATCACGCGGGTCGGGTCCTCGTTATAGACGGGCATCAGCAGGGCGGTGCGGGACCGGAGTTCCGGCAACGGCGCGCCGGCGTCGATGCCCAGTCCCCAGCCGCCACGCGCGACGAGGCTGCCGAAGCCGCAGAGGGCGCTCGAGAAGGAGAGCGCGATCCAGGCGAAGAGCGGCACGAAGAGCGCCAGCACCGCCGCTTCCAGCGAGAGCGGGGAGGAGATGTCGAGCGCGATCGCCATCTCCCGCACGCCGATGGCGGTCAGGATCAACGTCACGAGCAGGACGCCGGCGCGCCGCGTCAGGATGCCCGGCGGGGAGGTGGTGACGGTTCGCGCCGCCCCGGGCCGCGCGCGCAGGTCCTGAACCGGCATCGGCAGCGGCGCCTCGGGCGGCATGTCCGGCAGCGCGGCCGCCTCACCCGCCGCCAGCGTCCCGTTCAGGACGGCGTCCACCGGAAAAGCCACGTCTCGGTCAGAGGACCGTTCGGACCGGTCATCAGCGCCCGCAGTTCCACCAGCCGTGCCGGGCCGGGGACCAGCTCGAAGCTCAGTCGCCATCCGCCCGTCTCCGGGTTACGGCGGGCCACGGGGTTGACGATCCGCCCGGCACTCGAGGTCACGTCGAGGGTGGGGACGAAGTCCGCCGGCAGATCCTGCAGCCGGCCCCCGGCCGCCTCCAGCACGAAGAGCCGCGCCTCGCGGTTCCCGAGGCTCACGCCCTGGCTGGCGGCCGCGAACTGCGCCGGGGCCGGCGCCCCTGGCCGGCCGAAGAAAGGCGAGGCGCCGAACCAGTGCAGCCGGTAGACATAGGAATATTCCTGCCCTGCCCGCAGCGGGTCCTTCGGCCGCCAGAAGGCGGTGATGTTGTCGTGGATCTCCCCCGTTGTCGGGATCTCCACCAGGTGCACCGCGCCCTCCCCCCAATCGCCGATCGGCTCCACCCAGCAGCCGGGACGGCGGTCGTAGCGCGCCTCCAGGTCGCCGTAGTCGCCGTAGCTCCGGCGCCGCTGCATCAGGCCGAAGCCGCGCGGGTTGGCGTCGGTGAAGACGCTCACCTGCAGGTCGCGGGGGTTGTTCACGGGGCGCCAAACCGCCTCGCCGCGGCCGGTCGAGAGCATCAGCCCGTCCGAGTCATGGACGGCCGTGCGGTAGTCGTCCACGCCCAGGCGATCGAGGGGCGAGAAGTAGAACATGCTCGACAGCGGCGCGATGCCGGGGGTCGCGATCTCGGTCCGGGGATAAAGCCGCGCCTCCACATCGAAGATGGTGGATTCGCCGGGGCGGATGGTGAAGCGGTAGGCGCCGGTCGTGCTCGGGCTGTCCAGCAGCGCATGGACGACGATCGAATCCCCGCCGGCACGCGGCCGCTGAATCCAGAAGGCGCGGAAGAGCGGGAACTCCTCTCCCGTCCGCTCCGCCGTCGCGATCGCCAGGCCGCGGGCCGAGAGGCCGTAGACATGCCCCTTGCCGATCGCCCGGAAGTAGCTCGCACCTAGGAACGACGCGACCTCGTCGAAATGGTCGGGTCGGTTCATCGGGTTGGTCAGGCGGAAGCCGGCGAAACCGATATCCTCCCCCGGTGGGCCGCCCGCATGGGTCAGGTCGAAGGCCGAGGCGTCGTAGGGGATCGGCCGCGCGCGTCCGTCCGCCACCTCGAACAGCTCCACCCGCGGCTTGTAGAGGAACCCGCGGTGGAAGGGCTGCATCTGGAAGGGCAGCCCCTCCGCCCGCCAGAGCGCGCGGGTCCGGTCATACACCATGCTCTGGTAGACGTCGTAGCCGATCTCGCCGAGCCGTCCGGGCAGGCGCTCGCTCGGGGCCTCGTAGGCACGGCGCGCGAGCTGCCGGGCGGTCTCCCGCACCGTCGTGTCGTCGAATGGCTGCTCGGGGCTGTCTGCGGCGCTGGCCTGCTCCGACCAGTTGCCGAGCACGCCGGGACGGGCGGCCAAGCCGACCAGGGCGAGACCTGCGAGGAGGCCGCGGCGTCTCATGGGCTCCTCCGATGGTGGATGCCGGGCATTCGGCTGGGCCGCTAACGGCCAAGGCGCGTCCGGTTTTCCGTTGCAGTGCAATATTCGCGAATCGTAGCGTGAATCTGTTCCCGCGGTGACCGCCGTTCCGGCCTCAACCAGTTTATGGCTACGCTCCTGCAACCGATGGAGGACCCCCGATGACCGCGACGCCGACCCGGACCCATTCGGCCCGGCCGGGCGGGGGTGTCATGCTCGCGGCCCTCGGGCTGGCCGGGATGCTGGCGGGCTGCGCCCCACCGCGCGGGGGCGCCGCGCCCATGGTGCTCGACCGAACCGCCGCGGCCCCGGCCGCAAGCTCGGAGGATGGCTGCGGCCCGCAGGTGCGGGTCTTCGTCTCCGCCGGCGACCTGCTGGGCGCGCCGCCCCGTCCGGCGGGAGGCCCGGCCGAACTGGCCGCGGAGCTCGCGCGGGAAAATGCCGCGCTCGACCGGCTTCAGGCCGCCTTCGACGCGCTCGTCTATTGCCGGTGGACGGAGGTGCGGCTCGTGCGGGACGCCGCGTCGTTCGGCCGGCTGGCGCAGCCGACGGCCAGGGCACGGGTGGCCCAGACGACCGCGCGCCTGCGCGCCGACCTCGTCCGGGCGAACGAGTTCCGAGACCGCGCGGCGGGGCGGGCCGCTGCGCTCGACGCGGCCGCGGGGCGAGCCCCGGGCGGCCGGACCGCCGTGGCTCCGCGCGTGGTCCTGACGGCCACGGCCACCGAGGCTGTCCCTCTCCGCGCCGGCCCCGACGGTTCCTCCCGCGAGGTGGGCCGAATCGCCCCGCGCAGCGAGGTTCAGGTCGCAGCGGCACCGAACGGCTTTGCCCTGGTCCAGGCGGGGGCGCTGCGGGGCTTCGCGCGGGCGGAATCCCTCACTCGGCTGCCCACCCCGGCCACGGGGCCGGAGGAGCTGCGTATCCTCGCGGCCAGCAACGTCGCGCGGCGGGAGATCTTCGCCGAGACCGTGGCCCTCGCGCAGCGCGCGGCTGAGACGGGGTTCGATACCTCGCTCTGACGGCGCGCGGCCGGTACGCTGATCGGCTCGGGCAGCTGGCGCGCTGCGCCGCGGAGGCGCAGGATGGTCGGGCCGATGGACGACCTCGCGCGGGCCGCGCCGCTTCTCCTGTTGCTGGCCCTGCTGCTCCTCGGGCGCGCGGGGCCGGTCGTCGCCTGCCTCGCGGGGCTCGCCGCGGCGGTGCCGGCCGTGGCCGTGTCCCTGCCGCCGGGCTCCAACCTTCTCTCCTTCCTGCCGCGGGAGGCGCTGCGCGCCCTGTTCCTTGGCCTGCAGCCGGTGGCGGTGCTGGCGGGAGGGCTGCTCTTCGCCGCGGCAGCCGCGCCGCGGGCGGCGGAGGGCGCGCCGGCGACGCCCCGCCGCGTCTATGTCATGACCTTGCTGGCCGGCGTCTTCGTCGAGACAGTGACGGGCTTCGGCGTGGGCGCGGTCTTCGCCCTCTCGGCCCTGCGAGGGATGGGGCTGGGCGGGGCGCCGGCGGGAGCGTTGGCGCTGCTTGCGCTCACACTCGTCCCCTGGGGCGGTCTTGGGCCGGGAACGGCGCTCGGCGCGGCGCTGGCCGGCCGGCCGGTGGCGGAGTTGTCCCTGACGACGGCCCTGCCCCACGCAGGCTGGCTGCTGCTCCTGCCACCCGTCCTCTGGTCCGTGCTGCATCGGATCGGGATGGCCGTCCCGGCGCGGGAGCGTGCGGCACAGATGGCGATGCAGGCGGCCGTGGCAGTCCTGCTCCTGATCGCGGCGTGGTTCCTGCCCTTCGAGATCGTCGGGATCGTCGCCGTCGGACCTCTCCTGCTTCTCGCGCTGTGGCGGCTGGAACCGCCGCGCGACGGAGCGGGATGGCGGCGGGCCGGGAGGTTGCTCGCGCCTTGGGTGCTGCTGACCGCTTGCCTGCTGATCGCCCGGCTGTGGCACGGGGCACCGGCCTGGCGGCCCTTTGACGATCTGCCAGCACTCGGGCTGACGCATGTCGCGGTCGTGCTCTGGGGCGTGTCGCTGCTGCTGCTCGCCCTGCGGGCGGACCGGACGGAGCGGCTGCGGGCCTCGCTGCGACGCCTGCCAAGGCCGGCGGCGACGATGCTGCTCTATGTCCTGCTCGGGCGGTGGATGGCGGGGTCGGGCGCGGCGGCGGCGCTCGCGGCCGGGCTGGCCTCGGTCCTCGGCGCACTGGCGCCCTTCGCGATCCCGCCGCTCGGGCTGCTCTCCGGGATGGTCACGGGCAGCAACGTCGCCTCGGTCTCGGCGCTGATGGCGGTGCAGGCGGGGCTGGGCGCGGCGGCGGGCCTGCCGCCCGCGCTCGCGCCGGCCTTGCACAACTTTGCCGGAGCGGCCGGCGCGGGCGTCGCATTGTCCAACACCGTCATCGTCGGCGGGCTGCTCGGGGACGGGACGCGGCCGGGGGCGCTCTGGCGGCAACTCTGGCCGATGATCCTCGCGGTCCCAGTGGTGGGGTGGATCGCGCTGGCAGTCCTGCGCTGACCCGGTCGCCTCCCGATGCCGCCCCGGCCGCGCGGATGCGGTGCCCGCGTTGCCAGCCCCGCACCGCCCCGGCAATCTCCGGCCAACCGGGCCGCCTCAGGGGCGGTTCCCAGGAGGAAGCATCCGATGACCGAGCATCGCGGGGGTCTGCTCCCCCTTGCCCTGGCCGCCATGGCCATCGCCGCCCCGGCGCTGGCGCAGACCACCATCACCGTGCAGCACCCGCTGCCCATCGCGAGCCACTACGGCGCGGGGGTCAACGGCTTCAAGGAATCGTTGGAGCGCGCGACCAACGGCCGCTACCGCGTCGTGGCGCAGCGGAACGACAACGAGCGCGAGGCGATCGAGAGCGTCCAGATCGGCACGGTGGAGTGCTACCTCGGCTCCACCGGTCCGGTCGGCAACTTCGTGCCGGAGACACGGGTCTTCGACGTGCCGTTCCTGTTCCGCGACTACGCCCATGCCCGCGGCGTGCTGGACGGGGAGATCGGGCAGCAGGTCCTGTCCCGCTTCTCCGCGCGCGGGCTGCTCGGCGTGGCCTGGATGGAGAACGGCTTCCGGCACCTGACGAATTCCCGGCGGGAGGTGCACCAGCCCGGCGACATCCGCGGCATGAAGGTGAGGACCATGGAGAACCAGGTCCACATGCGTGCTTTCACCACGCTCGGCGCGCTGCCGACGCCGATGGCCTTCTCCGAGCTCGTGCCGGCGCTGCAGCAGGGCACGGTGGACGGGCAGGAAAACCCGATCCCGGTGATCGTGGCGAACAACCTGAACCAGGTGCAGCGCTACCTCACGCTCACGGGCCACGTCTATTCGCCGGGCATCCTGATCTGCAACCCGGACGTGGTGGCGCGCATGAGCGCGGCCGACCGCGCGGCCTTCAACGCCGCCGCCGTCGCGGGCCGCGACGCCAACCGGGCGAAGGTCACGGCGGACGAGGAATCCGGCATCGCCGCGCTGCGCGCCCGGGGCATGACCGTCACGACCGAGGTGGACCGCGCCGCCTTCCAGACGGCGCTCGCCAGCGCCTTCCAGCAATATGAGCGGGAGATGGACGGCGCGCTGCTCCGCCGCATCCGCGACTGGCAGCCGGGCCGGTAGAACCTGGCGTTACCGGGCGCTCCGGCGGCGCGCGGCACCGGCCGCGCGCTGTCGCTTTTCGGGGGATCGGAGGGGTGCGTTGAATACGGTGCCGCTGATGGTGATCGGCGCGCTCTGCGCCGTCGTGGTGCTGGCCTGCCTGTGGCTCTCGGTGACGCCCGCCGCGGATGGCGTCCGACGGGCCGTGCTGCAGCTCGACCGGACGACGACGGGGCTCGCCACCCTCCTCGCCTGCGCGGCGCTGGCCGTCGCTGTCTTCGCGGGTGCCTGGCAGGTCGTCGCCCGCTTCGCGACCGAGACGCCGGCCGTCTGGTCCGAGGCGCTGGTGCGCACCGCCCTCGTCTGGATGGCGCTGCTCGGGCTCTCGGCGGCGCTGCGAACGGGGTCGCTCGTGTCCATCGACGTCGCCCACCGGCTGGCGCCGCGCGGGCTGCGGCGGGGGCTGGAGGCGGCGGCCCTGGCAGGGAGCCTCGTCCTGATGGGCGTGCTCTTCTGGTTCGGCTGGACCATGGCGCAGCGGGTGCGCTTCCAGGAGATGGCGGGGCTGGAGGTCTCAATCTCCTGGGGCTACGCCGCCATCCCGATCGGGGCCGCCTTCGCGATGATCGGCGCGCTGGCGGGCTTCCTGGACCGGCGATCCGAGGAACTGGAGGCGGCGGTATGACGGTCGTCCAGACGCGGGGCACGCGGCCATGAGCGGCGCGATGCTGGCCGTCATGCTGGTCCTCTTCGCCGCCAGCGTGCCGGTGGCGGTCGCGATCGGCATCGCCTCCCTGGTCGGCATCCAGGGTTACACGAACTTTCCGCTGATCGTGGCGGCGCAGCAAATCTACGTGGCGCTGGACAAGTTCCCGCTGGCGGCCATCCCCTTCTTCATCCTGGCCGGCAACCTGATGGATGTCGGCGGCATCTCCCGCCGGCTGGTGGAATTCGCGAAGTCGCTCGTCGGCGGGGTGCAGGGCGGGCTGCCGGCCACCTGCGTCGTCACCTGCATGATCTTCGCGGCGATCTCCGGCTCCTCCGTCGCGACCACCTTCGCGATCGGCGCGGTAATGATCCCGGCGCTGGTGCGGCACGGCTATCCCGTGCCCTTCGCCGCCGCGCTCCAGGCCACGGCGGCGGAGCTGGGCGTCATCATCCCGCCCTCCATCCCCATGATCCTCTACGGGGTGGCGACGCAGACCTCGATCCCCGAGCTGTTCATCGCCGGCTTCGGGCCGGGCTTCGTCATCGGCGGCGGCCTGATCGCGACGGTGCTGATCTGGTGCCGGATCAAGGGCTGGGGAAAGCGGGACGGCGAGGGCCGCCTGTCCTTCCTGCCGGCGCTGCGTCAGGCGGGATGGGCGCTGCTGATGCCCCTCGTCGTGCTCGGCGGCATCTATGGCGGCATCACGACGCCGACCGAGGCGAGCGTCGTCGCCGTGGTCTACGCGATCGTGGTCGGGATGTTCCTGCACCGGGAGATCGGCTGGCGCGACCTCTACCCGATTTTTCGGAAGTCGGTGATCTCCTCCTCCGTCATCATGTTCATCATCGCCTGCGCGGCGCTCTTCTCCTACCTGCTGAACCGGCAGGGGGTGCCCGACCTGGCGGCCGCCTGGCTGGTCGAAACGTTCAACGGCCCGGCGATGTTCCTCCTCGGCGTGAACCTCTTCCTCTTTGTCGTCGGCATGTTCGTGGAGACCTCAGCGAGCATCATCGTGCTCGCCCCCATTCTCGCGGAGGCGGCGAGCCGCTTCGGCATCGACGGGGTGCATTTCGGCACGGTGATGGTGGTCAACCTGGCCCTGGGCATGATCACGCCGCCCTTCGGCGTGAACCTCTTCGCCGCGGCGCAGGTAGCGGGAACCTCGATCGACAAGATGATGCCGCATCTCCTCATCTTCATCGCCGTGATCTTCGCCTGCCTGATGGTTGTGACCTACGTGCCGGCCATCACCCTCTCGCTGCCGCAGATGGTGTTCCGCTAACCCTTCCTGCGTCTTTGCGGCCCAGATTGGCGCGATGCGGAGGTCACGATGGAAACGTGCGGCGCCGAGGGTCGTAGCGTCGCTCCTCATGGGGGCGACGATGGGGGGGTGCGCCGAGCCCGTCACCGATCCCGGTCTCATCCCCACACCCGCGCGCTGGGACGGGCGGCACCGGGACGCGCCGGCCTGGAGCGCCGCGCTGCTCGTCAGCCTCCGCAGCACCGGCGCGCCGCTCCTGCGCAGCCGGCCCGCGGACCGGGCCGCCTTCTGTCCACGCCACGATCACCTCTCGCCCGAGGAGCGGGCAGCGGTCTGGCTGATGCTCTTCTCGGCCGTGGCCGAGCTGGAAAGCGGCTTCCGGCCCGGGCACACGCACCGGGAATCCTTCACGGATGATTTCGGACGCCCGGTCATCAGCCGTGGCCTGCTCCAGACCTCCTTCGAGAGCACCCGCCACTATGACTGCGACCACGCGAGCGCGGAGGACACTCACAACCCCGTCCGGAACCTGAGCTGCGGCGTGCGGATCATGACCCATCATGTGGAGCGGGAGGGGCGGATCGGCGGCACGCCCGCGACGCCGGCGAGCGGGGGCGGCGCCTACTGGGCGGTGCTGCGGCCCGGCCACCGTGAACGGCCGCTCGAGCGCATCCAGGCCCGCACGGCGGCCCACCCGCTCTGCCGCCCCGCGCCGGCAGGGCGGTGACGACGGATGGTGTTCCGTTTCTGTTTCGGTTAGGACGCAGGGCATGAGCGCCCGCGCCGCCCGCCAGCACCTCGCCGCCGATCCGGTCCTCAGCCACGTCGTGCGGCAGGTCGGGCCGATGACGCTGAAGCCTATCAAAGACCGCGAGCCTTACGAGGCGCTGGTCCGCGCCATCGCGCACCAGCAGGTCCACGGAAAGGCGGCGGAGGCGATGCTGAATCGCCTCATCGCCCTCGTCCCCCACCACCCCTTCCCGCCCCCCGAAGCGGTGCTGGCCCTGCCGGAGGGCGCGCTGCGCGGCTGTGGATTCTCCGGCGCCAAGGGTGCCGCGATCCTGGACATCGCGCAGAAATCGGCCGCGGGCTGGGTGCCCACCCGACGTGCCGCCACGCGGCTCTCGGATGCGGCGTTGATCGAGCGGCTCGTCGCGCTGCGGGGCGTCGGCCGCTGGACGGTGGAGATGCTGCTCATCTTCACGCTGGGACGGCCCGATATCCTGCCCGTGGACGATTTCGGCGTGCGGGAGGGCTACCGCGTTGCCGCGGGGCTGGAGACACAGCCGAAGCCGAAGGAGCTGGCCGCGATCGGCGAGGCCTGGGCGCCCTACCGCTCTGCCGCCGCCTGGTACCTCTGGCGCGCCGCGGACCTGAACAAGGCGGGGCGGTTCCGGGTCCCGGCCGCGATGTGACGGGCTGGATCACCCGCCGTCGGGTGCTGGCGGCAGGGGCGGGCCTGCTGGGCGCCGGCGCGGCCCTCTCGACCTATGCCCTATGGATCGAGCCGGCCTGGCGACTGGTGGTGCGGGACTGGCGCGTGACCGTTCCGGGCTGGCGCGGGCGGCCGCCCCTGACTCTGTGCCTTGTCGCGGACATTCATGCGGGAGAGCCGCACATGTCACTCCCGCGGGTGGAGCGGATCGTGGCGGCGGCGAACGCGCTGCAGCCCGACCTGATGCTGGTGATGGGCGACCTGCCCGCGCACCACGCGATGGTCACGGGACGGGTGCCAAGGGAGTTGCTCACGCGGGCGCTCTCGGCCCTTCGCGCGCCGCTCGGCGTGCACGCGGTGCTCGGGAACCACGACTGGTGGGATGATCCGCCGGAGCTGCTATGGCGGCGCCGCAGAATTCCCCTCATGCGCGGGCTGCTGGATGCGGCCGGGGTGCCGGTCCTCGCCAATGCGGCGCTGCGGCTACCGCACGGCGATGGCGTCTGGCTCGCGGGGCTGGACAGCCAGTGGGCCTTCGGCAGCGGCCAGCGCGGCGCCGACGATCTGCCGGGCACGCTCGCGCAGGTGACGGACGACGCGCCGGTGATCCTGCTGGCCCATGAGCCCGACATCTTCCCGCGGGTGCCGCCGCGCGTCTCCGTCACCCTGTCCGGCCATACCCATGGCGGGCAGGTGCGGATCGCCGGCTACTCGCCGATCGTCTCGTCCCGCTTCGGCAATCGCTATGCCTGGGGGCTGGTGCGGGAGGCGGGGCGGTCGCTCCTCGTCTCCGGCGGGCTGGGGTGCAGCATCCTGCCGGTGCGGTTCGGCGTGCCGCCCGAACTCACGCTCGTCCGCCTGTCAGGCGAGGAAGGCCTCCAGCACGGCTGAGAAGCCGTCCGGATTGTCGGCGTGGACCCAGTGGCCGGCACCCTTCACCGTGATGAACCGGGCAGCCGGGAACAGGGCGCGGATGGGCGCACGGTGCTCGCGCTGGATGTAGTCGGAGCGCTCGCCGGAGACGAAGAGGGTGGGACCGTCGAAGCGGGCGCCGTCCGGGGCCGTCCAGGCCTCGATGATCGGGAGGGCGGCGGCGATCTCGTCGAGGCCGATGCGCCAGCCCGAACCGTCCGGAAGGCGGTTGGCGAGAAGGAAGGCGAGCGTCCCGGCATCCGGCACGGAACCAGCAAGGGCGGCGCCGGCCGCGGCGCGGGGCGCGCCGGCCGGCACCGACTGCATCGCAGCGGCCATGGCCCGGAAGGCCGGCGCATAGGTGACCGGCGCGATGTCCGAGATGACCAGCCGCGCCACGCGCTCCGGCGCCGTCAGGGCGAGCGTCATCGCGACCTTCCCGCCCATGGAGTGGCCCACGATGTCCGCCCGCGACACGCCGAGAGCGTTCAGCGTCTCGGCCACGTCCGCCGCCATCGTGGCGTAGTCCACGTGCGGATCATGCGGGCTGGCACCGTGATTCCGAAGGTCGGGCGCGATCACGCGGCGTTCGGCGGAAAGACGCCGCTGCACCGCGCCGAAGTTGCGCGCCTGTCCGAACAGTCCGTGGAGAAGGACAAGCGGCGGCCCCTCCCCCGCTTCGACGGTGTTCAGGATCATCCGCGCACCGCCAGGATCACACTGCCCAGGACCAGCGCCCCGCCCGTCCAGACATCCCAGCCGATCGTCTCCCCGAGCCAGAGCGCGCCGGCCGCGACGCCGAGAACCGGCGCGATCAGGAAACCGACGGACGCGACGGTGCTGGGAAGCCGGCGCCCAGCCTCGATGACGCCCCAGGTGCCGAGCGGCGCGGCGATCAGGCCGATGAACGCCATATGCGGCCAGGCGCTCGGCCCGATCCCACCGGCGGGTTCCCGGATCAGGGCCAGGGGCAGCAGCAGGAGTGTCGCGATGCCGAAGCAGAAGGGCATCAGCTCCAGCATGGGGCGGCCCGGCGGGAAGCGGCGCGTGGCGAGGATCGCGAAGCTCCAGGACAGCGCGGCGGCCATAAGCAGGAGATGTGCGACCACGATCTCGCGGCGCGACCAGTCCAGCGCCCAGGGTCCGACGAGGACGAGCGCGCCCAGCAACCCGAGCCCCGCCGCGGCCCAGCGCGTGGGGGAGACGCGCTCTCCCAGGAACAGGACCGAGAGCGGCACGAGCCACATGATCGTCACGTTGGACAGGATCGCCGTCCGGCCGGCGGGTAGATAGCCGATGGCGACATGCGTCAGCCCGAAGAAGATGCCGAGCTGCATCGTGCCGACCGCGATCACCGCCGGCCAGTCGGCGCGCCCGGGCCAGCGGAGGCGACGCAGGGCGAGCAGCACCGCGGCCACCGTCAGCGCCGCGAAGCCGGCGCGGCCCGTGCCGAACCAGACCGGCGTCGCGTCCCGCAGCGCGTCCTTCGTCACCGGCCAGGCGAAGCCGAAGAGGAGGACGCCGAGGGCGAGGAAGCGCAAGTCGCCGAGGGTCACCGCGGCGGGCCGGCTACTCCGCGGCCACCGAGAGCATGATCTTGCCGATATGGGCGCTGCTCTCCATCAGCCGGTGCGCCTCTGCCGCGCGGGCCAGCGGGAAGGTCGCGTGGATGTGAGGGCCGCAGCGGCCCTGGGAGAGCACGGGCCAGACGCGCGCCTCCAGCTCGGCCGCGATGGCGGCCTTCTGGGCGGTGGTGCGCGGGCGCATGGTGCTACCCGTGACAGTGAGGCGGCGGAGCATGATCGGGCGGATATCCGCCTTCTCCACCTCGTGTCCGAGCATGGTGGCGATGAGGACGAGCCGCCCGTCCATCGCGAGGCAGCGGACGTTCTTCTGGAAGTAGGGCGCGCCAACCATGTCGAGCACCACGTCCACGCCGCGGCCCTCCGTGATGCGCTTCACCTCCTCCACGAAGTCCTGGGCGCGGTAGTCGATCGCGTGCTCCGCGCCGAAGTCGCGGCAGGCCTCCGCCTTCTCCGGGCTGCCGGCGGTCGCGATGGCGTGGGCGCCGAACTCCTTCGCGAGCTGGATCGCGGTGGAGCCGATGCCGGAGGTGCCGCCATGGATCAGCACCCACTCGCCGGCCATCAGCCGGCCATGGCCGAAGAGGTTCGCCCAGACGGTGAAGTAGGTCTCCGGCAGCGCCGCGGCCTGCATGGCGTCGTAGCCGATGGGCCAGGGCAGGCACTGGGTCGCGGGGGCCGTGACGTATTCCGCATAGGCGCCGCCATTGGTCAGGGCGCAGACGCGGTCGCCAACCCTCCAGCGCGTGGCCTCCGGCCCGGCGGCCACGACCTCGCCCGCCACCTCCAGGCCGATGATGGGGCTGGCGCCCTTGGGCGGGGGATAGAGGCCCTTGCGCTGCTGTACGTCCGGGCGGTTCACGCCGGCGGCCAGGACGCGGATCAGCACCTCGTCCGCCGCGGGCTGCGGCAGGGGGCCCGTGGCGGGGACCAGCACGTCCGGTCCGCCGCCCTCGCCATGGGCCATGAAGGTCATCGTCTCGGGCAGCGTGGGCATGGGCGGCTTCCGTCCGGCTTGCGCGCAAACTCGCGGCGCGCGAGGGAGGCGTCAAGGCGGGCAAGGCTTGCGCGCCGGCCCGGCATTGGCGAGCATCCGCCCGCCCCATGACAACCCGCGAGGAGAGGTCCGTGCGACTGGCCGCGCCCCGGCGCTCCCTCCTCTCCGGACTTCTCGCCGGGCTGGCCGCGAGGCCGGCCGCGGCGCAGGGCGGGGAGATCCGGATCGGATCGGTCTATCCGCTCTCCGGGCCGCTCGCGCTTCTGGGCGATGAGTCCTTCCGGGGGCTGGAGATCGCGATCGAGGAGCGCAACGCGGCCGGCGGGCTGCTGGGCCGCCCGCTCCGGCTGCTGCGTGGCGATGCGTCGGACCAGGCCGCGGCGGTGGCGGAGACGCGGCGGCTGATCGGCACGGAGCGGGCCGCGCTGCTCTTCGGCTCCTACGCCTCGCATCTCTCCTTCGCCGCGACGCAGGTGAGCGAGCTGCAGGGCGTGCCCTTCTTCGAGCTGGGCGCCATCGCCGACAACATCACGGAGCGCGGGCTGCGCAACGTGTTCCGCACCTGCCCGCGCGCGAGTGACTTCGCCCGCGTCACGGTGGACAGTCTGGCGGATGTCGTCGCGCCGCTGCTGGGCGTGGAGTTCGGCGCACTGAATGTCGCGCTGCTGCACGAGGACGGGCTGTACGGCAAGGCCGTGGCCGACTTCCAGGCGACGCGCCTGCGCGAGCGCGGGCGGGAGGCGGTGGAGCGCATCGCCTATTCCGTCCGCAGCGCCGACCTGTCCGGCGCGGTGCAGCGGCTGCGCGCCGCGGGTGCCGAGGTGGTGCTGCACACGGCCTATCAGAACGATGTGACGCTGTTCTACCGCACCATGCGGGAGGCGGGCTGGCAGCCGCGCATGGTCGTCGGCGCCGGGGCCGGCTACAGCCTGACCGAGACGGCGCGCAGCATCGGCCGGAGCTTCGACGGCACGATGAACGTGGACTTCACCCAGTTCGAGATCGCGGAGCGGGCCGCACCGGGCACAGGCCTGTTCGTGGAGGCCTACAAGCGGCAATACGGGTCGGACCCGCGCTCCGGTCATTCGCTCATCAACTATGCCGGCGCGAGGATCTGCCTCGACGCCGTCCAGCGCGCGGGCGCCACGGACAAGGACCGGGTGCGCGCCGCCATGTTGGCGACCGACGTGCCGGAAGCGGGCACGCCCGCCGGCTGGGGCGCCCGCTTCGACGAGCGCGGCCAGAACACCCGCGCGCAGCCCTGGCTGCTGCAATGGCAGGATGGCCGCCAGGTCACCATCCACCCCCCCGAGGCCGCCGTGGCGCGCCCGCGCGCGGCGCTCGGGACGCCCTGAAGGAGTCTGAACCATGCGGAACGACGAACAGGTCTGGCGCGCGGTGGACACGCGCCGCGACGACTACGCCGCCTTCTCCGATCGCGTCTGGGAAACGCCGGAGATCGCCTACACCGAGAAGCGCTCCGTCGCCGAGCACATCGCCATGCTGGAGAAGGAGGGTGCGCGGATCACGAAGGACCTCGCGGGCATCCCGACGGCGGTGATGGGCGAATGGGGCGAGGGCGGGCCGGTGATCGCCATCCTCGGCGAGTATGACGCCCTGCCCGGCCTCTCCCAGGAAGCGGGCATCGCGGAGCACCGGCCAGTGGAGGGCCAGGGCGGTGCCGGCCATGGCTGCGGCCACAACCTGCTCGGCGCGGCGTCGCTGCTGGCGGCCGCGGCGGTGAAGGACTGGCTGAAGGAGAACAACATCCCGGGCCGCGTGCGCTACTATGGCTGCCCGGCCGAGGAGGGCGGCGCCGCGAAGGGCTTCATGGCGCGGGACGGCATCTTCGACGACGTGGACATCGCCATCTCCTGGCACCCGGCCTCCTTCTCCGGCGTAAACGAGGCGGTGTCGCTCGCGAACACGCGGATCGACTTCACGTTCCACGGCCGCGCGTCCCACGCCGCGGCGGCGCCGGAGCTCGGGCGCTCTGCGCTGGACGCGGTGGAGCTGATGAATGTCGGCGTGAACTACATGCGGGAGCACATGCCCGACCACGCCCGCATCCACTACGCCATGCTGGATGGCGGCGGGATCGCGCCGAACGTCGTGCAGTCCCGCGCGAAGGTCCGCTACCTCATCCGCGCGAAGGATCTGCCGGAGCTGAACATGCTGGTGGGGCGCGTGCGGAAGATCGCTGACGGCGCGGCGCTGATGACGGAGACGACGGTGGAGACGGCGGTCGTGTCCGCCGTCTCCAACCTTCTCGGCAACGCGCCGCTGGAGCGGGCGATGTACGACAACTTCCAGCGCCTTGGCCCCCCGGAGTTCGATGACGCCGACCGCGCCTATGCCGCGCAGATCCAGGCGACGCTGACGGAGCAGGACATCGCCGCCGCCCACCGCCGCCACGGGCTGAAGGTGGAGAAGGGGAAGACGCTCTGCGATATCATCGTGCCGCTGGAGAACCGCGGCTCGGGCGGCGTGGGCTCCACCGACGTCGGCGACGTGTCGTGGGCCGTGCCGACAGTGCAGGCGCGCGGCGCAACCTGCGCCATCGGCACGCCCTTCCATTCCTGGCAGCTCACGGCACAGGGCAAGTCGCCGGCGGCACACAAGGGCATGGTCCATGTGGCGAAGGTGATGGCCGGGACGGCCGTGGACGCCATCCGCGACCCCTCCCTGATCGCGCGCGCGAAGGAGGAGTTCAAGGAGCGGACGGGCGGCCGCCCCTACGAATCCCCGCTGCCGAAGGACCTGTCGCCCCCGATCAAGGCGATGGGCCAGGGCGTATGAGCGACGTCGTCGCGGCAGCCGCGGAGCTCGCGCGGGCGCGCCGGGAGGGGATCACCCTTCCCGGCCTGCCGGATGCCATGAAGCCCGCGACCCTGCAGGAGGCGGAGGAGGTGCAGATCGCCACTCTCGCCGAGACGGGGGAGACGATCGGCGGGTGGAAGGTCGGGCGCAACGGCCCGCACCTCTTCACCGCGCCGATGCCGGTGATCGTCGCATCGGGGGATGACGGAACCACGGTGACGCTGCCCGCCGGGGCCGGGGTGGAGCTGGAGATCGCGCTGGTTTTCCGCCAGACGGTGCCGGCCTCGGACTTCACCGTGCCGGGCCTCCCGGAGTCCGCCGATCTGGCCGTGCTGTTCGAGCTCTGCGTCTCCCGCTTCGGGACTGCCCAGGTCACGCCCTTCGAGCGGATCGCCGACTGCGCCTCGAACCATTCGGCGCTCGTGCGGGCCTTTCCGCGGAGCTGGACGTTGGCGGAACTCGAGCGTCCGGGGGACACGCGGCTGCTGCAGGACGGCGTGGAAATCGCCCACCACGCCCGCCGGCATCCCTCCATGCCGCTGACGGAGTTGCTGGAGGGCTGGGCCGCCCGCATCCGGCACGAGGACCGCACCATCTGGGGCGGGGAGGTCGTCACGCTCGGAAGTCTGGTCGGGATGATCCCCGTTCCTGCCGGCGGCGCCGAATACGTCGGCACCATCGCCGGGCTGGGAACGCTGCGCTGCCGGGTTACCACGCCGCGAGCGTGAGCCGGGCGGGCCGCTGCCCGCCCGAGGATCGCTTTCAGTCCGCGCGGATGCCCGCCGCGCGGATGATCGGCTCCCACTTGCCGATCTCGGCCTCCATGAAGGACTTCGTCGTCTCGGGCGTGGAGTCGGACCGCGTCTCCATCGTCAGATCGGACAGGCGCTGCTTCACGCTCTCCATCCCCATGACGCGGTTCACGGCGGCGTTGACGGCGGTCACGATCGGCGCGGGCGTGCCGGACGGCGCCATGATCATGTGCCAGGTGTAGGCCTCGTAGCCCGCCACGCCGCCCTCCTGGAAGGTCGGCACGTTCGGAAGCTGCGGGATGCGGCGCGCGCTGGAAATGGCCATGCCCTTCACCTCGCCACGCTGGACGAAGGGCAGCGCGTTGTTCGCCACGTCCAGCATCATCACCAGCGTGCCGTTCAGCAGGTCCGGCATGGCCGCGGCCGAGCCGCGATAGGGAACGTGCGCCACCCGCAGGCCGCCCGCTTGCCGCAGGTATAGCTCGGCCGCGAGGTGCAGCGCGGAGCCGTTGCCGGCCGAGCCGTAGTCGTACTTGCCGGGGTTGTCGCGCATCAGGGCAGTGAACTCCTGCAGCGTGTTCACCGGCAGGTCCTTGTTCACCATCATCAGCATCGGAATGACGCCGACGAGCGCGACGGGCTGGAAATCCCCGACCGGGTCGAAGGGCAGGCGGTTGAACATCGCGCGCAGCGCCGTGTGCGCGATGGTCGTGTAGAGCAGGGTCTGACCGTCCTTCGGCGCCTTCGCCACGACATCGGTGCCGACCACGACGCCGGCGCCGGTGCGATTCTCCACGATCACGCGCTGCGGCAGGACCTTGGACAGCTCGTCCGCCACCAGCCGCGCCGGCACGTCGGTCGGCCCGCCGGCCGCGAAGGGCACGACGAGCCGCACCGGCGCCGTGGGCCAGGTGCCCTGCGCCCACACGGCCGGGGCCGCGAGCGGCGCGACGGCGACGCCCGTGGCGGCGATGAGGTGGCGGCGACGGATCATACGAACTCCAATCCAGGTCGTTGGCTTACTCCGGCCGGATGCCGGCGGCCCGAACGAGCGGCTCCCACTTCGCGATCTCTGCGTCGAGGAACGCCTTGGCCGTGTCCGGGGTTGTGTCGGATCGCGTGTCCATTGTCAGGTCCGACAGGCGGCGCTTCACCGCATCCATCGCCATCACTTGGTTCACGACCGCGTTGACCTGCTGGATCACGGGCGCGGGCGTGCCGCTCGGCGCGAAGAACATGTGCCAGGTATAGGCCTCGTAGTCCGGCACGCCGCCCTCGATGAAGGTGGGCAGGTCGGGGGCGATGCTGGAGCGCTGGCGGGTGGAGATGCCGAGCGCCTTCAGCTCGCCCCGCTGCATGTAGGGCACAGCGCCGGCGGCCACGTCCAGGATGATCGGCACGCGGCCGGACAGCACGTCCGGCATGGCGGCCGCGGAGCCGCGATAGGGCACGTGCTCCACCCGCAACCCGCCGGCGCGGTTCAGGAAAAGCTCGGTCGCGAGATGGACGGCGCCGCCCGCGCCGGAGGAGGCATAGGAGTAGCGGCCGGGATTCTCCCGCAGCAGGCGGACGAGGTCCGCGAGGCTGTTCACCGGGAGTTCCTTGTTCACCATCAGGATCATCGGCACCTGCCCGGCTAGCGCGATGGGCGAGAAGTCGCCGACAGGGTCGAAGGGCAGGCGCGTGAAGAGCACGCGCAGCACCGCGTGGGCGATGGTGGAGTAGAGCAGCGTCAGCCCGTCCTTCGGCGCCTTCGCGACAAGGTCGGTGCCGACCACCACGCCCGATCCCGTACGGTTCTCCACCACGACGCGCTGCGGCAGGAGCTTTGACATCTCCTCCGCGATCAGACGCGCCGGGATGTCGGTGGGGCCACCGGCCGCGAAGGGGACGACCAGGCGCACCGGTCCGGAGGGCCAACCCGCGGTGCCCTGGGCCCGGATCGCGGGCGCGGCGAGCGAGGCAGCGGCCCCGGCTCCGACAGCCAGGAGGTGGCGGCGCTGCATCATGGATTCGTCTCCCCGGTGTTTTATGAACTCCGGGTCAGAATCGGGAATGGCTCGGCGCTGTCAACGCCCGCCTCCCCGACCAGGCGGGCGTAGAGGGCGGGGTCCGTCGCGCCCTCCGTGCCGAAGAGCAGGACGCGGCTCTCCGGCCCGAGGCCGAGCGTCGTGCGGGCCTCGCCGTCCTGCGCCGCGAGGATCAGCGCGACCAGCCCGGCCACCGCGCTCTCCCCCGCCACGACAGGGGGCTCGCGGCGGGCCAGCAGGCGCATGGCGGGCGGCACGGCGAGATCAGGCACGGCCATGAACGCGAAGGCGGCGCGCTCCAGCTCCTGCCAGGCGAGAAGGCTCGGCTCCCCGCAGGCAAGGCCGGCCATGAGCGTGTCCAGGTCGCCGGTGACGGCAGTCGGCGTCCCCGCCTCCGCGCTGCCAAGGAGACAGGCGGCACGATCGGGCTCGGCGACGATCAACCTTGCCCCCTTCGCGCGGGCACGCAGCGCGACGGAGACCGCGGCCGCCACCCCGCCGACGCCGCCCTGGACGAAGGCATGGGTCGGTGGGGCCGGCAGGGCGTCCAGCGCCTCTTCGGCCATCAGTCGGTAGCCCTGCATCACGTCTCGCGGCACCTCCGTGTAGCCGGGCCAGGAGGTGTCGGAGACGACATGCCACCCGTGCTCGCGGGCAGCGGCCTCGGCCGCGCGGACGGAATCGTCGTAGTTGCCCGGCACCTCGCGGATCTCGGCGCCCAAAGCGGCCATGGCGTCCCGCCGGCCTGCGGTGACGCCCGGATGGACGAAAATGACACAGCGGGCGCCGAAGCGCCGGGCACCCCAGGCGACGCTGCGGCCGTGATTGCCGTCCGTGGCGCAGGTGACGGTGATCCCGGCCGTCGCCGCGGCGTGTCGGCCGGATTCCAGGTCCTGCGGGGTGGCCGCGCGGGCGATGCCCTGCCGCGCCAGCTCGGCCGAGAGGAGCCGGGCCACGGCGTGGGCGCCGCCGAGCGCCTTGAAAGAGCCGAGCCCGAAGCGGCCGGCCTCGTCCTTGTAGTGCAGGGCGGCGAGGCCGAGCGCCGCGGCGAGATCCGGCAGGGGCACAAGCGGCGTGGGCGCGTAGCCCGGCCAGGCGGTGATCGCGTCCCGGGCGCGGCGCCAGCCTCCCTCCGGCAGGACGACCACGCCCGGCGTGCCGTGGCGCGGGTTGCGGACGAGACGGAAGGGATGCGCCGTGGCCATGGCCGGCACATGGCCACGGGGCGGCGGGCGCGGCAATCTGTGGACCGAAGTCGATGGCCGGCGCGCTCACGGCGACCCCGGCCCGGAGGAGCGGACAGGCATGCACGTGACCATCCTGGGCGGGGGCGGCTTTCTCGGCCGCAAGCTGGCGGCGCGACTGGCGCGGGACGGGGCGCTCGGCGGCCGCGCGGTGTCGGGCCTGACCCTGTTCGACCTGAACGCCCCTGCCGCGCCGGACGGGGCCCCCTTCCCTGTCCGCTGCCTCGCCGGCGACATCGCGGCGCCGGCCGCGCTGGAGAACGCAATACCCGAGGGCACGGACGTGGTGTTCCATCTGGCCGCCGTGGTCAGCGCAGCGGCGGAAGCGGACTTCGCGCTGGGAATGCGGGTCAATCTGGACGGCACGCGCAACCTGGTGGAGCGATGCATCGGCCTGTCCCGGCCGCCGCGGGTGGTCTTCACCTCCTCCGTCGCTTCCTTCTCCGGCGGGCAGGCGGCGGTGCTGCCCGATGACGCGCGGCAGGTGCCGGCGAACTCCTACGGCGCGCAGAAGGCGATGGGGGAGCTCCTGCTGTCCGATGCCAGCCGGAAGAGGTTCCTGGATGCGGTGAACATCCGCCTGCCCACGGTGATCGTGCGGCCGGGGCGGCCGAACAAGGCGGCTTCGTCCTTCTTCTCCGCCATCCTACGGGAGCCGTTGCTGGGGCTGGAGACCGACCTTCCCGTCGGCGACGACTTCGGGGTCTGGGTCTGCTCGCCGCGCCAAGCGGTGGAGTGGTTCCTGCACGCGGCGACGATGGACACGGGGCCGCTCGGCCTGGACCGCGGCATCAATCCGCCCGGCCTGCGCGCCACGGTGGGTAAGATGCTGGCGGCGCTGCGCGCGGTCGGCGGTGAGGAAGCCGCATCGCGCGTCCGCCGCACGCCCGATCCGGCGATCGAGGCCATCGTCTCCGGTTGGCCCGCCGCCTTCACGGCGGAGCGCGCCCGGCGCCTCGGCTTCCCTGAGCAGGAGGGGCTGGAGGCGGTGGTCCGCGCCTTCGTGGAGGACGACCTCGCCGCGACGCGCGCCGAGCGGGGGCTGTGATCAGTCGGCCTCGATGATCGCCCGGATGCGGCCGGCGAGGCTTTCCATGGCGAAGGGCTTCGTCAGCAGGTGCATCCCTGGCTCGAGCTGGCCGCTGCCGATGACGGCGTTCTCGGCATAGCCGGTGATGAAGAGGATTTTCAGCCCCGGGCGGAGCTGACGCGCGGCGTCGGCCAGCTGGCGCCCGTTCATCCCGCCGGGCAGGCCGACATCCGTGATGAGCAGGTCCACCCGCGCGTCGGACTGCAGCACCCGCAACCCTGAGGCGCCGTCCGCCGCCTCCCGGGCAGCGTAGTCCAGCTCCTGCAAGACCTCGGTCACCAGCATCCGCACCGTGGGCTCGTCGTCCACCACCAGCACCGTTTCGCCGTCCCCCGCGCGGGCCGGCGCCGCGCTGGCCGTGGACCCTTCCTCGGCCTCCGTGGCGCCGTGGTAGCGGGGCAGAAGAAGTTGGACGGCTGTGCCGCGGCCGGGCTCCGTCTCGATCCGGGCGTGGCCGCCGGACTGGCGGGCGAATCCGTAGATCATCGACAGCCCAAGCCCCGTCCCGAGCCCGGTGGGCTTGGTGGTGAAGAAGGGATCGAAGGCACGCGCCGCAACCTCCGGCGTCATGCCGACGCCGCTGTCCGCGACGCTGATGGAGACGTATTCGCCAGGCTCCACGCCCTGCGCCCGCCCCTGGCGCGGATCTACAGCGGCGTTGGCGGTCGTGATCGTCAGCCGCCCGCCATGCGGCATCGCATCGCGCGCGTTGATGCAGAGGTTGAGCAGGGCGTTCTCGAGCTGGTTCGGGTCGCAGCGGGTCGGCCAGAGGTCCGGCGCCGTTCGCACCTCCACCGCGATCTGCGGCCCGACGGTGTTCTCCACGAGGGCCATCATTCCCGCCACCAGCCGGTTCGGATCGGTCGGCTTGGGATCGAGCGTCTGCCGGCGCGCGAAGGCGAGCATGCGGTGCGTCAGGGCGGCCGCCCGGTCGGCGGCACCCCTCGCCGCGTCGATGTAGCGGCCGAGCTCGTTCGTCCGGCCCTGCCCGAGGCGCGTCCGCATCAGCTCCAGGCTGCCGGTGATGCCGGTGAGCAGGTTGTTGAAGTCGTGCGCCAGGCCGCCGGTCAGATGGCCCACCGCCTCCATCTTCTGCGACTGGAAGAGCTGCTCGCGCGACTGCTCCAGTTCCAGTTGCACCTCGCGGCGCTCGGTCAGGTCGCGGGTGATCTTGGCGAAGCCGATCAGCACACCGTCGTCGTAGATCGAATCAATCACGACGCCGGCCCAGAGGCGCGTGCCATCCTTGCGGATGCGCCAGCCCTCCGCCTCGTAATGCCCGTCGCGCCGGGCCGCCTCCAGCGCGCGGCCGGGAAGGCCGGACGCCCGGTCCTCCGGGATATAGAATCGGGAGAAATGCTCGCCGATGATCTCCGCGGCCGCGTAGCCCTTGATGCGCTCGGCGCCCGCGTTCCAGCTGCTCACCCGGCCCTCCGGGCTGAGCATGTAGATCGCGTAGTCAGTCACGCCCTGGACGAGCAGGCGGAACTGGCGCTCGCTCTCCAGCGCCGCGAGCTGCGCTCTACGTCGTTCCGTGAGGTCCCGGGTGATCTTCGCGAAGCCGATGAGCTGCCCGTCCTGCGTGATCCGGTCGATCACCACCATGGCCCAGAAGCGGGTACCGTCCTTGCGCTGCCGCCAAGCCTCCGCCGCGAAACGACCCGTTTCGGCGGCCGCCCGCAAGGCCTCGCCGGGCACGCCTGCGGCGCGGTCCTCCTCGGTGTAGAAGCGGGAGAAGTGCTCGCCGATGATCTCCTGGGCGGCGTAGCCCTTGATCTGCTCGGCCCCGGGATTCCAGCTCACCACCCGGCCCTGGGGGTCGAGCATGTAGATGGCGTAGTCCACCACGGCCCGGATGAGCAGCTCGTAGGTGTTCGCGACCGGCGTCCACGGACTGCGGGAATGCTGGGCCGGGTCCGTCGGTGGGGCCGGCCTAATGGCCTTATCCATGGCGCCAGGGTCCGGCGTGCCTGTTTCAGCGTCGGTCAAGCGGCTCGCTCCGGCACGCTGGACGCAGCTCGCCGCCATCTCGCGGACCGCTTTCTCCTGGTCCGCATCCGGACCATCCGACCGGACGGCTCCCCGAGCCTTGTCGGTCACAGGGTTTACGGCGGTTCCCTCTCGTCGTCGCCCAGCCGAACCGGACGCAAACCGATCTACCACCAAGCTTGCCAAGTTCGGCACGGAATGTCGTCCAAGCCCCGACCACGCCCGCGTCCACTTCGGTGCCGGAATCCGTTCGAGTTGACGCCCGCATCCGCCCCGTCCTGACCATCGGCTGCGCCAGCACTCCTTCGGTGATCCTTCGGTCGCCCCTCCAGCAGGATATTAGCCCTGACTGGGCCGTCCGGGCACCCTCGTGCCGCGCCGGAAATCGCGCTGGGCGATGCCAAGTTTGTGGGGGACAGGGCTGGTAAAAAGAAAGGCGGTGCCCAGGGGCACCGCCGAGTTTAGGGAGGAAACGTCCAAGAAACAGCAATCGGCCGAGCCGTATTGCTGCGATGCACAATTTGGCTGAGGTCGCACGAGAATGCAAGCGCCGTGCTGCGGCGCACCAAGCCAGGATAGGGTCAGGCGGCGCCGACGCCGGGCTGCTCGCTAGGCGGCAGAACGCGGCGCAGCGCCCGCATGCGCCATTCTTCCGTCCGTCGTGGCCCTGGGTTGAAATGTGAGAGCGCCAGGACACACTTTGCACCTCGGAACCGGCCACTTCGGTACGACGTCCCGACCCGGTGAGTGGCGTCTTCTATGGTCGTGATAGCTTCCGAACGGCTGGTGATCATAGGGGAGCAGGGGAAAGATGGGGCCCACGGAGGTTTCCATGTCAGACCGACTGCTCATCACATTGACCGCCGGATCGGCTCTGTTCACCGCTTCTGCCCTCTTCATCGTGATCCTGGGCTAGGTGTGGGCGGTCGCGGCTTCGGCAGTGCGCGGCCATGGTTTGGGGCGCCATTTCGCCGCGGCGGGCGGCAGAAGCCCTCCTATTTGTGTGCACGAGGAGCGGGCGGATCCGTCTTCCGATCGGCAGCGTTCCGGCGACCATCGAGTACATCACCCTTCGGGTCGCTGCCGGTCTTGGCGCCTGTGGCCTGGCCGCCTGCCACCCTCCGCCCGAGGCATCGACTGGGGAAGCTAGCACTCGACCTCACACGCCGGATCAGGTGCGGGATGAGGTTCTTGTGGATGTCTCGCGCAGACTCGGCCCATCTCGGGGCGCCAGGACAACAAGGCAGCGAACGGGACGCGGCGGCGTTATTGCCTCCAAACAATGACGAGGTGGGCCGTGCGCTCGCTCATCTGGGCCGCATCAATACTGGTCATGATAACATTGGCGACGGCCGCTTATACGGATCACCTCGGTCGGTGAGCGCGCGGCATGCCAGTCGAGTGCGGGCGGAACCGTGAGGCTCCCCCCCTCAGCGCCGCTGTCACGAAGGTCGCCGCCCGTTGCCGCTGCTGGCTGTTCTCGTTTGAGGCGGAGACACATCTCACTTCGGGCCGAGCTCATACAACTCGGTAGCTCGTGAAAAGGGACGCGCAGCGGCGGGCATGCGCCGCGGCAGCCAGGGCCTAGGCCCTGAACGAGGATCGCAGATCGGAAGAGGTTGCATTCGCGATGGCGTTCACCACCCTTGGTGGACGATGCGCCGAGGAGCGGCGTTGGGAGCAAGGCTTGGTGCCAGAGTGGGTTGAAATCACCGCCGTCGCGGTAGGCGGCGTGCTGGTCATGACGATGATTGTCCGCCTCATCGCCGCGGGGTTCTAGAACGGGAGTAGCGGATGTCCCGCAGATCTCGTTTCATGGGATGGTTCAGCCGTTTGGCAGGGGATTCGCGTGCGCCGACGCGTCGCTGTCGTGTTCACCCTCGGCACGCTTCTGATGGCGGTCGTGCTCATTCTGTTGGATCACTGGACGCAGTAGAACCCGGCGTGCCGACCTCGCGTGCGTTCAACCTCTGCCAGCCGCTCGGTCCCAAGCCGGCCACCATGTCGCCCCACGCCGTCGACCAGCTCATGACGCTGGCGCTGCACCATCGTGCACCGGCCACGCCGGAGGAGCTTCGAGTTCCCACACCCTGGCTTGAACTGATGAGGCTTTGTCGGCACAGCGCCTCGGAGCCACGCGTGGGGAAAGCATGAAGGATTCGGAATGGTCCGTGATCCTGTTCGGGCTCTTCTTCGGGGTCCTCGGGGGGGCGTCGTTGTATGTGTCCCGCGCGGAGCTCGATGGCATCACGCCCGGGACGGGGTGGGACTTCACAGGAGACGGACAGGTCTCGGCGTCCGATATCCTTCTTTATCTTCGGTATAACCTCTGCACGCCGGTGCATCTCGCGATCAAGCTCGTTCCTGATCTTCAATCGACGCTGAAGGTCCCGACCGCCCGGCCGTTCAACGGAATGACAGAATTGGCGGGGGCCGCGGCCTGGATCGTAACATTGATCCTTTGCGCGAGACTGGGTGGAGCGATCGGGCGCCGGCTGGGTCAGCCCGACCCATACCGCTCCGCTGCCCAGGCGGCGTTACGCCATGCCAAGCAGTCTGAGCGGCGCGGACGGAGGTGACATCGACCATCCGGCCCAGCACGGAACCGTTCTTTCCCGCCTGCTCCGTCACCCCACGTCGCATGGCCTTCGACGCGAGGCAGGCCGAGATCAGCGGTGACGCCGCTCGCGTGGCCAGAGCTAGGTCACGCCTGCCACACCTGATCGCGGCCTCTGCCCAGTGGCTCACCCTCGATCGACGCCCCGAAGAACGGCTGCTTCGAGTCAGGAAACGTCCTCGGCGTGCTTCTCGGCACGACCTGTGCCGGACTGTCTTTGACCGGCCTCACGTCGAACGGCTCCATCCTGCTCGCGCACCAGGCCGCTGCCGGCTTCCGGCGCGCAGAAGGCCCACCATCCGAGGCCGTTCGGTCATGATCCGCTGGAAGGCTTCTGGCCCGGATCGATTCCGGTGCCGGACTCCTCCAGGCTAGGCTCCCGTTCCGGCGGCGCCTCCTTCCGCTCCAGACGCTTCTGCTTCTTGGCCTCGGCTTTTGCAGCCTTTTCCTTCTCACGTTCCCGGCGTTCAAAATTGTAATTGGGCTTGGGCATGATCAGAACCTTCCAAGGGGCGAGCGTGGGGCATGGGAGATCGTCGGAAACACCTTAGCCGCTAATCCTCTCTCGGCGCAGTCGGCGCCCGGAACCGCAGGCCGGCACCTCCACCGTTCTCCGGGATGAACAGCACACCCGCTGCTTCCAGTGCGCGCCGGATTGCGTCGAGGTTGTTCGTCATCGGAACGGACTTCCCCGTCTCGAAATTGCGGAGGGTGTTCAAACCGATCCGCGCGGTCTTCGCGAGCTCGTCTTGGGTCCAGCCCAACAGCCCACGCGCGGCGCGGCATTGCGGCGGTGTGATTGTCTCCACCGGCAAGAAAATAGCGCAGCCATGGCGAAAATGTCCAGGAGTGCGCATTTCACCCGGGCGCGGCTTTCTGCTCCCGGTATCGGCCAGTCCGACCGTGCGACGGGTCATTAACGTCCCGTCTTTGAGGCGGACTGTCCTCGATCAAGGGCATGAGCAGGTGCTCCGGCGGATCAAAGCCGTCGCGACAATCAGACGGGAAGATGGCGGCTTCGGATCGTTTCGTAGAGACGGTGCTTTGCAACGTAGTAATCCTGCACGAAGGGTAGGGCCGCCGGGCGCACCGGGGGCACTCTCGTTAGGCCCAACCCGGCCGGGCCGGACGCCAACGCCCGCCGCCCCACCTGCGCCGGCCTGGTTCGCTGACATAATACCCTGCCCTGACGAATCACACGGCCCGGCGGCACGCATCCGGGCGAAGCGGCCGAGCGGGGGAGGGTCCAGTCATCCCGCTCGGCCTGACCACAACTCCAAGCCTCTGGAGACCGGCGCCATGGCTAACTGCCACTCTACTACGCCAGGGCGGAGGAGAAAAAGAGAATGCGACGAAGTATCAATCGCGGCCTCTGACCTCTTCCTCGCGTCCCGTTCAAGGCGCTGGTGGCGCCGATCGTCGCCGTCCTGAAGGCAGCGTGGATCATGGTGATGCTGTGCAGAGGCTGTCCGAGACCGAGCGACGCGTCTTGGCCGATGAAGCTTGAGGGCGTCCGCAACGTGCTTCGCCGAGCGAAAGCACGAGGAGCCTTTCGCTATGCAGGTCCGAGCAGCACGATCCGGGCAGCGCCGCCAAGGGCACACAACCGCTACCGGTAATCCGCACAACTAAGCCCGGCAAAATGGGACTGAAGCGATGGCGCGCCCGAAGAGATTCGAACTCCTGACCCCCAGATTCGTAGTCTGGTGCTCTATCCAGCTGAGCTACGGGCGCATCGCCAAGGCTACTTCACCAACAACAAGCCGGCCGGGGTTAGTGGCGCGCTCGAGAGGATTCGAACCCCTAACCCCCAGATCCGTAGTCTAGTGCTCTATCCAGTTGAGCTACGAGCGCCGGCTTGCGCGGGAGATAGCGCCCCGGGCCGGACCGCGCAACCCTTCAGGCGGCGATCTTGTCCAGCTCCCGGATGACGGCCTCGCCCATGACTGTCGTGCCCACGCGGGCAGCGCCGGGAACCATGATGTCAGTGGTGCGGAGGCCGCCGGCCAGGACCCGCTCCACCGCCGTCTCGACCATGGCCGCCTCCTCCTCCATCCCGAAGGACCAGCGGAGGAGCATGGCAAAGGAGAGGATCTGGGCGCAGGGGTTGGCGATGCCCTTCCCCGCGATGTCCGGAGCGGAGCCGTGGATCGGCTCGTAGAGCGCGTGGCGCCGACCGCTGGAATCCGCCGCGCCGAGCGTGGCCGAAGGCAGCATACCCAGGCTGCCGGTGACCGCCGCCGCGAGGTCCGACAGCACGTCGCCGAAGAGGTTGCTCGCCAGGATCACGTCGAACTGCTTCGGTCGGGACGCGAGCTGCATGGCGCAGTTGTCGGCGTACATGTGGGAGAGCTCGACGTCCGCGAACTCGCGCTTACCGACCTCCGTGACCACCTCCCGCCAGAAGCGGCCGGACTGCATCACATTCGCCTTCTCGACGCTCGTCAGGCGGTTCGTGCGCTTGCGCGCCAGCTCGAAGGCCACCCGGGCGACACGGGTGATCTCCTCCTCGGTGTAGCTCTCGGTGTCGAAGCCGCGACGGGTGCCGTCCGGCAGGATCTCGATCCCGCGCGGTTCGCCGAAGTAGATGCCGCCCGTGCTCTCCCGCACGATCATCAGGTCCAGGCCGCGGACCAGATCGGGCTTGAGGGACGAGGATTCCGCCAGCGGCGCCCAGACCTGCGCGGGACGAAGGTTGGCGAAGAGGCCGAGTTCCTTGCGCAGGCGCAGGATCCCGATCTCCGGCCGCCGGTCGAAGGGAAGCTTGTCCCAGCGCGGGCCGCCGACCGAGCCGAAGAGCACGGCATCGGCGCGTGCCGCGGCCTCCACCGTCCGGTCGGGGCAGGGATGCCCCTCGGCCTCGATGGCGGCGCCTCCGACCAGCCCTTCCTCCACGTCGAAGGAAACGTGACGGCGGCGGTCCATCCAGTCCACGACCCGAAGGACCTCGTGCATCACCTCGGGCCCGATCCCGTCACCGGGAAGGACCAGGAGCTTCTTGTTCGACGCCATGCGGGAAACTCCGGGTCCGGTGAGGGTCAGATCAGGCGTAGAGCCAGGGCTGCGCGGCGCGCTGCCGCTCCTCGAAGCCCTGGATGACGGGGGCACGTTGCATCGTCTCCCCGATATCGTCCAAGCCCTTGAGGAGGCGCTCCCGGCGCAGCGGGTCGATCCGGAAGGGGATCTCCTCCCCGTTCGGGCGGATCACCACCTGGCGCCCAAGGTCCACCGAGATGCGGGAATTCGCGCCCATCCGGGCGTCATCCATCAGCTGGTCGCAGATCTCCCGCGGCAGCTTGATGGGCAGCATCCCGTTCTTGAACGAGTTGTTGTGGAAGATGTCGGCGAAGTCCGGCGCGATGACGCAGCGGATGCCGAAATCGGCCAGCGCCCAGGGTGCGTGCTCCCGGCTGCTGCCGCAGCCGAAATTCTCGTGCGCGATCAGGATTTCCGCGCGGCGGTAAGGCTCCTGGTTGAGAACGAACTCTGGCTTCTCCGACCCATCGTCGTTGAAGCGCATGTCGGCGAAGGCGGCCTTGCCCAGCCCCTTCCGCTCGATGGTCTTGAGGAAGCGGGCCGGGATGATCTTGTCCGTGTCCACGTTCGCCATCGGCAGCGGCGCGGCGATGCCGGTCAGGGTCGTGAAGGGGGTCATGCCATCTCTCCCTGCGCCTCGGCGCGCGACATCTCCCGAACATCCGTCAGGCGGCCCGTCACCGCCGCCGCGGCCGCCATGGCCGGCGACAGCAGGTGCGTGCGCCCGCCCTTGCCCTGCCGCCCCTCGAAGTTGCGGTTGGAGGTGGAGGCGCAGCGCTGCCCCGGCTCCAGCTTGTCCGGGTTCATGCCGAGGCACATGGAGCACCCGGCCTCCCGCCACTCGAAGCCCGCCTCCTTCAGGATGCGGTCGAGCCCCTCCTGCTCGGCCTGCTCCTTCACCAGGCCGGAGCCCGGGACGATCATCGCCCGCACGCCCTCGGCCACGCGGCGGCCCTTGGCGACGGCGGCAGCAGCGCGGATGTCCTCGATACGGCCGTTGGTGCAGGAGCCGACGAAAACCGCGTCCACCTTCAGGTCCTGAAGGCGCTGGCCCGGCGTCAGGCCCATGTACTGCACCATGCGGCGGAGCTGGGCACGCCGCGCCTCGTCCTCGGCCGCCTCGGGGTCCGGGACCACGCCGGTGATCGGCAGCACGTCCTCGGGCGAGGTGCCCCAGGAGACCATCGGCACGATCTCCGAGGCGTCCAGCCGAACCTCCTTGTCGAAGACCGCGCCGGGGTCGCTCGGCAGGGTGCTCCACCACTGGATGGCGCGCTCCAGCGCCTCGCCCTTCGGCGCCATCGGGCGCGTGCGGACGTAGTCGAAGGTGGTCTGATCCGGCGCGATCATGCCGGCGCGCGCGCCGCCCTCGATCGACATGTTGCAGACCGTCATGCGGCCGGCCATGTCGAGCGCCCGGATCGCCTCGCCGGCGAACTCGATGACGTGGCCCGTGCCGCCGGCCGTCCCGATCTTGCCGATGATGGCCAGCACGATGTCCTTCGCCGTGCAGCCGAAGCCCAGCTTCCCGTCCACCGTCACCCGCATGTTCTTCGCGGGCTTCTGCAGCAGGGTCTGGGTGGCGAGCACGTGCTCCACCTCCGACGTGCCGATGCCGAAGGCTAGCGCGCCCATGGCGCCATGGGTGGAGGTGTGGCTATCGCCGCAGACGATGGTCATGCCGGGCAGCGAGACGCCCAGTTCCGGCCCGATGATATGGACGATGCCCTGACGCTTGTCGTTCAGCGGGATGTAGTTCACCCCGAACTCGGCGACGTTCCGCTCCAGCGTCGCGACCTGCAGCGCGCTCTCCGGCTCCTGGATGCCGGTGAAGCGGGTGCTGTCGGTGGGCACGTTGTGGTCGGTCACCGCGATGGTGCCGTCCAGCCGGTGAACCTTGCGCCCGGCGTTGCGCAGCCCCTCGAAGGCCTGAGGGGAGGTCACCTCATGCACGAGGTGCCGGTCGATGTAGAGGAGCGCGGTGCCGTCCGGGAGGGTCTCCACGACGTGGGCGTCCCAGATCTTGTCGAACAAGGTGCGCGGCTTCGTGGCCGACATGTTGCTTTCCCCTCTACAGCCCGCCGATGGGTGGCCCGCTGATCGCGCGGGCCACCGGCGGGATCACGCCTGCTGTTCGTTCAGCTGCTCGCCGGCCGCGACCGGGCTCTCGGCCACCGCGGAGGCGCCACCCTTGCCGCGGATCGCCGCCTTCTCCTGGATGCGCGCGGACTTACCCGTGCGGCCACGCAGGTAGTACAGCTTCGCGCGGCGCACCTTGCCGCGGCGCATCACCTGAATGTCGGCCACGTTCGGGGAGTAGAGCGGGAAGACGCGCTCCACGCCCTCGCCGTAGGAGAGCTTGCGGACGGTGAAGTTGCTGTTCAGGCCGCGGTTGGAGCGGGCGATCACCACGCCCTCATAGGCCTGGGTGCGGATGCGCTCGCCTTCCTGCACCTTCACCATCACGCGCACCGTGTCGCCGGCGGCGAAGTCCGGCACCGCGCGGGCGGCGGCGAGCCGGGTCATCTGGTCGTGCTCGAACTGCTGCAGGAGGTTCATCGTCGTATTCCCTTCGTTCAGATCGTTTAGGCGGGCTGCGCCGCGCCGTGCAATTGGGGGGACAGCAGATCGGGCCGGCGGGCGCGCGTCACGGCCTCGGCCTGCGCGCGTCGCCAGGCCGCGACCTGGCCGTGATGGCCGGAGAGGAGGACCTCCGGCACGCGAAGGCCGCGCCAGTCGGCCGGCCGGGTGTAGTGCGGGTATTCGAGCAAGCCGTCCGAGAAGCTCTCCTCCTCCGCCGACTCGCTGGCGCCCATGACGCCGGGGATGAGGCGCACGCAGGAATCCAACAGCACCATGGCCGCCAACTCCCCGCCGGACAGCACATAATCCCCGACCGAGACCTCGATCATGCCGCGCGCCTCGACCACGCGTTGGTCCACGCCCTCATAGCGGCCGCAGAGCAGAACGACGCCGGGGCCGGCCACCAGATCCCGCACCAGCGACTGCCGGAGCGGGGTGCCGCGCGGGGTCAGGAAGACCAGCGGGCGGGTGTCCCCCTCCGGCATGGCGGCGGCCACGGCGGCGTCCACCACGTCCGGACGCATCACCATCCCGGCGCCGCCGCCGAAGGGCGTGTCGTCCACGGTGCGGTGCCGGTCCGTCGCGGCGTCCCGAATGTTCCGGGCCTCCAGCGACCACAGCCCACGCTCCAGGCCACGGCCAGCCAGGGACCCGCCGAGCGGGCCTGGGAACATCTCGGGGAAGAGGGTCAGAACCGTCGCGCGCCAGCTCATGCCGCGTCCCTTCCGCCGCTCCGGCGGCGCAGGGGCGCGCGGCGCGGCAGCGGATCGGACGACGCCTCCGCCTCGCCGGGTTGCGGCGGCACCTCGATGGAATCCGGCGGCACGACGGTGATCCGCCCACCCGCGACGTCCACCACCGGCACGACGGCGCGGGTGAAGGGGATCAGCGTCTCGCGCCCGGCCCCGTCGCGCAGCGTCAGCACGCTGCCCGCCCCGAAATCCTCCACCGCCGAGACAGTGCCGAGATCGGCGCCGTCCTCCGCCACCGCCCGCAGACCGATGAGGTCGGTCAGGTAGAACTCGTCCTCCTCGGTCGCCGGCAGGCTGTCGCGCTCGACATAGAGCTTCGTGCCGGTCAGCCGCGCGGCGGCGTCGCGGTCCGTCACCCCCTCCACCCTGACCAGCCCATCCGCCAGCCATTGCAGCACGAAGTGCCGCGTCCCGCCCTCGTCGAGGAGCGGGCCATAGCCGGCGATCGCCGCCGGCTCGGCGGTGTGGGAGCGGACATGGATCAGCCCCCTCACCCCGTGCGGGCGGCCGAACTCGCCGACCAGGATGCGACGCGGTGCGGACATGGCGCGGTGCGCGATGGCTCCTGACGGATCAGCCGGCCGCGGCGGCGGCCGCGGCGGCGCGCTCCTGCGCCTTCTTCTTCGGCGCGGACTGCTTCGGCTGCTCCGGGAACACCGGCATCGGCGCGAGGCCGGCCTTGCCGAGGAACTTCGCCACGCGGTCGGTCGCCACGGCGCCCTGGCTCACCCAGTGCTGGATGCGCTCGTTGAACAGGCGCACGCGCTCGGCGTGGTCGGCCGGCAGCATCGGGTTGTAGGAGCCGAGCCGCTCGATGAAGCGGCCATCGCGCGGGGAGCGGCTGTCCGCCACCACGATGTGGTAGTAGGGGCGCTTCTTCGCACCGGCGCGGGCAAGGCGGATCTTAAGGCCCATCAGGAAGTCCTCTTCGCTCTCAGTCTGGTTAAAAAGGCCGACGGCCGCCGGCGCCGGGCAGGAGGGCGCCGAGCCCACCCCGCATCAGCCCCTTCTGGCCGAGCTTGCTCATCCGCTTCATCATCGCGGACATGTCGTCGAACTGCTTCAGCAGGCGGTTCACGTCCTGCACGGTCACGCCGGCCCCGGAGGCGATGCGCTTCTTCCGCGACGCCTTGATGATGTCCGGGTTCCGCCGCTCCTTCATCGTCATGGAGGAGATGATCGCCGCCTGGCGCCCGATGAGCTTGTCGTCGAGCTTCGCGCCCTCGATCTGCGCCTTCATCTTGCCGATGCCGGGCAGCATCCCGAGGATGCCGGACAGGTTCCCCATCTTCCCGACCTGCTTCAGCTGGGATGCGAAGTCCTCCAGGTCGAAGGTGCCCTTCTGCATCTTCGCCGCAAGCTTCGCGGCCTCGGCCTGATCGATCGTCTCGGCGGCCCGCTCCACCAGGGAGACGATGTCCCCCATGCCGAGGATGCGGGACGCCACGCGGTCGGGGTGGAAATCCTCCAGCGCGTCCAGCTTCTCGCCCGCGCCCAGCAGGCGGATCGGGGCGCCGGTGACGGCGCGCATGGACAGAGCCGCGCCACCCCTCGCATCGCCGTCCACGCGGGTCATGACGATGCCGTTCACGCCGACGCGGTCCTGGAAGTTCCGCGCGGTGTTCACCGCGTCCTGGCCGGTCATGGCATCCACGACGAGCAGCGTCTGATGCGGGCGCGTCGCGGCCTTCACTGCCGCGACCTCCTCCATCAGCGCGTCGTCGATCGAAAGGCGCCCGGCGGTGTCGAGGATCACCACGTCGAACAGCTCGCGCCGCGCCGTGTCCATGGCACAGGCGGCGATCTCCAGCGGCCCCTGCCCCGGCACGATCGGCAGGCTGGTCACGCCGGCCTGCTTCGCCAGCGTCTCCAGCTGCAGCTGCGCGGCCGGGCGCGCCACGTCCAGCGAGGCGAGAAGCACCTTCTTCTTGTCGCGGCTCCGCAGCCGCAGCGCGATCTTGCCGGAGGTGGTCGTCTTGCCCGAGCCCTGGAGCCCGACCATCAGGATCGGTACCGGCGCCGGCGCGTTCAGGTCCAGGCCCGGCTGCACGGCATCGGCACCGCCGCCCAGCGCCTCAACGAGTGCGTCGTTGACGATCTTGATGACCTGCTGCGCCGGGGAGACGCTGCGGATCACCTCCGCGCCCACCGCGCGCTCCCGCACCTTCGCGATCAGGTCGCGGGCCACCGGCAGGGCGACGTCCGCCTCCAGCAGCGCGACGCGCACCTCGCGCAGGGCCTCGGTCACGTCGGCCTCGGACAGGGCACCGCGGCGGCGGAGCTTGTCGAAGACGCCGTTCAGGCGGGTGGAGAGGGCCTCGAACATCGGGGCGGGCGGGACCTATACTTCTTTGGGACCGGCCCATGACCGATCGCGCCGCTGCGCGAGTCTTCGCGGAGCGGCGGAGCCGGCACCCTCAGGGGGCGGCCGACCGGCGGGCGGGACAGGTCCCGGGAGGCGGGCGCATACCCCCCCTCCCCTGCCCCGTCAAGGAAAACCGGGCCAGGATGCGCCCATGACCGCACCCGATTTCTCCGCCGGCACCGCCGAGGCGGCCGCCATCGCCCGCGCCTGGACCGACGCCGGCGGCCCAGGCGGGGCCATCGTCCTGTTCGACGGCGATGGCCCACGCGGCGCCGCATCGGGCGGCCTGGCCAGCATCGAGCACGGCGTCTCCTTCACCCCCGACACGCCCAGCCGCTGGGCCTCCATTAGCAAGCAGTTCGCCGCGGCCACCCTGCTGCTGTCCGGCTTCGATCTCGAGACGCCACTCGGGAAGCTCGTGGCGGACCTTCCGGACGCGATTGCCGCCGTCCCGCTCGGCCGCGCCTTGGACATGACGGGGGCCATTCCCGACCTGATGGAAACCCTTGTCCTGCTCGGGGTTCCCTACACGACCAGCCTCAGCCCGGCGCAGCTCTTCTCCCTCATCAAGCGGCTGCCCGGGACCGGTGGCCCGCCCGGGCGGGAGATGGCCTATTCCAACACTGGCTGGCGCCTCACCGAGGCGATTTTCGGCACACCAGCGCCCGACGCCTTTGACGACCCCGCCAAGCCACGCGCGGCGAAGAGGTCGCACCGCTCCGATCCGAATTACGAGGCCGCGCTGCGCCGGCTCGTCCTTTCGCCGCTCGGCCTCGACGCGGTCGCCTTCCCCGTCGACGAGACGGCGGTCGTCCCGAAGCTCGCCACGCCCTACTGGCGGCACGCGGGCGGCTGGCGGCGCGGGCGGTACGGGCTGAACTATTCCCCGTCCGGCGGGCTGGCGGGCAGCGCCACCGACCTCGCGCGCTGGGGGGCCGCGCTGCTGGGCGGGCGCGGCCCGATGGACGGGATGCTCGCCCGCCTCTCGGCGCTACGCCTCTTCGAGAACGGGACGCCGAGCTTCTACCGCCTCGGCCTCTCCACCCTCATGCTCGGAGACCTGTTCCTGGCGGGCCACGGCGGATCGCTGCCCGGGAACAAGACACATATCCTCATGGCACCGGCTCTCGGCTGCGGCGTGGCCCTGATCTCCAACCAGGAGGAGACGGACGCCCTCCCCCTCGCGCTGCGGGTCATGGCGGCCCTGACCGGACGCTCCCTGCCCCGGCCGGCCTCCCTTCCGCCTGGCCTCTACGCTTCGGCCGACAGCGAGGCCTGGGCCGAGGTGGAGGGCGAGACGATCACCTTCATGGGCGTGACCGACCGGCTCTACGCCGCAGAGGATGGTGGCGCCCGCACCCTGCCCGCCTACCTCGAAGCCTCGCTGCGGCCGACGGCCGACGGCGCGCTCGAGGGGATAGTCGGCGGCGTCCGCCACCGCCTGCTTCCCGTCCCAAAGGACACGGCCCTCGATCCGGCGCTGGTCGGAGGCTGGCACAACAGGGCGTTCGGCGTCTCCTTGGAGGTCCGCGCGCCCGGTGTCGCGGAGTTCCCGGGCATTTTCCCGCGGGACGTCTCCACGCTGCTTCCGCTCCCCGGCGGCCGCGCGATCGGTCAGCGCCAGCACGGCCCCTGGGGCTCGCGCCCGCTTCTCTGGCGCCAGCCGGACGACACGCTGCGCCTGGTCGCGCATCGCTCCCGCGTCCTGACCTTCGAGCGGGCTTAGGAACTCGCCGTGCCCGAACTCCGCACCCTGCGGACACCCGTGCTGGAGATCGCCTACGAGGAAACCGGGCCGGCCGATGGCCTACCGGTCGTCCTGCTGCACGGTTATCCCTACTCGCCCCGCTCCTATGACGAGGTGGTCCCGGTCCTCGCCGCCGCGGGGCGCCGCTGCCTCGTGCCCTATCTCCGTGGCTACGGCCCCACCCGCTTCCTTGACCCCGCCACGCCCCGCTCCGGCCAGCAGGCAGCGCTGGGGAAGGACCTGCTGGACATCCTGGACGCGCTGGCCATCCCGCGCGCCGTGCTCGGCGGTTACGACTGGGGCGGTCGCGCGGCCTGCATCGTGGCGGCGCTCTGGCCGGAACGGGCCGCGGGCCTCGTGTCCTGCACCGGCTACAACATCCAGGACATCGCCGCCGCGGCGGTGCCGGCCGAGCCCGAGCAGGAACACCGCCACTGGTACCAGTACTATTTCCACACCGAGCGCGGCCGGGCCGGGCTCACCGCCAACCGCATCGGCATCGCAAGGCTCCTCTGGCGCCTCTGGTCGCCGGACTGGTCCTTCGACGACGCCACCTTCGCCGCCAGCGCAACCGCCTTCGACAACCCGGACCATGTCGACGTGGTGATCCAGTCCTACCGCCACCGCTACGGCTACGCGCCGGGCGACCCGGCGCTGGAGTCGATCGAGGAAGCCCTTGCCGGCCAACCCCGCATCGCCGTGCCAACGGTGGTCCTGCACGGTGACACCGACGGGGTCGGGCCCGTGGCCGCCTCCGCGGCCCACGACAAGCACTTCGCCGGCGCCTATGACCGCCGCGTGATCCCCCACACCGGCCACAACGTGCCGCAGGAGGCGCCAGGGGCCTTCGCGAAAGCCGTGCTCGACCTGCCCGCCTGAACGCAGGGCGTGGATCGGCCGGCGCTCGCTTCCCGCCTGGCACGCGCCGTGCTGCACTCCCGCCCCTCGGAACAGAGGGGCCTGGGATGATGACGTTGCGCCGGATCGCGCTTGCCTGCACCGCTCTCGCGGGCCTTCTGGCCTCGACACCGGCGATGGCGCAGCCCGCCCCGAACCGCGTGCTGCGCGTCGCGCCGCACGCGGACCTGCGCACGCTCGACCCGGTCTCCGCCTCCATCGTCATCACCCGCATGCACGGGCTGATGATCTACGAATCCCTCTTCGCCTGGGATTCCTCGCTCAACCCGCAGCCGCAGATGGCCGGGCGGCACGAGGTCTCGGCGGACGGGCTGACCCACACCATCACCCTGCGGAACGGGGTGCGATTCCATGACGGCCAGCCCGTGACCTCACGCGACGTCGTCGCCTCCCTCAACCGCTGGATGACTCGGGACACGGTGGGCGGGAAGCTGAAGGAGTACGTCACCTCCGTGGACGCGGTGGATGACCGGACCATTGCGCTTCGCCTGAACCGCCCCGCCTCCTTCGTCCCCTTCGCCCTCGGCTCCGCCGTCGGGATGATCCCGATCATCATGCGGGAGCAGGAGGCGCGCACCGATGCCTTCCGCCCGGTGACCGAGACGATCGGCTCCGGCCCCTTCCGCTTCAACCGCGGGGAATGGCGGACCGGCGCGCGCATCGTCTACGACCGCAACACCGACTACGTGCCGCGCACGGAGCCCGCCAGCGGCCTCGCCGGCGGCCGGCAGGTGCGGGTGGACCGCGTGGAGTGGCACATCATGCCCGACCCCGCGACGGCCGCCGCAGCCCTCCAGACTGGCGAGATCGACATCTGGGAGCAGCCGGCGCAGGACCTCGTCCCGACCATCTCCCGCTCGCGCGACATCCGGGTGGAGCGCTACACCGGCCTGTCCAACCAGGCGATGCTGCGTCCGAACCACCTCTTCCCGCCCTTCAACGACCCGCGCGCCCGCCTCGCCCTTGCCTACGCGACCGACCAGGGCGATTTCATGGCTGCCGGCTTCGGGGAGGAGCGCTGGTGGCGCCGCTGCGGCTCCTACTACATCTGCGGCTCGCCGAACGGCACGGAGGTCGGCAGCGAGCCCTACGCCACGCCGAACCTCGAGACCGCGCGCCGCCTCCTCGCCGAGAGCGGCTACCGCGGGGAGCGGCTGGTGCTCTCCACCTCGATGGACATCGCGCCGATCGGCCGCATGGCCGAGGTCGCGGCGGCCAACCTGCGCCGGGTCGGGTTCAACATCGACCTGCAGATCGCCGACTGGGGCACGGTGACGACCCGCCAGCAGAATCGCGGCCCGGTGTCGGAAGGGGGCTGGAACCTCTTCGTCACCACCGCCTCCGGCGCGACGATGCAGTCACCGATCACCAACATCGGCACGAACATGGCGTGCGACCGCGCCTGGTCCGGCTGGCCCTGCGACGAGCAGGCCGAGCGACTGCGCGCCGCCGTCGTGGACGCACCGGACGACGCCGCCCGCCGCGCGGCGACCGAGGCACTGCATCGGCGCCTCGCGGAGATGCAGCCCTATCGCGTGCTCGGCCAGTACGACCAGCCCTACGCGCGGCGCGCGAACATCTCGGCCGTGCTCGATGCACCGGTCATGCTCTTCTGGAACGTCGAGAAGAACTGACGCCGGGGTGGCCGCCCGCGCCTTCAGGGCAGGGCGGCCAGCAGGTGAGCCGGGGAGGTTCTCGCCAGCGTCCTCTCGCAGGGGTTCGAACCTGAACAGGCCAGCCACACCGGCCTGAGCGCCCCTGGCTGGATCGGGAAGGATCCGGCTTCCCGTGTTCATCCAGCCCGGTTTGATGGATTTGAACAACCCTCGAAGGCGAGATGTTCTCTATTTGTTCCCGCACGCATGCGCGCCCGTTTACGCGTCCAGCCGCCCGACGCTCTCTACAACCTTTCGTTAACTTTCCTCTTTCATTTTGGACGAATTTGCGTCATTTTTAGACAACCCAGCGAGCTGGTTGGAGGAACCATGTTTGCGATCATGCGCCGCAGTCGAGTTTCTGGCCCGGCCAACATCCCGACGAGCCAAGGCCTGAGCGGCTTCGACGGCGCCTCCCAGACCGGCGGCGCGCGTGGACAGACCGTCTGGTACGTCCTGGACAGCGTCGAGCATCAGGCGGACGTTCCGGCTGGCCACGACATGTGGAGCCACGTCGCCGTCCTCGTCGGGCACGCCCGGCGTTGCGGCGCTCGGGCGGAGGACCCGCCGAGCTACGACACCGGCACCCGGAGCTGGACGCTCATGCTGCAACTAGAGGGCCGCCGTGGCCGCGCGCAGGAGCTGGCTGTCCCCGTCCGCTGGCGAAACGGCGGCTAGGGCGTCCTTGTCGGAGGCCTCAGGCCCACAGGCCTCTCAACGCGCGCGGTAGCGGCCGTCCGCCTCGGACTCGGCTGCCCCCTCCGCCGCGAGCTTCACGAGATGCGCGAGCAGGCTGCGCGCCGCGGCCGGCGCCAGCCGCGGGTCCAGATCGGGGCCGTAGACCGGAGATACGAGCGCGGCCGCCGCGGCCGTTCCGCCCGAGCGCGTCGCGGCGCGCAGCGCGTCCAGCACCTTCGCCTCTCGTTCCCGGCGGTGCGCCGCCAGCGCCGTGAGGAAAGGCGCGGGGTCGTCCAGAGGCGGTCCGTGCCCCGGCAGCAGCCACGAATCGTCACGGGCCGCGACGCGCGCCAGGGAGCGCATGTAGTCCGCCATGTCCCCGTCCGGCGGGGAGACGACGCTGGTGGACCAGGACATGACATGGTCTGCGCTGAACAGGATGCCGGCCGGCGCGCCCTCTCCCTCATGCGCGAAGCAGAGGTGATTCGCGCAGTGGCCGGGCGTGTGCAGGGCGGTCAGGCGCCAATCCCGGCCCTCCAGCAGGGCGCCGTCAGCCAGGCGGTGATCGGGGATGAAGCCGTGGTCGCCCCCCTCTCCGCCCGCCTCGGGCGGCGTGACATGCGGGCCGAACCCGAAGGTCTCGGCCCCGGTCTCCGCCTTCAGCGGCGCCGCGCCCGCGGAATGGTCCCGGTGCGTGTGGGAGATGACGATCCGCGTGATCCGCTCCCCCGCCGTCGCCCGCAGGATCGCGGCGAGGTGGTCCGCGTCCACCGGTCCGGGGTCCAGGACCGCCACCTCGCCCCGCCCGATGAGATAGGTGTTCGTCCCGCGGAAGGTGAAGGGACCGGGATTGCCGCACAGGAGGCGCCGGATGCCCGGGGCGATCGCCTGGACCTCCCCCACGGGAAGCGGATCGTCGCGGCGGAAGGGGATGGTCACGATTTGCTCCGTCCGAATTCGCCGCGCAGCACCAGCAGCCCGGCCGCGATGATGAGGGCGGCGCCGATCAGCATGCCGAAGCCCGGCGCATCGCCCCAGATGATCCAGCCGAACAGCGCGCCCCAGATCAGCCCCGTGTAGCTGTACGGCCCGAGGGCGGAGACCTGCGCGCTGGCATAGGACTCCGTCAGCATGACCTGCGAGACGCCGCCGATCAGCCCGACCGTGATGAGCAGGAGCAGGTCCACGAAGCTCGGCGTCACCCAGCCGAAGGGCAGGAGCAGTCCGGCCATCGCGGCCATCAGCAGGGACTGCCACATGACGATCGTCGTGGTGGACTCGGTCGCCGAGAGCTGGCGCACCAGCATCGTCGAGAGCGCGGAGAAGAAGCCGCCCGCCGCGGCCACCGCATAGCCGAGCGCGGCGCCGCCCCCGATGCCGCCCTGCCCGAAGGCCACGACCAGCACGCCGACGAAGCCGAGCACGACCGCCGCCCAGCGCACCGGGCCTGGCCGTTCCCCCAGGAAGGGGATGGCGAGGAGGATGACGAAGAGTGGCTGCGTGTAGTTCAGGGCGATCTGGTCCGCGAGAGGCAGCATCGTGAGCGCGAAGAAGCCGGTCCCCTGCCCCATCATCCCGGCGAGCGCCCGCCCGGCATGGCTGCCGATCCGGCGCGTGGTGAAGAGCCGTCCGCTCCGCCAGCCCGCCAGCAGCACGATCGGCAGGGCGCCCGCATTGCGGAAGAACATCAGCTCGGTGAACGGGTAGCGGGCGAGCAGCAGCTTCACGAGCACGCTCATCACCCCGAAGCTGGCGGTGGCCGCCAGCATGAGCAGCGCCCCGCGCCGGAGGTCGTGCCGCAGCGGCATCAGGCCACCGCCTCGCGCGCCCGCACCCGCGCGCGGTGCAGGTTGTACAGTCCCGCCGCGACGATCACCGCCGCCCCCGCCGCCGTGGTCCAGGCCGGCACGTCCCCCCAGACGAGGATCCCGAGCAGCGTGCCGGTCAGCAGCGGCAGGTACTCGAAAGGGGCCAGCAGCCCGACCGGGGCCAGCGCGAAGGCTCGGGCGAAGAGAAGATGCGCCAACCCATTGCCGAGGCCGAGCACGGGGATCGCGATGAGCACGGAGACGGAGGGCCAGGTCCCCTGCGTCGCGATCGGCGGCGGGAAGACCGGCAGCAGCGCGATCCCCACGGGCACATGGGCCACCATGAGCCAGAAGGCGATCGTCGCCGGCCGGTCGGTCCGCGCCAGCACGCGCGTCCAGATCCGCGTCACTGCCATCATGATCACCGCGACGAAGAGCACCGCCGCCTCCCAGCGCCAGAGGTCTCCGCCCGGCCGCACCATGATCAGCACGCCGAGAAAGCCGCCCCCGGTGCTCGCCCAGCGCCTCCAGCCCACCGCCTCACCCAGCATCGGGATGGCCAGCACCGTCATCGCCAGCGGCGCGAAGGCCGCGATGGCGTAGCTGTCCCCCAAGGGAAGTCCGCCGAACCAGGCGAGGTAGTAGGCCACCGTCACCACGCAGTGCAGCCCGCAGCGCGAGAGCATGAGACGTCGGTTCACCGCCCGCATCCGCGCCATGCCGGACAGCATATAGACCGCCACCGCGCCCAGGGTCCCGCGGCAGATCATCGCCATCGCGACGCCGATCTCCGGCAGAACCCACTTCACCGCCGCGTCCGAGAAGGTGATCACCAGGAATCCGAGGGCGATCAGGCCGACGCCGCGGAGCGCCTCGTCCGGCCGGGCGCCCGACGCCGGGGACTCAGACAAAACCCGCTTCGGCCTCCTGGCAGGTGGCCCCATCCTCGTCCCGCGTCTCCAGCCGCAGCGCCGACCCGTCGCGCCGGCCAAGAAGGGCGAGCCGGCGCCCGTCGAAGCAGGGGCGCCGCCCGCGATAGGCGAAGCGGGCGAGGCGCTCCCCGGCGCCCGCGATGTCGAGCGCGTGCCGCGCGAGCAGCGTCGCCTGGAGCGGTCCGTGGACGACGAGGCCGGGATACCCCTCCTCCCCCGTGACATAGGGGTGGTCGTAGTGGATGCGGTGCCCGTTCCCGGTCAGGGCGGAATAGCGGAACAGCATCACGGGATCGGGGACCAGGGAGGCCTCCGCCGCGTCGGGCCAGGCCGGCGCGGCCGGGGCGGCGCGCACGGCGGCGCCCTCCGTCCCGCGATAGACAATGTCCTGCTCCTCCTCCAGCACCGGGCCGCGCGGGCCCACCACGGCGTGCTGCACCGTCACGAAGACGAGGCGGCCGGAGCCACCCGCCTTCTCAGTGACAGACAGGATCGTGCTGGTGCGCGTCAGCGCGTCGCCGGTGCGGATCGGCGCCTGGAATGTCACGCGGCCGCCGGCCCACATCCGGCGCGGCAGGTCGTGCACCGGCGGCAGGAAGCCGCCGCGGCGGGGATGCCCGTCCGGGCCGAGCTCCTCCGGCATCCGCCAGTCCTGGAACAGCAGCCAGTGCCAGAGCGGCGGCCACTCATCCCCGTCCAGCGAACGGCCAACCGTCGCCGCCATCCCCGTGGCCAGCCGAGGATCGGCGCTGTCGTCGCGGACCTCCTGCCGCCCGATATACTCCGGATAGGCCGCCGTCATTCGTTCCTCACGAAGAGCTTGTAGCCCTCGATCTCTCCCTCCTGCCGGTAGTTCCGGAAGGCCTCCGCGAACAGGGGGTGGCGGTTGAAATATTCGATGAAGTCGAATTCCCGCCCGCACCAGGGGATGCCGACGTGACGCGTCACCAGCACGGCCGAGGGCGGCGCGCGCGCGAAGTCCTCCGCGACGGTGCGGTAGACGAAGAACTCCGCCCGCGACATCTCCCAGGGCTGGCGGTAGCGCTCCCCGTTCTCCGGGCAGGTGCGGTTCACGCCCTGCAGCAGCCAGAGGTTCATGAAGCGCAGCGTCGACTGGGAATTGGCGTAGTTCAGCGCGGGATAGATCGGCCAGATGTCGGGCGTGAGGACCAGCAACCGCTCCCCATAGGCGTTGGTGCGGAGCCAGTTTGTCAGCCGCCCCCCCTTGCCGTCCTCAAAGGTGATCTCCCGGAAGGGCGCCTCTCCGCCGCGGACCATCATCAGGCAGAAGGCGGCCGCCAGAAGGGCGGAGACGGCCGGCGCCGCCGCCCGGGCCCGGACAGCCGGCAGCGCACCGTCCAGCCAGCGGCCGACCATGGCGGCCACGGTCACGCTGCCGAGCATCCAGGTCGGCGCGACGTGATAGGACCAGCCCTTGTGCTGCACCCAGGCCGCGATGATCGCCCCCGCCGTCGCGGCCCAGAGCGTGAGGGCCGCCGGCCCGAAGCGCCGGACCAGCGCGATCGTCGAGATCATGACGAAGAAGACGGTGGCCTCGCCCATCTCCTCCACCAGGAAGACCCGGAAGCCCGAGAGCCCGCCCAGGTCGACGTAGTAGCTCCACACCAGCGGCACGACATGGCCGAAATAGTCGGGGAAGAGGATCGGGATGGAGGCGAGATAGAGGACCCAGACCCCCGCCATGAGCCAGGGCACCGGGTCCCGCAGCGACCGCCCGAGGTTCCGCCAGCCCCGGTGCAGCAGCACCGCGAGTTCCACCAGCAGCGGCACCCCCAGGAAGTGCGGCTTCAGCGCGAAGGCGAGCGCCGCCAGCACCGCGGTTCCCAGGAGCAGCCAGCGCCCGGTCGGCAGACCGCGCATCCGCCGCGCCGCGAGAAGGGCATAGGGGATGGCGGCGGTGCCCATCAGCACCTCCCGCTGCCCGAAGTCATAGCCGGGCAGGACCATGGCCAGCGGGATGACCGCCGAGAGGCAGGCGGCCTCCATCGGCCCCTCCCCCATTCCGGACCGCAGCCGGGCTGAGAGCCACCAGCACAGCCCGCAGAACGCCACGAGAAGAAGGAGCAGCGACTCCACCCCGCTCAGGGGCGTGACCTGCGCCAGTGCCGCCGCCGGGAGGTTCAGGACGAAGATGAGCGGCGGGTTGACGTCGATCAGGTCGGAATAGAGCCGCTCCCCCGCCAGCCAGCGCTCCGTGAAGTTCAGCACCGCGGCCACGTCGTGATTCAGCGGGGGGGACAGGACGGTCAGCAGGAACAGCGCCGCCGGGAGCAGGGCCGCGACCTGCCAGCCCCGGGCGGAGACCCAAGGCGGAATCCAGCGCGTGAGCGGCGAGGCGGAGGTCGCGGGCGCCGCGGCGGCCGGCTCCGACAGAAGGGTGGCCCGCGGCGGCGGCGTGGGCTGGACGGGGGCGTTCATCGGGCGCTTCGCGCAATGATCCTGGGAGGGCGGCGACGGCAGCGCAAGCGGCGGCGCCGGGTGCCCGGCCGTCCTAGGCCCGGATTGCGGCAAGGGAGGGGCGGGACCGCCTTGTCCCCGCCCGTGGCCGCTGCCACAAGCCCCCGCGCCGGCCCAATCCCCTTCGGAGACCGCGTGGAAGACGCCGAGTACGAGCTGATGGACGCGGTCGAGGACCGGATGTGGTGGTACCGCGCCATCCACGCCCGGCTGCTGTCCGCGCTCACGGCCCGGCCGGGCGTGGAGGTGCTGCCGATCCTGGACGCTGGCTGCGGCACGGGCGGCTTCCTGCGGCACCTCGCGGACGGTGGGCGCCCGGCCGCCGGGGTGGAATTCAATCCGGCCGCGGCGGGCCGGGCGGCCCGGAAATCCGGCCTGCCCGTGGGGGGCGGGGATATCAACGCCCTGCCCTTCCCCGACGCCCGCTTCGGCGCCGCCGTCTCGGTGGACGTCCTCTCCCATGCCGGGGTCGAGGAGGCACGCGCCCTGGCCGAGTTGCGCCGGGTCCTGGCGCCGGGCGGCACGCTGGTCCTGAACCTGCCGGCCTATCGCTGGATGTTCTCGGCCCATGACGTCCGGGTCCACAACGCCCGCCGCTACACGGCGCGGGGCGCGGCCCGCCTCGTGGCCGGCGCCGGCTTCCGCGACGTCACGGCCCGTTACTGGAATTCGCTGCTCCTGCCCCTGATGGTGCTGCAGCGAAAGGTCCTGGCGCGCGGGGACCACGCCAGCGACGTGGGCGACTTCCCGCCCTGGCTGGACAGGCTGCTCCACGGGGTCACCGAGGTGGAGCGCCGCGCGCCGTTCCATTTCCCGGCCGGCGGCTCCGTGCTGGTCGTCGCCACGCGGGGCTGAAGCCGGTATGCGTTTTCCTGACACAAAGCGGCCCCAGGACCGACAAGAGCATGCGTGATCTACCCCGCTGGCGATCACGCCCCGAGGACTCCGACGAAATGCGCTCCGCCGAAGCGATGGCTTCACTCCCGGCCCCCGTGGGCCTCTCCATCGTGGTGCCGGTCTATCGCGGCGCCGCCACGGTCGGGAAGCTCGTGGAGGCCCTCTCCGTCCTCCAGCCGGCCGGCGGGATCGAGATCGTCCTGGTGAACGACGGCTCTCCCGACAACTCGGGCGACGTGTGCCGGGAGCTGGCAACGACGGCGACCGTGCCGCTCACCTATGTCGAGCACGCCCGCAACTTCGGCGAGCACAACGCGGTCATGTCCGGCCTGCGGGTCGCCCGCGGCGCCTACGTCATCACCATGGATGACGACCTCCAGAACCCGCCGGAGGAGGTGCTGAAGCTCTACGACCACGCTCGCCTGGGCGGCTTCGACGTGGTCTACACGCGCTACGCCGTGAAGGAGCACGAGGGCTGGCGCAACCTCGGCAGCCGCTTCGCCAACTGGGTGGCGGACCTGCTGATCGACAAGCCGAAAGGGCTCTACCTCTCCTCCTTCCGCTGCATGAGCGCGCTCGTCGTCCGGGAGGTGACCCGCTACGGCGGCCCCTATCCCTATATCGACGGCCTGATCATGCAGGTGACGCAGCGCATCGCCTCTATCGAGGTGAAGCACTTCGCCCGGATGGAGGGACGCTCCAACTACACGCTCAAGCGCCTCGTCCGCCTCTGGCTGAACCTCGCCACGAACTTCTCCCTGCTGCCGGTGCGGCTGGCGGTCTTCGCCGGGGTGGCCATGGGCTTCCTCGGGCTGATCGCCGCCCTGTTCGTGATCGGCGAGGCGCTGACCGGGGAAACCCCCTCCGGCTGGGCCTCCACCATGACGGTGACCCTGCTCCTCTTCGGCGTGCAGTTCCTCATCCTCGGCGTGCTCGGCGAGTATGTCGGCCGCGCCTTCCTCTCGGCGAACGGCACGCCCCAGGGCGTGGTGCGGGAGGTGGTCCGGGCGGAGCCGGCCCGCATCGCCGCGCGGGAGACGGAACCGACCGCGCCGTGATGCCCCACTGGCTCGCGCTCGCGGCGGCGATCGTCACCTCCCTCGCGGGCCAGGTGTTGCTGAAGTCCGGCGCGGTCGCGGAAGGCGGGTTCATCGCCCAGCTCTTCCGCCCGCAGACGATCGTCGGCCTCGGCCTCTATGGCGGGGCGGCGCTGCTCTACATCGTGGCGCTGCGGCGCATCCCCATGAGCGTCGCGCTGCCCTGCACCGCCGCCTCCTACGTGGTGGCGGTGCTCGTCGGCCACTTCGCCTTCGGGGAGGCGCTGGGCGTGCAGAAGCTGGCGGCCGTCGGGCTCATCGGCGTGGGCGTGGTGCTGCTGGCCAGCGCGTGAACCCCGCCTCCCGCCTCGTCGGCGGGCTTGCCACCGGACAGATCGTCGGATGGGGCGGCACCTACTTCATGCCGCCCGTCCTCGGCGCCGCGCAGGAGCGGGCCCTGGGGCTGCCGGAGGGCTCTGCCGCGATCGGCATCACCCTCATGCTCTCCCTGTCGGCGCTGCTGGCGCCGCGGGTTGGGCGGCTGATCGCGGCGCAGGGGGCCCGGCCGGTGATGACGGCCGGGTCGGTCGTGATGGCGGCCGGGATGGCGACGATGGCGGCGGCGACCTCCTGGCCGATCTTCGTCCTGGCCTGGGCCGTGCTGGGCCTGGCCGCCCCGCTCTGCTTGTCGGAGCCCGCGAATGCCGCGATCGTCCAGGCCGGCCCGGCCGAGGCGCGGCGGCGGATCGGCATCCTCTCTCTCATGACCGGGATGACCGCGACCCTCGCCTGGCCGGCGCTGGCCTGGCTGGAGGCCGAGTTCGGCTGGCGCGGCGCCCTGCTCGCGACGGCGGCCGCGAATCTCGGCTGTGCCGTCCTGCACTGGTGGGTGGCCCCGCCGGGCGCCGCCGCGGTGGGAGCCGGACCGCCCGCACCGCTTCGCTGGACGCCCTGCCTGCGATGGCTCGCTGCCGCGTTCACCCTCAGCGTCATCGTCACCTCAGGCGTCTCGATCTACCTCATCGCCCTGCTGGAATCCTCGGGACTGACACGCGCGGGGGCCGTGGCGATGGCCGCCCTGTTCGGGCCGATCCAGGTGGCCGCGCGGGCGCTGGAGATGACGGCCGGGCGGCACCGCTCGGCCCTGAGCACCGCCCTTCTCGCGATGTCCTTGCTGCCGCCGGCGTTCCTCGTCGCCCTCCTACCGGGATGGCTTCCGGCGCTGGCCCTCGTCACGCTCTACGCCGTCGGCGGCGGGCTGGTGGCGCTGATGCGCCCCTCCTGCGTCCTGGAACTCTCCGGCCCGGCCGGCTACCCGGCGGTACAGGGCCGGGTGATGGGCTGGGTCACCTTCGGGATGGCGGCGGCGCCGAGCCTCTTCGCGCCGCTGCTCGCCCTCGGCGGCCCGCGGGCGACCCTGCTGGCCTGCGCGGCCGGAAGCCTCGCCTCCCTGGTCCTGCTCCGGGGCGCCATCCGACGGGCCCCGACCGGGTAAGGGAGCGGCCGGTCGGTGTCAGGATCAGGTCAAAGGCGCCGGTCGCGCTCCCCCTCTGCCATGCCACGTCAGTGACCGGCGATCCGGGACGGGGTGTTGAAGATCTTGCTCTTGATCCGCGTGATGCCGGCCTCGTCCAGCACCTTGATGATGAAGTCCGCGCAGTTGACCCCGCGCGTCTTTGGCCGGGTGGTGAGGCGACCGATGACGCCGCCGGCGAGACGATAGGTGTAGCGCCCGTTGGCGTTCTTCGTCTTGAAGCGCAGGACCGCCGCCTCCAGCGATGCGCGCTGGGCGTCGTTCATCGGGTACCCTGTGTAGTAGTAGTCGGCCGCGCGGCGATCGCTCTCCTTGTTGACCTCGGTCTCCTCGTCCTCGATCTCGATCTCGTTGATGCCGGAGCCACTCGCACTCGATCCCGAGCCCGTCGATTCCGCCGACTGGGAACCACCCAGCCCCGCCAGCAGGTGGATCTTGCGGGTGACCGCGAACCCCATGATGTCGATGAATTCCAGGTACATCATCGAATGCCCGCCCGTGAGCGACTTGTACGACGCGACGGTCACCTGGCCGCTATTCGCCACGATCGGGCGCCGCACGCCCTGGGCGTTCGGAAACTCGGACTGCCAAACGTTGCCCACCTTGATCATGCTCGTTCCCCACTCCCGTGATCGCCCCCGGCATTCTCGCGCGCGGGGAAGTTGAGGAAGGGTTTGCGGCCGAAAGATCGTGGCCGGCAGCCCTACCGGATCGGCGGCGCGTACATCAGCCCGCCCTGCGTCCACAGGGCGTTCACCCCCCGCGGCAGGCCGACGGGGCTGCCGCGACCGAGGTTGCGCTCGAACACCTCGCCGTAATTGCCAACGGCGCGGATGGCGTTGTAGGCCCAGCGCCGGTCCAGCCCCATCATCGGCCCATGATCCCCGGCCTGCCCGAGGAGACGGCGGATCTCCACCCGCTCGCTGGTCAGCATCTGCTCGACATTCGCCTGGGTGACGCCCAGCTCCTCCGCCTCGATGAGGGCGAAGATCGTCCAGCGCACGATGTCGAACCACTGATCGTCCCCGTGCCGCACGGCCGGGGCGAGCGGCTCCTTGCTGATGATGTCCGGGAGAATGGTGTGGTCCTCGGGACGCGACAGCGCGCTGCGGATGCCGGCCAGCTGGGAGGCGTCGGTGCTGTAGGCGTCGCAGCGGTTCGCCTCATAGGCGCGCCGCGTCTCGTCATTGCTCTCGAAGACCACGGGGCGGAAGGTCACGCGGCGGCTGCGCCCCCAGTCCGCGAGGTTCAGCTCCGAGGTGGTGCCCGCGGTCACGCAGATGGAGGCCCCCTCCAGCTCCTGCGCCCGGCTGATGTTGTGGGTCCGGCGGACGAGGAAGCCCTGGCCGTCATAGAAGGTGACGGCCGTGAAGTTCAGGCCGTTCGCCGTGTCCCGGGTGTGGGACCAGGTGGTCGTTCGCGGCAAGACGTCGATCTCGCCGGATTGCAGCGCGGTGAAGCGCGTGGCGGAGGTGAGGATCGGGAAGCGAACCTTCTCCCCGTCGCCGAGCACGGCTGCGGCGATCGCCCGGCAGGTGTCTGCGTCCAGGCCGCGATAGACGCCCCGGCTGTCCATCGCCCCGAAGCCGGGCGCGCCGGGATGGCCGCCGCAGACCAGCGCGCCGCGGGCCCGGACCGCGCGCAGGGTCGGCCCCGGCTCCACCGGCTGGGCCGAGGCCTGTCCCACCCCGGCCAGCGCCAGCAGCGCGGCAGCGAATGCCATCCTGAGCGTCATGCCGTCCTCCCCTCGCGCGCGCCGGCCCGACCCAGGGCCCAGACCGCCGCCATCGCGGCGAGCACGATGGCCAGCCTCGCCTCCCCGGGCAAGACATAGCCGAAGGCAGCGAAGAGCCCAGCGATGCCCAGGAGCAGCCGGCCCGCGATCCCGAGCGGCGACATCAAGTAACCGGCATAGGCGGCCGTGATCGCCAGCAGAGCGAAGACCTGCACGGAGGAGTCGACCAGGATTTCCAGCAGCCCGCCGCGCAGCATCACGCCGGGGTCGTAGATGAAGGCGAAGCCGACGGTGAACCCGGCGATCCCGAAGCGCGTCGCATGGACCGAGGTGATGGTCGGCGGCGCCTTCGCGACCGAGGCCGCCGCGAAGGCCGCCGCCGCGACGGGCGGCGTCGCGTCCGCCAGCACCGCGAAGTAGAAGATGAAGAGGTGCGCCGCCAGCATGTCCACGCCCATGGCGATCAGCTGCGGCACCCCGATCGCGGCGGCGATGATGTAGGACGGCGTGGTGGGCAACCCCATGCCGAGCACAAGAACCGTGGTCGCGAGCAGGACCAGCAACAGCGGCAACGACCCGCCCGCCAGGTCCTTGATGATGCCCCCGAAGGCGACGACCATGCCCGTGGCGGTCAGGGCGGACACCACGATCCCCGCCCCCGCGATGGCGACCGCCAGCGGTGCCATCGTCAACCCCGCCTGCACCAGCGCATCGAAGATCACCCGCGGCGTCATCCGCGTGCGCCGCCGGAGGGTCGCGATGACGATCATGGCCATGGTGGCGCAGAAGGCGGCGAAGTTGCCGGACCAGCGCTCCATCATCAGGTAGACCAACACCACCATCGGCAGGACGAGGTGGGCGTCCGCCAGCACCTCCCGCCAGGACGGGATCTCGGAGGCCGGCATGGCGGTCATCCCCGCCCGCTTCGCCTCGAAGTGCACCGCGGCCAGGATGGCGAAGTAGTAGAGGACGGCGCCGATCGCCGCCGCCACCACGATCTCGCCGTAGGGGATGTTGGTGATCTCCGCCATGACGAAGGCGGCCGCCCCCATCACCGGCGGCATGATCGCGCCGCCGACCGAGGCCGCGGCTTCGATGCCTCCGGCGACCGCCGGGCGGTAGCCGATGCGCTTCATCAGCGGGATCGTCATCGCCCCGGTCGTGATGACGTTGGACACGGACGAGCCTGACATGGTCCCGAACAGGCCCGAGGTGATCACCGCCACCTTCGCCGGGCCGCCCGTGTAGCGCCCGGCCGCCGCGGCGCCGAGATTGCTGAACAGCCGCCCCGTGCCGCTGGCCTGCATGAACGACCCGAAGATGATGAAGACGGCGATGGTCGTTGCGACGATCCCGGTCAACGGCCCGTAGACCCCGCCCGCCGTGGGCACGAGCCAGGACGCCTCCAGGATCTCGTTCGCCGTGAAGACGCGCGTGTTCAGCACGCCCGGCAGCAGGTGGCCGAACTGCATGTAGGCCAGGCTGCCGATCACCATCCAGGCAAGCCCCGGCTCCACGGCCCGCCGCGTCGCCTCCAGCAGGGTGATAATCGCCAACACGGCCATCACCGCCATGATGCCGGAGAAGGGGTCCACGTATTCCATGCGGTCCGAGACCGCGCCCGCGTAGACCCAGACCCAGACGTGCGGCGCCGCCGCGGCGGCGAACCACAGCCAGTCCACCACCGTCGGCCGGTCTGTCGGACTGGACTTCACCGCCGGCCAGAGCAGGAAGATCGGCGGCACGAAAGCCAGCAGGTGGAAGGCCCGCATCGCGATCGGCTCCGGAAAGCCGAAGCCGCCGAAATAGAGGTGGACGGCGCTCGCCAGCGCCAGCCACCCGGTCAGGATCGGCCCGAGTGGCCCGCGCAGGTTCCGCAAGTGAGGCTCAGGCCGCCGGCATCACGCCGGCCTCCCGGTACGCCTTGATCGCGCCGGGATGGAGCGGGGCGCCCGAGTACCGCCAGGAGGTCGCGGGATCATAGCCCGCCATGGAGGCGTGGATCTGCGTCAGCCGCTGCCCCTTCGCGCGGATCAGCGTGCGGGTCATGCGATAGGCCACGTCCTCCGGTACGGAGTCGTGGACCATGATCACGCTGTCCATCGTCGTCACCGGCAGGTCGGCCGACTGGAGCTGCGGATAGGTCGCGGCGGGAATGATGCCCTCGTTATAGGCATAGGTATCGATCATGTGCTTTCGCAGGTCGTCGGGGAATCCGACGAGCCGTGCCGAGCGCCGGCCCTGCCCAATCTCCGTCAGGATCGCCGCAGGCTTCGCGAGCGCGACGTAGAGGTAGTCCACCTGCCCGTCCCCGAAGGCCGCCGCGATGTCGTTGTAGGACCCGTTGAGGTAGCGCCCGCCCTCGGACCGGATCTTGTCCGGCGAGGTGCCGAGGAAGCGCAGGATGCGCTGCAGCGTCATCTCGTCCGTCGAGGAGCGCTGCGGGCAGCCGATCCGCAACCCGCGCTGGGTCAGCAGGCCGCGCAGGTCCTCCGGCTGCTTGTCCGCGGCGCGCAGCAGGTTGTGTTCGGTCGGCGAGTACCCCGTGCCGAGGGTGCGGATGCGCTCGTGCTTCGCGGTGTAGGGCTCCTCCCCCCGCACGGCGGCGGCGGTGAAGGTGTCGATGCCCCAGCCCATCTGGGACTGGTTGTTGTTCACGCGGGTGGAGTTCGCCAGCCCGCCGCCCGGCACGACGCGGAGCTGGATATCCGGATTCTCGTCCCGGATGAGCGAGGCGAGCCCCGCCGCCATCGTGTACCAGCCGCCGCCGAGCGACCCTGCGACATACTCGAAGGTCTGCTGCGCCAGCGCGGTGCGGACGAAGGGCACCGCCAGGGCACCGCCCAGCACGACACGGCGGGCGAAGGGGCGGCGGGAGAAGGGGGGGAGCATGATCGCCTCCGGGAAGCCGTTGCTGGGGAAGGATGATGAACGGGTCCGGCCTGGCCCTGCAACAGCCGTGCCCCTGGCATCCACTCCCGCCCGTTGACCGGACCCGCGCCCAGGGCCAGCGTGCGGGGCCTTCCGACACGGACCCCAATGGCATCCACCGCCGGCGCTGCGCGCCCCTCCCGCCTCGAGTTCTGGCGCCTCGCTCTGCCCGGACTGGCCGTGTCCTTCGCGATCGCGGCCCTCGCGATCGGGGTGCGGAACGCCACCGGCCTCGCGGCGCTGAACCCGGTCGTGGTGGCGCTGGTCGCCGGCATCGGGCTTCGCGCCGCACTCGGGCTGCCGGGGGTGATCAAGCCCGGCATCGCTGCCGCGGTGCGGCCTGTCCTGCGCTTCGCGATCGTCCTGCTGGGCCTTCAGGTGACGCTCGGCGCGCTCCTCTCCCTCGGCGGCGGTGCGCTCGTGGTCGCAATGGCCGTGGTCGGGACCACCCTGCCCTTCACCATCTGGCTCGGCCGCCGGATGGGGGTTGAACCGGCTCTGGCCACCCTGATCGGGACGGGCACCGCGATCTGCGGGGCATCGGCCATCGTGGCCGCCAACCAAGTGGCGCGGGGACGCGACGGGGACGTGGCCTATGCCCTGGCCGTGATCACCCTCTGCGGAACCGCCGCAATGCTTCTCTGGCCGCTGTTGGCCGCCCCGCTCGGGCTTGATGCGCGCGCCTACGGGCTCTGGGCCGGCGCTTCGGTGCATGAGGTGGTCCAGGCCGTCGGCGCGGCCGCCGCGGGCGGCGACGAGGCCACCCGCGCCGGGACCGTGATGAAGCTGGCGCGCGTCTTCCTTCTCGCCCCGGCGGTCCTGGCCCTCGGCGCCTGGATGGCCCGCTCCGGCGGCTCGGCCGGGGAGGCGAAGGTGGCCGTGCCCTGGTTCGCGTTCGGCTTCCTGGGCATGGTGGTCCTGGGCTCCGCCGGTCTGGTGCCCGATGCGGCGGTGTCCCTGTCCCGCGCCGTCGTCCCCATCCTGATGGCGGCCTCGGTCGCGGCGCTCGGCCTGTCCACGGACCTGAAGGACCTGCGGCTGCGCGGCGCCGCGCCGCTGGTCCTGGGCGTCGCGAGCAGCCTCTTCATCGCGGCGGTGGCCTATGCCGGCGTGCGCCTGATCGGCTGAGGCCGGCGGCGCCGGCCCCGCGAGCGGTCAGAAGCGGCAGTTGTAGGTCGCCATGGACTGGGCCACGGCCTGGCGCAGCTGAACGCATTGCGGGCCGAGCGCCTCGCGAGCCTGCGCACTCTGCGCCACCGCGCGCCAGGACTCGCGCATCTGCATCACCGCGGCCCCGACCTGGGCGCGGCTCGCGGTCGGGACGTTATTGCTTAAGCACTGCTCGTAGCGGGCGATGAAGTCGTCGCATTCCGGCACGCCGATCGGCGCCTGGCTCTGCGCGAGGACGGGTGCCGTGAGGGTGGCCAGCAGGGTGGCCGCGAGGCCGAACGGACGAAGCATGCGGTTCTCTTCCAGCGACGAGGTGTCGCGGGCTGCAAGCTAGGCTCCGGGCCGCGCGGCGGGATCGCGCGGCCCGTCATGTCCGTCGCGCGGGCGAAAGCGCCCGTCCGTTCAGCACCCCTCCGCAACGAAGACCCGGGACGGCGTGACGAATTCCTCCTGCGCCGCGACCGTCAGGATCTCGCGCGACTTCTCCTCCGCCGTCCGGCGCAGCAGCCCGAAGATCGAGGAGGTGGCGTTGGACAGCGCCACCCGCGTGTCGCCCCAGCGCAGCCGGTGATACAGGAACAGCGCGGCGATAGCGTCCCCCGCCCCGTTGACCGAGACCGGCAGCCGCGGCGTGCGGACCCGCCAGACCTGCCCCTCCTCGGACGCCATCAGGTCCACCGAATCCTCTGGCGTGTCTTCCACCTGAAGGGACGTCACCAGCACCGTGCGCGGGCCGCGGGCCTGGAGTTCGGCGCAGGCCGCCTTCGCGTCCGCCAGCGTCGACACCTTGCGGCCGGTCAGCCATTCCAGTTCGAACTGGTTCGGCGTCAGGATGGTCGCCGCCGGGACGCAGCGGTCGCGCATGAACTCCGGGATGCCCGGACGGACGAAGATGCCGCGGCCGACATCGCCGATCACGGGATCGCAGCACCAGAGCGCCGCCGGGTTCGCCTCCCGCACCCGCTGCACGGCGTCCAGGATCGCCTCCCCGATCGCAGCGTCGCCCATGTAGCCCGACAGGACGGCGTCGCAGCGCGGCAGCGCCTCCCGCTCCGCGATCCCCTGCACGAGGTCGCGGATGAGTTCCGCCCCGAAGACCTGTCCGCGCCAGGCGCCGTAGCCCGTGTGGTTGGAGAACTGCACCGTGTTGACTGCCCAGACCTCCGCCCCCAGCCGCTGCAGCGGGAAGACGGCACTGGCATTCCCAACGTGGCCGTAAGCGACCCAGGACTGGATCGAGAGGATGTTCATTCTGTCGTTTCCGTCCGCTGAGAGGATCAGTCGGTCAAGCCGTGAGGGCCGGCCCTAGCCGTTCGGAACGCCCGAGGCTGCCCTTGCCGCTCACCGGAAGCTGCCATCCCGGCGCCAACGCCTTCACCATGGAGGCCGCCCTGCCACAGGCGGTGACGCGTTGCACCTGCAGCTTCTGCTGCAAGCGCGGGGCCCTTCATGCCGAATGCAAGCCGACCCAGTTCCGCCCCACGGCGCCGGAGCGCGGGCTCGCGACCCACCGGTGGAACACGCGGCAGGTCGCCCCTCATTTCAGCCCGACCTGCGGCTGCGCGACGCACTCGGACAGCCCTGATTTCCAGCCGGATGGCAGCTGGGAGGGCACGACCCGGCGCATCGCCGTGAACGCGTGGTTGATCGACGGCTTCGACGCCGCGACCGTCATCGACGGCCGGAACCTCTGGTAGCGCGTGCCGTTAGGCACAGCGCCCGCCATCCACCGGCAGCAGCACGCCCGTGATGAAGGAGGAGGCGTCCTCCGCCAGCCAGACGCAGGCATTCGCGATGTCGGCCGGCGTGGAAAAGCGCCCGAGCGGGATGGTCGCGAGGAAGCCCGCCCGGTTCTCCGGCGTGTCCTCCATGCCCATGAAGGCCGAGGTCAGCCCGGTCCCGCCGATCACCGGGCAGATCGCGTTCACCCGGATGTTTTCCGCCGCCCATTCCTGGGCCAGCCCCTGGGTGATGACGTTCGCCGCCCCCTTGGTCGCGTTGTACCAGGTCAGGTTCGGCCGCGGCCGCAGTCCGGCGGTCGATGAGACGATGAGGAAGGACCCGCCGCCCCGCGCCTTCATCGCCCCGTGCGCCGCCCGGGCCATGAGGTAGAGCGACTTCACGTTCACCGAAAAGACCTTGTCGAAGGCCTCCTCTTCCACGTCGAGGGAGGGCTGCCGGGAATAGGTCCAGCCCGCATTGTTCACCACGATGTCGAGACCGCCGAGGCCCGACACCGTCCCCTCGACCATCGCCCGCACGTCGGCCGCCTTCGAGACGTCGCCGCCAAGGGCGATCCCGCCGATCTCTCCCGCCACGCGCCGCGCGCCGTCCAGGTTGAGGTCCGCCACGGCGACCCTGGCCCCCTGGGCGGCATAGGCCCGGGCGATCCCCTCCCCGAAGCCAGAGGCGGCGCCCGTGACGAGGGCGGTCTTTCCTTGCAGGCGCATGGGGGGCTCCGGTCGGTGCGGGCGCGTCGGGGCGCGGCGTCTGGACGTTTGGCCGCGGCGGGCGGGCAGGCCGGCCGCCGCGGGGCGCGCACTCTCCGGACCGCTGCGCGGCCGGTCAACCGGCCGGTTCCGGTTGCGCCGCGCGTGCCCTGACGCTAGACGCGCCCCTTCGCACCCCCGGTCGGCATCGGGGGCGCCATCCCGCCGAGGCACCCCATGAAGTCCGACATCCACCCCGACTACCACGAGATCACCGTCGTCATGACGGACGGGACCACCTACAAGACCCGCTCCTGCATGGGCGCCCCCGGCGACACGCTTCGCCTGGACATCGACCCGAAGTCGCACCCGGCCTGGACCGGCCAGCAGCGCATCGTGGACACGGGTGGCCAGATCGCGAAGTTCAACAAGAAGTTCGCCGGCATCGGCACCCGCAAGGCCTGAACCAGGGCCGGCGCTGGTCTGCGAATTGTGCAGACCAGCCTTGAATTTGCTGCATAATCCGATCGGTCCCTCGGCTTGAAACCGCAGGGGCCGATTTCTATTTTCGGGCTGTCGGCGGCGCCCGGATGGGGCCGCGGACGTGACGGAGGCGGCGGCGCGGCCCGATCGGGGGCGCTGATCCACCTCCGATCGCAATGGCAACAGCAACCTTGCTCTCGCAGGAGGTTCGCGTGAACGCTCTCGACTTCTCTCCCCTTTTCCGCACCGCCATCGGCTTCGACCGGCTCGCCCGGCTGATGGACACCGCCCGCGCCGCCGCGGACGCCCCGGCCTACCCCCCCTACAACATCGAGCGGACGGCGGATGACGCCTACACGCTGACGATGGCCGTGGCGGGCTTCGGCGAGGGCGACCTCGACATCACCGCGCAGGACAACGTCCTCGTCGTGTCCGGCAAGGCGCCGCAGGCGTCCGACAACGGTCGCTTCCTGCACCGCGGCATCGCTGGCCGCGCCTTTGAGCGCCGCTTCGTGCTGGCCGACCACCTCCGCGTGGAGGGTGCCAGCCTGGAGAACGGCCTTCTGCATGTGGCGCTGAAGCGTGAGGTCCCGGAGGCCCTGAAGCCCCGCAAGATCGCGATCAACGGCAGCCAGCCGCGCGCGATCGAGGGCGAGGTCTCCAACGACACCGCGCCTCGCGGGGGTGAGCAGGCCCAGGCGGCCTGACCTCCGTCCCGACGACCCGCGTCCGAAACAGGGGGCCGGCGGAGAGATCCGCCGGCCCTCTCCGCTATCCGGGTTTCCGGAAAAAGCTGTCGGCCACGGCTCTCTGGCTGCCGCGGGCCTCGACTGCCGCCTCGCAGCGGGCGATCTCGGCCCGCAGTTCCGCGACATAGGACTGGATGGCCCGGACCGACATCCCCTCCAGCGCCGCCGGCCGGAACACCTCGCTTCCCGGCGTGGCCCCGCCGCGACGATCGTCATCCTCCACCATTCACCCCTTCTTTCCGGGCTTGGCCCGAATCTTCCCCGCTTCTATACCCCCTCGCGATCGCGAGCGGGGGGCTGCCCCGCCAGCACGAGGTTTTCCCTATGCCGACTCCTCTCATGCCGAAGGCCACCGCCGTGTGGCTGATCGAGAAGACGTCCCTCACCTTCGACCAGGTGGCGGAGTTCGTGGGCATGCACCCGCTTGAGGTCCAGGCCATCGCCGACGGCGAGGTGGCGCAGGGCATCGTCGGCTACGACCCGATCGCCAACGGGCAGCTCACGCGGGAGGAGATCGTCCGCGCGGAGGCCGATCCGAACCACCGCCTCGTCATGCTGGAGAGCACGCTTCCCCAGCCGAAGATCCGCGGAAAGGGCGCGCGCTATACCCCGGTGGCCAAGCGCAACGATCGGCCGGACGGGATCGCCTGGCTCCTGCGGAACTACCCCGCCCTGACGGACGCGCAGATCGCGAAGCTGCTCGGGACGACAAAGGAGACGATCGCCAAGGTGCGCGACCGCTCTCACTGGAACGCGGCGAACATCAAGCCGCGGGACCCGGTCATCCTCGGCCTCTGCACCCAGTCCGACTTGAACGCGCTGGTCACCTCGATCGGCGGCCAGCTCGCCCCGACCGCGGTGCCGGAGGACGACGCGGCCTGATCGGCCGCGCCGGGACGACTGCGGCCAGCTACTGCGTTCGCCGGCCGGCGAAGCGCTCCATCTCCTCCTTGAGGCGGAGCTTCTCTCGCTTCAGGCGGGACAATTCCAGGCTGTTCGGCAAGGGCCGGCCGTCCTCCTCCAGGATGCGGGCGTCGAGTGCGGCGTGGCGATCCTTGAGCGTCTGCAGCCGGGGCTCGTTGAGCATGCGCTGTTCCTCTGCCTGTGGTGCCTGACGGGGGCCCACGACGACTGTCGCCGCGACCCAAGAAATGATATGGCGGCCCGGACCTGGGGTGCGACCCTTTTCACGGCCTTCTCAACCGCCCACCCTTCGCGGGACGGAACGGGAAGCCTGGAGCCCGCCCGACCGAGCCGGGGGACCATGCTGGCAGAACGCGACAATCTTCTCCGCCGCTTGCACGAGCTGCGCAGCGAGCACCGCGATTTGGACACGGTGATCGCCCGGCTGGATGAGAGCCGCCACGACCAGCTGCAGATGCAGCGGTTGAAGAAGCGAAAGCTGAAGCTCAAGGACGAGATCGCCTGGTTGGAGAGCCGCCTGGTGCCGGACATCATCGCGTGACGGCCGTGAACGAAAGCTTGACGGCGTCCGGCCCCCTGGTTGGGGTCATCATGGGCAGCCGCTCCGACTGGGAGACGATGCGCCACGCGGCCGAGACGCTGGAGAGCCTCGGCATCCCGCATGAATGCCGCGTCGTCTCCGCCCACCGGACCGTTCAGCGAATGGTGGATTACGCCCATTCCGCCGTGGGCCGCGGGCTGAAGGTCATCATCGCCGGCGCGGGCGGCGCGGCCCACCTGCCGGGCATGACGGCCAGCATGACCCGCCTCCCCGTCCTCGGCGTCCCGGTCGAGAGCCACGCGCTGCGCGGCCAGGATTCGCTGCTCTCCATCGTCCAGATGCCGGCGGGCATTCCGGTGGGCACCCTCGCCATCGGCCGCGCCGGGGCGGTCAATGCCGCGCTGCTCGCGGCCGCCATCCTCGCCACCTCGGACCCGGCCCTGGCCGGGCGGCTGGAAGCGCATCGCGCCGCCCAGACGGCCGGCATCCCCGAGACCCCGGCGTGAGCGCCCTCCCCCCGGGCGCCACGATCGGCATCCTCGGCGGCGGGCAACTCGGGCGGATGACGGCCCTCGCCGCGGCCCGCCTGGGCTACCGCGCCCATGTCTATGCGCCGGAGGCCGACGGCCCCGGCGCCCTCGTCTCCGCCGCGCAGACCGTCGCGCCCTATGAGGACGCGGACGCCCTCGGCCGCTTCGCCCGGTCCGTGGACGTGGTGACCTTCGAGTTCGAGAACGTCCCCGCCCCCGCGCTGGAGCTGCTGGCGGCGCTCGTTCCCTGCCGCCCCGGCCTGCGCGCCCTCTCCATCTGCCAGGACCGCCTGCTGGAGAAGGCCTTCCTGGCGGAGGCCGGCGTCCCCGTCGCCCCGTGGCGGGCCATCCACGCGGAGGCGGACCTCGCCCCGGCCCTGGCCGAGGTTGGCCTCCCGGCCGTCCTGAAGACCACCCGCCTCGGCTATGATGGCCGCGGCCAGGCAGTGATCCGCTCGGCGGAGGACGCCGCTGCGGCCTTCGCGCGCCTCGCCCCGCACCCGCTGATCCTCGAAGCCTTCGTCCCCTTCGCCGCCGAGGTCTCGGCCATCGCCGCCCGCTCGGCCGACGGCGCGGTCGCCACCTATGACGCGGTGGAGAACCGGCACCGCCACCACATCCTCGACCTCTCGATCGCACCGGCCCGCGTGCCCGAGGCAACCGCCCGCGCGGCGCGCGATCACGTCGCGCAGGTCGCGGAGCGGCTGGAGTTGGTCGGGGTCGTGGCCCTCGAACTCTTCCTGCTGCCCGACGGCACGCTCCTGGGCAACGAGATCGCGCCCCGGCCCCATAATTCCGGGCATTGGACGATCGACGCCTGCGCCGTCAGCCAGTTCGAGCAGCACGCTCGCGCCGTCGCCGGCCTGCCGCTCGGCCCAACCGGGCGCCACGCCGACGCGGTGATGCAGAACCTCGTCGGGCCGGAAGGCATGGCGCTGTGGGACTCGCTCACCGCGGTGCCCGATGCCTGCCCCCATCTCTATGGCAAGGCGGAAGCCCGTCCCGGCCGGAAGATGGGGCATGCGACCCATCTCCTCCCCCTCGGCGCACTCGCCTCGGGGGCCTATCCGGCCGGGCTCCCGCCTCTGTGACCGAAATGCCCCGGTGTTCTGTGTCGGGGCGGCCACAGTGGGGCGAAACAGGGTCCCGGTGGTCTTCCTCGCGATGCACGGGACCGGGGGTGGTGCTAAGTCTGCGACACGCCGCGCCGGACTCGGGGGGGATGTCCCTATCCCGCGCATCGCGTGCCCCTGGTGGATCGAGGGAGATCTTCTGATGAGCCTCAAGAAGGCACTACTCGCGGCGACGATGTTGTCGCTGCCGATTGTCGCGCAGGCCCAGCCTGTGACCGGCCTCTACATCGCCGGCGGTGCGGGTTACAACTTTCTGCAGAACAGCACCGGTTCCGTGAGCGGCGGCGCCGCGCAGGCGCTGGCGAACGTCGGCATCGGCAGCGGCGTCCGCACCGAGTTCGACGCTGGCTGGGTCGCGCTGGGCAGCATCGGCTGGGGCTTCGGCAACGGCCTGCGCCTCGAGATCGAGGGCAACTACCGCGAGAACGACCTCGACGACCTGCGCTTCGGCGGTCCCCGCCCGATCCTGCAGGCCGGCCGCGCTCGTTCCTACGGCGCCATGGCCAACGTCCTGTTCGACTTCGCCATCCCGGGCTTCCCGGTGATGCCGTATGTCGGCGGCGGCGTCGGCTACGCCTGGCACGAGTATGACGGCGTCCGCGGGCGCACCGTGTTCGCCGGCGGCAACCAGCGCACGCTCGAGATCGACGACAGCGACGGCGGCTTCGCCTTCCAGGGCATCGCCGGCGTGGCCTTCCCGCTCGGCGTCCCCGGCCTGTCGCTGACGGCTGAATACCGCTTCTTCGGCACGCTCTCGCCCGACCTGAACGTCCGCGTGCGTGGCAACAACGTTGCCGGCGCCAGCGTGACCTCCGGCCCGATCGTCGGCACCGGCCGCTACGAGGCGGACAACCTGAACCACTCCGCCCTGATCGGCATCCGCTACGCCTTCAACGCGCCGCGTCCGGCCGTTGTGGCGGCGCCGCCGGTTGTGGCGCAGCAGCAGGGCGTCGCGCGCACCTACCTCGTGTTCTTCGACTGGGATCGCGCCGACCTGACCGACCGCGCCCGTCAGATCATCGCCGAGGCCGCGGGCGCTTCCCGCACCGCCGGCGTGACCCGCATCGAGGTGGCCGGCCACGCCGACCGTTCGGGCACCCCGCAGTACAACCAGCGTCTGTCTCAGCGCCGCGCCGAGGTGGTTGCCGCCGAGCTCGCCCGCAACGGCGTCTCGCGCTCCGCGATCTCCATCTCCGCGTTCGGCGAGAGCCGCCCGCTGGTCCCGACCGCCGACGGTGTGCGCGAGCCGCAGAACCGCCGCGTCGAGATCGTCCTGCGCTGATCGCCCGCAGCCCCTCTGGGCTGCGGACAGGGGGGCGGCACCGCGAGGTGCCGCCCTTTCCTTTCGCGGAATCTTCATTCCGGCCACGTTTGCTTATCGTGGCTTATGGGCCACGGTCCCACGAAACGCGCCTGCGCCGTCTCGCAGCCTCAAACCACGAGACGTCTCAAACCTTTGTGCCCCGGTGCCACCTATCGGCCACCGACCACGAAGGAACTCCCCCGATGTCCGTCCGCAAGGCGCTTCTCGCCGCCAGCGCGCTCACGCTGATCGCCCCTGCCGCCATGGCGCAGGTCAACCCCGCCTTCGCCCCCGTCACAGGGCTCTACATCGCCGGCGGCGCCGGCTGGAACCACGTGGACAAGCTCGGCATCGAAGGGAGCGGCGGGCTGCGCAACTACTTCGCCGGCCTCCCCGCCAGCAACTCCGGCAGCGCCCGCTTCGAGGAGGGCTTCGCCGGCGTCCTCTCCCTCGGCTGGGGCTTCGGCAACGGCGTGCGCGCGGAGATCGAGGGCAACTACCGCCGGAATGAGGTGGACCGCATCGGCGGCTTCGGCCGTGCGCCGATCACCAGCGCCTTCGGCAATGTCGGTGGCCGCCTGCACCAGTACGGCGTGATGGGCAACGCCTTCTATGACTTCGCGATCCCCGGCCTGCCCGTGCAGCCCTATATCGGTGGCGGCGTCGGCTACGTCTGGCAGGAGTTCGACGGCGTCCGCGCCACGCGCCTCTCGCCCGGCGGCAACTCCGTCCGGATCGACGACACCGACGGCCGCTTCGCCTACCAGGGCATCGCCGGCGCCGCCTTCCCGATCGCTTCCGTGCCCGGCCTCGCCCTGACGCTGGAGTACCGCTACTTCGGCACGCTGGAGACGCGCCAGAACGGGCGGGTGACCAACCCGGCCGGTGCCACCGTCGCCCGCGGTCAGTTCGAGATCGACAACACCAGCAACCACAGCGCCCTGTTCGGCGTGCGCTACGCCTTCAACACGCCCCGCCCGGCCGTCGTGACGGCCCCGCCGGTGGTGGCGCAGCAGCAGAGCGTCGCGCGCACCTACCTGGTGTTCTTCGACTGGGATCGCGCCGACCTGACCGACCGCGCCCGGCAGATCATCGCCGAGGCGGCGAATGCGTCCCGCTCGACGCAGACGACCCGCATCGAGGTGGCCGGCCACGCCGACCGCTCGGGCACGCCGCAGTACAACCAGCGCCTGTCCCAGCGCCGGGCCGAGGTGGTCGCCGCCGAGCTCGCCCGCAACGGCGTCGCTCGCGGTGCGATCTCCATCTCCGCCTTCGGCGAGAGCCGTCCGCTGGTCCCGACCGCCGACGGTGTGCGCGAGCCGCAGAACCGCCGCGTCGAGATCGTCCTGCGCTGATCGCCCGCAGCCCCTCTGGGCTGCGGACAGTGAGGGTGGCCCCGAAAGGGGCCGCCCTCCTCTTGGATGTGGCCGGTCGGCGGGATCCGTTTCCTGGGGTTCAAACCTCCGCCGTCCAACCTCGGCGAAGCTCCCAATGGCCTCGGCAGACATCGTTGCGAGGGCCGTTGCGAACGGCTGGCCGGCCTCCCAACTCCGCTCCCTGACCTCTGGGAGCGGCGCTTGCGCTCGGCGATCATCCCCCTCGGCGCGATCACCCTGCTGTGCCTCGGCGGCTGCGCCGGTGGCCCTGAGGGGCCGCGCGAGCCCACGGTGGAAGCCCAGCTGATCATCATGGAGGCGATGCGCGACGCTCGTGCGGCCTGCGCGGCCGGGCTCGCCCGTCCTCCGCAAGACTGCGTGGACCGCGGCGTGGCCGCAGCGGTGGCGCGGGCGGAGCGGCGGGAAGGCCGCCGGCTCTTCGCCGATCCAGATGACGCGGCGGATACCCGCGCCCGATCGGCGGCCGCCTTTCAGGCGGCGGTCGCGGATTGCCGGGTGCGGGGGATTTCCCGCCGGTCGGCCCGGTGGGAGTACTGCAATATCGACCGGGCCATCGCCCGCCTTCATGAGGCGGCGCGGTGACGTCGACCGCCGGTCCGACTTAAGCGGACCGGCTTAGATCCGGCGTCCCCGCCCCTTCTGCGGGGCGGGGGTCGCTGCTGGCAGACGAGCCTCAGCGAACCTGGGTCGAGACCTGGCGGACGGCCGTGCCGGCGTCGGCGCTGCGCATCCGCGTGCGGGTGCTGCGCTCCGGCGCGGCGGACGGGACGGCGCCGCTGCACTCCGGGCGGCCGTGCACGGTGTTGATGTTCTGCTGCTGGGACAGGGCGGCCAGGGCGGCCACGCTGTTCGGCGCGGCGAGGGCCTGCGCGAAGACCGGCGCCATGTTGCGGCAGAAGTTGGAGCCCTGGCGCGAGGCGTCGCCGGACTGCACGTTCGCGAGCTGGGTCACGTAGGTGTCCACGGCCCGCTCCCCGCGCGCGCCGGCGACGCGGCGATAGTGGGACTGAAGGCCGCGGAACGCCTCCTTCAGCTGCGCGTCGTAGCGGGTGGTGAACTGGCCGTAGGCGGTCTGCTGCTCCTGGCCGCACTGCAGCATGGCGACCATCATCTGGCTCTGCAGGGCGCGGACGTCGAAGGCCACCCGCTCGGACGGGCTGAGGCAGGCCTGCTGGGCCATGGCGGGGGCCGCGATGGAGACGGCAGCAAGGCCGGCGGCGATGAGGCGGATCGGCGACATGGGACCGGGTTCTCCCGAGGCAATGATCGGAGCGACGAAGCCCGCCCCTGCCCGGTGATCTAGCGAGTCGCGGTCAGGGTTGCACGCGTGATCGTGAGGTCGTTCCGCTTGTCTGTCCAGCAACTTGCGGGGCGTTGCGGAAATGCCATGGCAGAAACGTGGCGCAGGGCCCGGGAGACATGCCCGGGGTGCCTCACGCCGCGCTTCGACGACGCGCGCCCTGCAAACGCGCGAGCCCCGCGAGCCGCCTGTCAAGGAAATCCAGCGCCGCCCCATCGTCTGCCACCGGTCCGCGCAGCCAGAAGCCGAGGGTGGCCGCATAGATCGCGGCCAGGGAGGCCCGCCGCGTGTACCAGGAGAAGTCGGACGAGCGGTCCCCCGCCGCCGCCCACATCGCATCCGCCGTCCGCCCGAGCGCCCGGGCGGCCATCGGGGCGTTCCACGGCGCCGAGAGGGTCGCCAGCGCCCGCCGCAGCGCTTCGCGATGCGGGGCCGAGGCGGCGAGCCGCAGCCGGACGAGAGCCCGGATCCGGTCGGGGATGCGGAGGGTCTCCAGCGCCTCGCCCCGCGCGGCCTCCTCCATCTGCCGGTCGCGCAGGTCGAACCAGGCCTCGATGGCTCCCACAGGACCGCGGGGAAAAAGCCAGCGATGCGCCATCGGGTCCTCCCCGAGGTCCCGCAGCCCCGCCTCCAGCGCCGCCGCCGTCCAGCCGAGGCTCGGCACGTGGGGAAGCGCCGCCGTCACCGCGGCGTCGCGCTCCGGGCTCCGCTCGACCGTCATCGCGCGTCGCCCGGCGCGGAGGGGGGCTGCTGGGCGCGGGACAGTTCCTCGACGAAGCCCAGACGGGAGAGGTCGGTCATGCGCATGGGATACAGGATGCCCTCCAGGTGGTCGAACTCGTGCTGCATCACACGGGCCGCCATGCCGTCCGCTTCGCCCGAGACGGGGCTGCCCTCCGCGTCCAGCCCTCGCCAGGCGATGCGGGCGAAGCGGGGCACCTCGCCGCGCAGGCCGGGGATGGACAGGCACCCCTCCCACCCGGCCTCCCGCTCCTCCGCCAGCGGCGTGAGCTCGGGGTTGAAGAGGGCGAAGACAGAGCCCCCGTCCCGTATGACGAAGACGCGGAGCGGCACGTGGACCTGCGGCGCCGCCAGTCCCAGGCCGTTGGCGTCGAGCATCGTCTCCGCCATGTCCCGGACCAGCCGGCGCATCTCCGGCGCGGCCGGATCCGGCACCGCGTCGGCCCGGCGGATCAGCACCGGATGGCCGAGGCGGGCGATCTTCAGGATGGCCATGGAGCGGTGCGCAACCTCCGTCTGTCCCCTATGTTGTCCCTGTCCGGCGATTCGTCAGCCCGGGCAAGGGTTTGGACCTTCGCAGCGCCCCCGTGCGTTTCGGGCTTTCGTCCGGGGCCGCGCCCGTGTTAGACGGCCGGGCTTTCGCTCGCGGATTCGCTCCGCGGGCCGCCACTCATTGCCACCCCAGTGATCAGGAGGACTTTGCCGCGTGCAGGTCGTCGTTCGGGACAACAACATTGATCAGGCGCTGAAGGCGCTGAAGAAGAAGCTGCAGCGGGAAGGCGTTTTCCGCGAGATGAAGCTGCGCCGGCACTTCGAGAAGCCGTCCGAGCGCCGCGCCCGCGAGGCCGCCGAGGCCGTCCGCCGCGCCCGCAAGGTCGAGCGCAAGCGCCTGGAGCGCGAGGGCTTCTGATCCCGGCCGCCCCTGCCTGACCGGGCGGGGGCCTCTGAGACACGTCACGCTGCGGCGCGGGGATCACCCCTGCGAACCGCGGCGTTCGCGTGTCCGGCACGCCTGGGCGTCCGGAGATCGGCCGCCGCAAACGCCCGGCCGGGCCGCGCGTTCCCGTCCGGACACACCGGACGGCTCCATGGACAAGCTCACCCACGACCTGATCGCGCGCGCCGTGCCTCCCGCGGCGCCCATCGCGCCACCCCAGCGGGACGAGGTGCGGATGAAGGCGGAGATGCGCGTCTTCCTGCATGACCGGGACCCGCATCTCGGCATCTGGGTCTTCGCCTATGGCGCGCTGATGTGGCAGCGGGACGAGGCCCGGCCGGACATCGTCACGCCGGCCCGCCTGCCCGGTTTCGCGCGGCGCTACGCGTTGCGGGACGTGCATGACCGCGGCACGCCGGCCGGCCCGGCCCTGACGCTCGGCCTCGAGCCGGCGCCCGGCCTGGCCTGCTCCGGCCTGCTGCTCCACCTGCCCGGGCCCGACGTCGAGACCCGGCTGTGGCCGGTCTGGAAGCAGGAGATGGGGCCGGGATTCTACGAGGCAGCCTGGCACGACGGCGCGATGCATCCGAGCGGCGCCCCCGTGCGGGCCCTCACCTTCGTCACCCGCCACGACCACCCGCTCTTCGCGGGCGAGCTGCCGGTGGGCACGATCGCCGACGCGCTCGCCCGCGGGGCCGGCCCGAACGGCGCGGCCGCGGCCTATCTGCTGGATGCGGCGGAAGAGCTGCGCCGCTACGGCCTGCGCGACCCGATGCTGGAAATGATGGAGGCCGAGGTGGCCCGCCGCCTGGACAAGCCCGCGGTGGGCCGCCGTGTGCTGGTGAGCGATTCCCCGGGTCAGATCCGCTCGTAGGTCCAGGCGATGAACTCGCCATCGGCATGGCGGTCCACAGCCCGGAAGCCGCTCCGCTCTGCCAGCACGCGGGGCGAATCACCGAGCGGGAAGAAGACGTGGTAGCGCGACACCGCGTAGAGCCAGAGATGGCAAGGTGAGGCGTGCACCATCCGCGCCCCCGGACGCAGGATGGAGTGGAGAAAGCGGAACTCCTCCACCGGCCGGACCATGTGCTCGATGACGTTGTTGGAGAAGAGGCCCTCGAAGACCGGCGCGATGCTGCCGCGCTCGCCGACGACGAATGAGCCGTCCGCCGGCGGGGCGGAGGGTTCGTAGCCCCAGGCGTCCCATCCCTCCTGCCGTAGTCGCGCGATCACTTGGCTCCAGCGACCACAGCCCCAGTTGAGGACGGGGCGTCCGCGGGGCAGATCGAGGAGGTCGAAGGCCCGGCGCTCCGTCGCCGTCCCCTCCCCCTCCGCATAATCCTCGTAGAGCAGGGCGTAATCGGCCGAGAGCAGCGCTTCCGGCGCCCCCGCCACCTTCGTCGGCCCGAAGCCGCAACCGCACCCCGCGCAAACGTAGCGTTCCAGCCGGCCGCCGCCGAACATGTCCTGGTCGACCCGCATTTCCAGGCTGTTTCGCGGTGCCGTGCGGTCGCAGACCGGGCAGGTCAGAGGGCGGTCGGGCGGCAGTCCCGCTTCCACCGCGTCCATGGCGACGTAGTGCGCCGGCATCACGGCGGCGCGCAGGTTGCGCGCCTGCCGCTCCAGCGATGCGATCCGGGCCTCCAGCGCCGGCACCGGATCAGGGCGGGCCGGTGCTGGGCCAGCGGGCGCCGGGACCGACGCCGGTTCCGGGGCCGGGCGCCGGAAGGCGTCCCGCAGGGCCATGCGCTACTTCTGCAGCGCCTGGACGATCTGCTGCGTGACCTTCTTCGCGTCGCCGAACAGCATCATCGTGTTGTCGCGGAAGAACAACTCGTTCTCCACGCCGGCATAGCCGGAGGCCATGCCGCGCTTGACGAAGAACACCGTCTTCGCGCGATCCACGTCCAGGATCGGCATGCCGTAGATCGGGCTGGTCTTGTCGGTCTTGGCGGCCGGGTTCGTCACGTCGTTCGCGCCGATGACATAGGCCACGTCGGCCTCGGCGAATTCCGGGTTGATCTCCTCCAGCTCATGCACCTCGTCATAGGGCACGTTCGCCTCGGCCAGCAGGACGTTCATGTGGCCGGGCATGCGGCCGGCGACGGGGTGAATGGCGTATTCCACCGTCGCGCCCTCCTTCTTCAGGAGGTCCGCCATCTCCCGAACCACCTGCTGCGCCTGGGCGACCGCCATGCCGTAGCCCGGCACGATGATGACCTTGCCCGCGTTCTTCATGATGTAGGCCGCATCGTCGGGCGAGCCCGCCTTCACGGGGCGCGCGGGCTGCGCCGGCCCGCCGCTGCCCGCCGCCGCGCCCCCCGCATCCGCGCCGAAACCGCCGAGCAGCACGTTCAGGATGGAGCGGTTCATGCCCTTGCACATGATGTAGGACAGGATCGCGCCCGAGGCGCCGACGAGCGCGCCGGTCACGATGAGCAGCAGATTGCCGATGGTGAAGCCGATCCCCGCTGCGGCCCAGCCGGAGTAGGAGTTCAGCATCGAGACGACGACCGGCATGTCCGCCCCGCCGATCGGGATGATCAGCAGGAAGCCGAGCGCGAAGGACAGGATGGCGATGAGCCAGAACAGCACCGGGCTGCCCGTCCAGACGAAGGCGACGATCAGGACCACCAGCAGCACGCCCAGCGCCGCGTTCAGCGGGTGCTGGTTCGGGAAGAGGATGGGCGCGCCCGACATCCGTCCGGCCAGCTTCGCGAAGGCGATGACCGAGCCGGAGAAGGTGATGGCGCCGATCGCCAGCCCCAGCGACATCTCCAGCAGGGAGTGCCCGTGGATGTGCCCGGGCGTGCCGATGCCGAAGCTGGCCGGCGCGTAGAGGGCGGCGGCCGCCACGAAGACCGCCGCCAGGCCGACCAGGGAGTGGAAGGCCGCGACGAGCTGCGGCAGCTCAGTCATCTGGATGCGCTGCGCGATCACCGTGCCGATGGCGCCGCCGATGATCAGCCCCGCGATGATCAGCGCGATGCCGCCCCCCCGCATCCCCGGCTGGGCGAGGGTCGCGACGATCGCGATCCCCATCCCGATCATCCCCATCAGGTTGCCCCGACGTGAGGTGGAGGGATGCGACAGCCCCTTCAGGGCGAGGATGAAGAGGACGGAGGCGACGAGGTAGGCGAGGGTCGAGAGGGTCGCGATCATCGCCTCAGCCCTTCCGCTGGAACATGGCGAGCATCCGGCGCGTCACCATGAAGCCGCCCGCGATGTTCACCGCCGCCAGCACCACCGCCAGGAAGCCGAAGGCCTGGGCCAGCCAGGAATCCCCGAGCCCGACCGCCAGCATCGCGCCGACCACGATCACGGAGGAGATGGCGTTCGTGACGCCCATCAGCGGCGAGTGCAGCGCCGGCGTCACCGACCACACCACGTGGTATCCGACGAAGCAGGCGAGCAGGAAGATCGTCAGCAGGAGAAGGAAAGGGTTCGCGGCCGCCGCGCCGGCGGCGATGGCGTCGCCCATGCCGGGCGCCGCCTCGGCCGCCGCGGCGCGCGCTTCGGCGGCCAGTGCGAGGGCACGGTTGGCCGTCTCCGCGGCCCTGTTGGCGAGTTCCGTCGGGTTCATGCGGGGCCCCTCAAGCGGCCTGGAGGTTCGGATGGACCACGGCGCCGCCGCGGGTGAGCATGACGCCGCGAACGATCTCGTCGTCCTCCGGCAGCTTCGGGGCGGACGCCTCCTTGTCCCAGAAGGTCGTCAGGAAGGTCAGGAGGTTGCGGGCGTAGAGACTGCTCGCCGCCGCCGGGATACGTCCGGGCCAGTTCAGGTAGCCGAGGATCTTCACCCCGTTCGGGCTGGTCACCATCTCGCCCGGCTTCGTCAGGGCGCAGTTCCCGCCGGCGTCGGCCGCGATGTCCACGATGACCGAGCCCGGCTTCATGGAGGCGACCATCGCCTCCGTGACGAGGGTTGGCGCCCTCCGGCCCTGTACCAGCGCGGTGCAGACGACCACGTCCATCTTGCCGATGGCGGCCGCCACCACCTCACCCTGCTTGGCCAGGAACTCCGCGCTCATCGCCTTGGCGTAACCGCCGGCCGTCTGAGCCGCGCGGCTCTCCTCGTCCTCGTAGCCGACGAAGCTTGCGCCGAGGGACTTGATCTCCTCCTTCGCCGCCGGCCGCACATCCGTCGCGGAGACCCGCCCGCCGAGCCGCCGGGCCGTCGCGATGGCCTGGAGCCCGGCCACGCCCGCGCCCATCACGAGCACGTTGGCGGCGGGGATGGTGCCCGCGGCCGTCATCAGCATCGGGAAGCCACGGTCGAAGGTCGCCGCCGCCTCCACCACCGCCCGGTAGCCCGCGAGATTCGCCTGGGAGGAGAGCACGTCCATGCTCTGCGCCCGGGTGATGCGCGGCAGCAGCTCCATGGAGGCCGCGTCCACCCCGGCCGCCGCGTAGCGCGCCGCCGCCTCCCGGTCGGCCGCCAGCGTGCCGAGCAGCAGCGCCCCGCGGGGGATCTCCGCCTCCGGTGCGCGGACCGCGAGCACGATGCCCGCCCCGGCCAGCGCCGCCTCGGCCGAGGGGGCGATCTCCGCCCCCGCCTCGGCATAGGCGGCGTCCGGGAACCCGGCCGTCAGCCCCGCTCCGCTCTCCACCACCACGCTGTTGCCGAGCGCGATGATCTTCTTCGCCGTCTCCGGCGTGGCGGCCACCCGGGCCTCGTTCGCCCGCCGCTCCTTCAGCACCGCCACCCGCATCGCGTGTTCCCGCCCGATCGTCGTCGCGCCGGAACATGCGAGAGGGAGGCCACGCGGCGCAAGCCCGTCCCGGCCCTCGGTTCACGGTTTCGTAAGCGCGCTGTGGCGGAATGGGGGCCTGGAGCGGAGTGCCCATGATCCGAGTTCTGGCCTGCCTGACGGAACGGCACGATCCGCTGGCCGTCTTCGCCGCCGCGGTGATCTGCGCGGGCTCCGCCCTCGCCTGCGCGCTCCTGCTCCGCGGAAATGGCCGGACGCGGCCGCTGCTGGCCGGGGCCGCGATCGGGTTCGGCGCCTGGTCCACCCATTTCGTCGCCATGCTGGCCTATGATGCCGGCCTGCCGATGGGCTTCGCCCCGGCGACGACCCTGCACTCGGTGGCGCTCGCGCTGACCGGCAGCATGGTCGCCTTCATCCTCTGGTCCGGCGGAACCCCGGCGCGGCGCGCCCTCGGCGGCACGCTGCTCGGCCTGTCCATCGCGGCCATGCACCACCTCGGCATGACCGCGGTGCAGCTCCCCGGCCATATCCAGTTCGTCCCGGGGTACGTGACCGCCTCCGCCATGGCCGCGGCGCTCCTCGGTGCCCTCGCCCTTCTCGTGCTTCGCCCCGACGCATCGCGGCCGCGCCGGCTGGCTGGGGCCGGGCTGCTGGTCCTGACCATCGTCTCCCTGCATTTCATCGGCATGGGCGGGGTCGAGGTCTTCCCCGACCCGGCGGTCGAGGTGCCGTCCAGCTCCCTGCCGCGCCTCCTCCTTGGCGCCCTCGTCACTACCGTGACCGCGGCCGCCCTGGCGGCCGGGTTGGCGGTGCTGGCGCTGGAGGCCCGGGTGAGCCTCGCCGCCGAGGCTGCCGAGGCCGGGCGCCTGCGCAGCCTCGCCGATGCTGCCTTCGAGGCCCTCGCGCTGATCGATGGGAACGGCCAAGTGACGGATGCGAGCAGCCGCTTGGCCGACCTCGCCGGCACCACGCCCGAGGCCCTGATCGGCCGCCCCTTCGCCGCGCTGTTCGACTCCGCCGGCCCCGGCAGCGAGGCCGCCACCCTGGTCAGCGGCATCCCGGTCGAGCTGCGCCGCCGCGACATCGAGACCGCGGCCGGCCCGCGCGAGGTCGTCTCCCTGCGCGACCTGCGCGAGCGGATCGAATCCGGGCGCATCCGGCACCTCGCGATGCATGACGCGCTCACCGGGCTGGCCAACCGCGCCATGCTGGGCCAGCGGCTGGACGAGGAGGAGGCGCGTGCCCGGCGCGGCAGCGAGCCCTTCGCCGTGCTCTGCCTCGACCTCGACCGGTTCAAGCCGGTGAACGACACGCACGGGCACGCGGCCGGCGACCGGCTGCTGCGCGGGGTCGCGGACCGGCTCCGCGGCGCGGTGCGGGAGACCGACCTGGTCGCACGCCTGGGCGGCGACGAGTTCGTCATCGTCCAGTCCATGGCCGGGCAGCCCGACGCGGCCCGCGTCCTCGCCCAGCGCATCGTGGCCGCGTTGGCGCAGCCCTTCGACCTCGGCGAGGTGGAGGCGACTATCTCCACCTCGATCGGCATCGCCCTTTATCCCGCGGACGGCGCCACGGGAGAGGAGCTGCTGCGCGCCGCCGACGTCGCCCTGTACCGGGTGAAGCAGGAGGGTCGCTGCGGCTTCGCCTTCTTCCAATCCGCCATGGACCTAGATGTCCGACGCCGCCGCACGACGGAGGGAGAGCTGCGGGAGGCCGTGGCGCGGGGGGAGCTGTCCCTCGCCTGGCAGCCCCTGGCCGACGCACGGAGCGGCCGCGTGCTGGGCTTCGAGGTCCTGCTCCGCTGGAACCATCCGGAACGCGGCGCGATCCCGCCGGACGTCTTCATCCCGCTCGCGGAATCCTCGGGCGCTATCGTGCAGATCGGCGAATGGGCGCTGCGCGAGGCGGCGCGGGAGGCGGCGGGCTGGACCCAGCCCCTGCGCGTTGCGGTGAATATCTCCGCCCTCCAGATCCTGCAGCCCGATTTCCCCTCGGCTGTCAGGGGAATCCTGGAAGAGAGCGGCCTCGAACCATCGCGCCTGGAGCTGGAGGTGACGGAGACCCTCCTTCTCTCCCAGACGGAGCGGGCGCTGGCCACGCTGCGCGCGCTGAAGGCCATCGGTGTCTGCGTCTCGCTCGATGATTTCGGGACCGGCGCCTCCTCCCTCGGCATGCTCAGGAGCTTCCCCTTCGACAAGGTGAAGATGGACCGGTCCTTCGTCGGCACGCTGACCCAGGACAACCAGTCGGCCGCCATCGTGCGGGCGATCCTCGGCCTCAGCCGTGGCATGGGCCTGCCGGTGGTGGCGGAGGGGGTGGAGACGGAGGCCCAGGCCGGCTTCCTCTGCGCGGCCCAGTGCGAAGAGATCCAGGGCTATTTCATCGGCCGTCCCCAACCCATCGAGGCCTATGGCGCCGTGACCGGGCGGGCGCTCGTGGCCGACGCGGCCTGACGCCCTTCGCCGTGGCCCGCCCAGGGCGCGCGGAACGGGTGTAGGTTGGCCCGATGCTGTTCCGCGACACTGCCGATGGCGCCCTCTTCATCCCGCAGCCGTCCCACGCGCTGCTCTCCGGCCAGATCATGGCCGCCTGGGGCGCCCTGGGCTTCGCGCGTCCGGACCCGGCGCCGGAGGTCATCCTGGCGGCCTCGCAGCACGACGTGGGATGGATGGGCTGGGAATCCGAGCCGACGCTCAACCCCGCCACCGGCCGTCCCCACGCCTTCACCGAGGTGGCGGGGGCGGTTCACGCGCCGATGTGGGCGCGGGGCGTGGAGCTGGCGCGCGCGGCCTGGGGTCTCTGGCCCGCCCTCCTCGTCTCGCGCCACGGCAGCCTGATCTACCGGCGCTACGCGGACCCCGCCCGGATGACGCCCCGCGATGCCGAGGCCGTGGCGCGCTACCAGGCCGAGCAGTCGGTCCTGCAATCCCGCTGGGCGGACGCTCTGGGCGCCTCGCCAGAGCAGTTGGAGCGCAACACCGCCCTTGTCGCGGCGACCGATGCGCTTTCTCTCGCGGCCTGCTTTGGCCGGGCGGGCTGGGCAGGGGACGCGCCACGTGATTCGGGCAGCATGGCGCCTCTCACGCTTGCCGGATCAGCGCAGGAAGGCTGGACCCTCGACCCCTGGCCCTTCATCGCACCAACACTCACCCTGCGATGCGAAGTGATGCGGCTGCCGGCGGGAGCACGCTGGACGGACGAGGCCGAGATGCGTCGCGCGCTGCGCCAGGCGCCACGAACCCAGCTTGAGGAGACGCTTCGGGAAGCAAGCTCGGGGGAGCGCTAAGGCGATGCCTCAGCGCTCCGATCCCGCTTCGTCTTGGGGGCTGCCGCGGAAGTGACGTGCATTGGTCCGCGACGCTGCCTCCTTCAGGCGGCGGCCGGAACCCGAGCCTCGCGCAGCGCCGTTGCCTGCCGCTCCGCCAGCGCCGCCTCGGCATAGTCGTCCACCAGCTCGTGAAACATCTGGTGCCAGTTCATCTCGGCTTTGAGCCGCAGGAAGACACTGCCCAGACCCACCGCCGCGCGGTCCATCAGCACGAACTCGCGGGGAATGCGGACGCCGCCCACGCGCTTCAATCCGGCATGAACCTCCTCCGCGACCTTGCGGCCGTATTGCGGATCGTCCGTCTCCTGCACGCGCCGGACGCGATCCTCCAGCAGCGGCTCGTAGAGGAAGCGGGCCCAGCGGAGCAGCACCTCCATCGTCTCGCGCTTCAGGTCCTTGAAGCCCCACATCTCGAAGGCATGCGCGGCCTTGTCGTTGTCGCGGTCCCGAACCGCCTCGTAGAGCATCAGCGTCCCGGTGATGAAGGAGGGCGGGAAGACGCGGATCGCGCCGAAGTCGAGCAGGTTGATGCCGCCCTCGTCCGGGCGCACCTGGTAGTTGCCCAAATGCGGGTCGCCGTGGATCACGCCGTAGCGGTAGAGCGGCACGTACCACGCGTGGAACAGCGCGCGGGCATAGGCGTTCCGCTCCTCCTGCGACGGGTCCTCGGCCAGCCGCGTCAGGATGGACCGGCCGTCCAGCCAGGTCATCGTCAGCAGGCGCTTGGTGCAGAGCCCCTCGATCGGAGAGGGAACGCGCACACCGGGCTGGTCCCGCAGGATGATCTCGTAGAGCCGCATCTGTGCGGCCTCTCGCTCGTAGTCGAGTTCCTCCCGAAGGCGCTCCGACAGCTCGGTATAGACGTCGTCGTGCTGCAGCGTGTTGTCCATGCGGGAGTAGAGCCCCATGGCCAGCTTCAGCTGCCGCAGGTCGGCTTCCACGGCGCTGCCCATGTCGGGGTATTGCAGCTTGCAGGCGACGCGCTGCCCGTCCGGCAGCACGGCGCGGTGCACCTGCCCGAGCGAGGCCGCCGCCGCGGCCTCCCGCCCGAACTCGGTGAAGCGGCTCTCCCAGGCCGGGCCGAGCTCAGTGCCCATGCGCCGGCGCACGAAGGCCCAGCCCATCGGCGGCGCGTTCGCCTGAAGGGAGGCGAGCTGCGACGCGTACTCCTCCGGCAGCGCGTTCGGCACGGTGGAGAGGAACTGCGCCACCTTCATCAGCGGTCCCTTCAGCCCGCCGAGGATGGAGACGAGGTCCTCCGCATGCGCGGCCTTGTCCGTCTTGATGCCGAGGAAGCGCTCCCCGGCCACCCGCGCCGCGATCCCGCCGACGGCGCCCGAGGTGCGCGCCATCCGGCGGATCTCGCCGAAGAGGGTGTTGCCCCGGTCCTCAGCCATCCGCGCGCTCGAGCTCGTCGATAAAGCCGGCGATCACGTCGAGGCCACGTTTCCAGAAGGCCGGGTCGGACGCGTCCAGCCCGAAGGGCGCCAGCAGCTCCTTGTGCCGCAGCGTCCCACCCGCGCGCAGCAGGTCGAGATACTTCGCCTGGAAGTCCGGCACCTGCCCGTCCTGGTACACGCCGTAGAGCGCGTTCACGAGGCAGTCCCCGAAGGCATAGGCATAGACATAGAAGGGCGAGTGGATGAAGTGGGGGACATAGGACCAGTACACCGAGTAATCTGGCGTGAAGTCGAAGGCCGGGCCGAGGCTCTCGGTCTGCACCTGGAACCAGAGCTCGCCGATCCGGTCGGATGACAGCTCTCCCTTCCGCCGCGCGTCGTGCAGCAAGGTCTCGAAGCGGTAGAAGGCGATCTGCCTGACAACCGTGTTCAGCATGTCCTCCACCTTGGAGGCGAGCATGAGCCGACGCCGCGCCGGGTCCGTCTCGGCGTCCAGCAGGGCGCGGAAGGTCAGCATCTCCCCGAACACGCTCGCCGTCTCCGCCAGGGTCAGCGGGGTGCCGGACATCAGATAGCCCTGATGCGCCGCCAAGCGCTGGTGGACCCCGTGCCCGAGTTCATGCGCCAGCGTCATCACGTCCCGCGCCTTCCCGTGATAGTTCACGAGCAGGTAGGGATGCGCGGAGGGCACGGTCGGGTGCGCGAAGGCGCCGCTCGCCTTGCCCGGGCGCAGCACGGCGTCGATCCAGGGCTTGTCGAAGAAGTCCTTGCCGAGGGACGCCAGTTCCGGGCTGAAGGCGCCATAGGCCGCCAGCACCTGATCCACCGCCTGCTTCCAGGGGATGGTCCGGTCCACGTCGCCCGGCAGCGGCGCGTTGCGGTCCCAGTGCTTCAGCTTCGGCAGGCCCAGCCACTTCGCCTTCATCGCGTAGTAGCGGTGCGACAGCCGGGGATACGCCTCCGTCACGGCGGAGACGAGCGCATCCACCACCTCGTCCTCGACCATGTTGGCGCGGTTCCGGGACGTGCCGGGGCGGGGGTAGTGCCGCCAGCCGTCGATAATCTCCTTGTCCTTCGCCAGCGTGTTCGTGATGAGGGAGAAGAGGCGGATATTGTCCCCGAACGCCTTGGACACGCCCGCCGCCGCCGCCTCCCGCACCGCGCGGTCGCGGTCGGAGAGCAGGTTCAGCGCCGCGGAGACAGTCAGCTCCTCGGTCCTGCCGTCCCGCGTCACGGGCACGCGCATATGGGCCACCGTCTCGTCGAAGAGGCGGTTCCAAGCGGCGCGGCCCGTCACCTCCTTCTCGTGCAGCAGCTTCTCCACCTCGTCCGAGAGCTGGTGTGGGCGGAAGACGCGCAGGTCGCGCAGCCAGGATTCCCAGCGGGCCAGCGCCGCGCTGCCCTTCAGCCGGCTCTCCAGCAGCGGGTCGTCCAGGCGGTTGAGTTCCAGCGTGAAGAACAGCAGGTGGCTGCCGATCGCCGTCACCCGTTCCTGCATCGTCTGGTAGAAGCGGCCGTTCTCCGCATCCGTCGCATCGCCGGAGAACAGGAGCTGGGCATAGGACATGACCCGCCCCAGCACCTCCTCGATCCGCTCATACTCCCGCAGCGCCGCCTCCAGGACGTCGCCGCCGAGGGTCGCGAGCTTGCCCATGTTCGCCGCCTCGAAGGCGCGGGCATCGGCCTCCGCCTTGTCCAGGTCGGCGATCAGGGCGGGGTCGGTCGGGCTGGGATAGAGGTCGCGAAGGTCCCATTCGGGCAGGGTCTCGGCCGGGGTGCCGGCGCCCGGGCGCGACGCGGTGTCGCGGAAGGCGCCGGAAAAGCCGTGGGGAAGCGTCATGCGAGCGGGGTGCCTTGCGGGATCGGGGGTTCTCCCCCCGATATAAGCCCCGGACCGGGCGAGCCAAGGCCGCCCGTCCCAGGGCATCACGGGGGAACGGATGGACGCCGACGGGGAACGCTGGACCAGCCTGCCGGGGATGATGCTCGGCCTCGCCGCACGGAACCCGGACCTGCCGATGCTCCGGCACCACCGGGACAAGGCCTGGCACCGCACCTCCTGGAGAGACTTCGCGGTGGCGGTCGCGAACGTCGCGGCCGGCCTGCGGGCCCGCGGCGTCTCGCCCGGGGACCGGGTAGCCCTGATCAGCGAGAGCCGGCCGGAATTCCCGATCGCGGACACCGCGATCATGGCGATCGGGGCCGTGACCGTGCCGACCTACACGACGAACACGGTGTCCGATCACGCCCATATCCTGCATGACAGCGGCGCGAGGGTCGTCATCGTCTCCACCGCCCGCCTGGCGCAGCGCGTGCGGGAGGCGGCGGGAGAATCCGGCCTCGACCTGCTGATCTGCATGGAGGCGGCGCCCGACACGGTCCCCTGGTCCGACCTCGTCGCCACCCCGGGCGACCTCGCGATGCTCGTCGCCGAGGTCGAGCACATCCCGGAGGGCCGCCTCGCCTGCCTCGTCTACACCTCCGGCACCGGCGGCAAGCCCAAGGGGGTGATGCTGCCCCACCGCGCCCTGCTGGCGAACCGCGCGGGGGTGCTGCCCCTGATCAAGCGGGCGGGGCTGCACTGGAACGGCTCGCGCTACCTCTCCTTCCTGCCGCTCTCCCACTCCTACGAGCATACGGTGGGCGGCTTCCTCCTGCCCTCCTACGGGATCGAGGTTGTCTATTCCCGCGGTGCCGACCGGCTGGCCGCCGAGTTCCAGGAGATCGAGCCGCACATGATCACGGCGGTGCCGCGCCTCTATGAGGTGCTGCGCGCCCGCATCCTGGCAGGGCTGGAGAAGGCGAAGCCGATCGAACGGAAGCTGTTCGACCGGGCGCTGGCCCTCGGGCTGAAGCGGCTGGATGGTCGGCTAAGCCTGTTCGAGCGGCTACAGGATGCCGTCCTGGAGCGTCTGGTGCGGAACAAGGTGAGGGCGCGCTTCGGCCCGAACCTGAAGCTGATGGTCTCCGGCGGCGGCCGGCTGGATCCGGAGCTGTCCGGCTTCTTCCTCGCCCTCGGCGTCGAAGTGCTGCAGGGCTACGGCCAGACGGAGGCCGGCCCGGTGATCTCCGTCAACGTGCCCTGGGATAATGTCCGCCACACCGTCGGCCATCCCCTTCCCGGGGTGGAGGCCCGCTTCGCCAAGGATGGCGAGCTGCTGGTCCGCGGCGGCCTCGTCATGGACGGCTATTGGGGCGATCCGGAATCCACCGCGCGCGCCCTGGAGGTCCCACCGGGCGAGACCGCGCCCTGGCTCCACACCGGCGATGTCGGCCGCTTCGACGATGGCCGCATCGTCATCACCGACCGCAAGAAGGACTTCATCAAGACCCTCGGCGGCGACATGGTCTCCCCCGCGAAGATCGAGGGCCTGCTGATGGCCGAGCCCGAGATCGTCCACGCCGTCGTCGCCGGGGAGGGCAAGGCGAGCCTTGTCGCCCTCATCGTCGCGGCGGAGGGGATGGACCCGGAGAAGGCGGTCCAGCGCGTCAACGGCAAGCTCTCCGGCCTGGAGCGCGTGCGGAAGTGGAAGACAGTAGAGCCCTTCACGGTGGAGAACGCGCTGCTGACCCCCACGATGAAGGTGAAGCGCCGCGCCGTGCTGGAGCGCCACGCCGGAGCGGTGGAGTCCCTCTACGCCTGAGGTTCCTCGGCTGGGAGGGTGATCCGGAAGGCCGCGCCGCGGGCGGAGGGGACGAGCTCGATCGTGCCCCCCGCCCCCTCCAGCAGGGAGCGCGCGATGGCCAGTCCCAGCCCCGTGCCGCCGGCACCGCGCGCGGTGGTGAAGAAGGGATCGAAGATCCGGGCAGCGTTCGAGGCGGATATGCCCGGACCCTCATCCTCCACCTGGATCACGGCACGTCCGGCCTCCTCGGCCAGCGCGATCCGCACGTCGGTTCCGGGGCCGGCATGTCGCAGCGTGTTGTCGAGCAGGCTGGCCAGCACGCTCGCCGCCGCCTCTTCCGGCACCGCGGCGCGTGCCGCGCCGTCCACCGTCACGCGCAGGTCGGGAAAGCGGCCGGCGGCGGCCTGCGCGAGGGGCCGCAGCGCCGTGAGACCTGACGCTGCCGGCCCGGCCATGTCGGCGCGCGCGAGGTCCAGCAGGCCGCGCACCAGCCGGTCCAGCCGGTCGGCCCCCTCTTCGATCGCCTGGACGAAGCGGGCGCGCTCCACGGCAGACATGCTGTCGGCGTGGTCGCCCAGCAGTTCCGCGGCGCCCCGGATGCCGGCGAGCGGCGTCTTGAACTCGTGGCTGACATGGGCGGCCAGCCCGCGCACATAGCCCGCCCGCCGTTCCTGCGTGGCCGCCATGCGGGCGATGGCCTTCGACAGCGCCGCCGCCTCCCGCACAGCGGTCACCGGCAGGGGCGGCAGGGTGGCCGCCTCCCCCGACGCGACGCGCCGCGCGGCGGCGACGACTGCGCCCAGGGGCCGGGTGATCAGCCGGGAGGCCGCCACGGCGAGCCCGGTCACCGCCAGGAGCAGCATCAGCACGACGGCGCCGATCTCCGGCAGCTTGCCCGCGATCGTCTGCGTGACCGTGGCCGGCGTGCGGGACAGCACCACCACCGCGTCCACCGCGCCGCCGAGCATCACCGGCAGGGCGACATGAACCCGCAGGCCGGCGGTGCGGCTGATGCCGCCGGGCACCCATTCCGCCCGGCGCTCCCGCCAGCGCAGGACGCTCGTCGGCTCCCCCTGGCGCGCGCGTTCCACCTCTTCCAGCCCCGCCAGGGACAGCCCCCAATCGCCGCCGGTCGTCGCCACGACCACGCCGTTCGGGTCCAGCAGGCGCATCGCGGCCAGTGTCACGGGCTGCGCGTCCCGCAGGACCGGGGCCAGCCGGCCGCCGACCTCCGCCGCGATCGGGACCGGGGGCGGCGCTGGTCGCGGATCCGGCGCGGGGGGCAGCACCGGGTCGCGCGCCAGGTCCAGCCCTGCCCGCCGGACCTGGTCCAGGGAGCGCTGGGTCAGCCCCGTGGCGCCGTCCGTGCCGGCCCCGCCCCGCTCAGCCCGCCAGGCGCCGGCGAGCACCGCCGCCTGCGCCACCAGCTCGGACTCGGTCTGCCGCACCAGCGCGCTCTCGTAGAGCCGCAGGAACCAGACCCCCGCGAGCGGCAGCGCCAGGATCACGAGGTTGCTCAGGAGCAGCAGCGTCCGCAACCGGGGCCGCCGCAGCCGCTCGATCAGGGTTCTACGCACAGGGGCCGAGGCGATAGCCGAAGCCGGGCAGCGTCTCCACCGGCGCGGCTCCGACGGCGGCGAACTTTGCGCGCAGCCGCCGCACATGGCTGTCGATGGTTCGGTCGCTGACCACCCGTTCCACGGCGTACGCGCCGTCCATCAGCGCATCGCGGGAGAGGACACGTCCCGGGCGCCGCATGAGCGTGCGGAGCAGCCCGAACTCGGTGGCGGTCAGCACGACCTCCATCCCGTCCCACATCGCCCGTGCCGCGCCGGGATCGAGCACCAGACGGCCGTGGCGAAGCACTTCCTCCGTCGCCGCTGTCGAGGCCGGCACGGGTGCGGGTGCCCCACGCCGCAGGATGGCCCGAACGCGGGCCACCAGCTCCCGCGGGGAGAAGGGCTTGGTGAGATAGTCGTCGCCGCCGATCTCCAGCCCCACCACCCGGTCCACCTCGTCGTCGCGGGAGGAGAGAAAGAGGATCGGCACGTCGGAGCCGGACCGCCTGATGGCGCGGCAGACCTCCGTCCCCTCCATCTCCGGCAGCATCACGTCCAGCACGATCAGGTCCGGGGCCGAATCCCCGGCCCGCGCCAGCCCCTCCGCGCCGTCTGACGCCGTCACGATCTCGAACCCCGCTCGCGACAGGGCGAAGGAGACCACGTCCCGGATCGCCGGGTCGTCGTCCACGATCAGGATGCGCGGCATCGCGGCGGGCCAGGGGTCGTCATGCCCCGGTCTGCACCGGATTTGCACGGGGCTGGCAAGGGATTTCCCAGCCCCCGTCATCCCCGCGGCACCCCCACCACCGATCCTGGCGCCCCCGAAACCAGGAGGCCGCCATGAGCGCCACCGTCGAAGACCTTCCCCCTCTCCCCCAGGCGCGGTCACTGATCAGCCGCCTCGCGCCGGGCTTCAAGCTCGTGCTCGTCGGCACGCTGCTCCTCGTCATGCTGATCCCGGACGCGATGATCTCCTCCGTCATCCGGGAGCGGGAGAGCTACCAGCATCAGGTCCGGGCCGACATCGCCCGCAGCTGGGGACCGGCCCAGAGCATCCAGGGCCCGGTGCTGATCCTCCCCACCCGCAGCCTGGCGCCGCGCCTGCCGAACGAAACCGGCCCGATCCGGTATGAGCGCGGCACCATCACGATCCTCCCGGCGCGCCTGCGCGCGGAAGCCCGGCTGGCGCCCGAGCGTCGCAAGCGCGGCCTGTTCGAGGCGGTGGTCTACAGCACGGATGTCGCCCTGTCCGGCAGCTTCACCATCCCTGCCCTGAATCTCCCGCCCGAGACGGAGGCCCTGTGGCGCGAGGCTCATCTGCTGTCCGGCGCCACCGATCTGCGCGCCGCCTCCGACGACGCGCGGCTGACCTGGGACGGCCGCGCGCTGACCACCGGGGAGACCGAGGCAAATGGCTGCCGCGGCTTCGAACTTCTGCGTTGGAACCTCGGGCTGGAGGAGGCGCCCCCGGCAGACCGGAGCATCGCCTTCCAGGGCACGATGCCCCTCCGCGGCACCGGCAGCCTGCACCTGCTCACCCGCGCCCGCCGCGCCGAGCTGGAGCTCTCCGCCCCCTGGTCCACGCCGAGCTTCACCGGCTCCGGCCTGCCGATCCGCTCGGACGTGACGGAGAACGCCTTCACCGCGTCTTGGTCCGAAGCGGGCAGCGCCGCCCTGATCCGCACCGGCCCGTTCTGCGAGAGCGGCACCCGCCAGGTGGGCGTAGAGCTGCTGGAAGCCGTGCCGACCTACCGCATGGTCAGCCGCGCGTCGAAATACGCGATCATGTTCCTCGCGCTGTCGTTCCTGACCTACGTGCTGTTCGAGCTGATCGCGCGCGTGCGCATCCACCTCATCCAGTACGGGCTGCTCGGCCTGTCGGTGGTGCTGTTTCCGCTGCTGCTGCTCGCCTTCGGGGAGCCGCTGGGCTTCGCTGCGGCCTACGCGATCAGCGCCGGCGCGGTGATGGCGCAGGCTTGCGCCTACACAGCCGCGGTGACACGCCGGATCGGGCTCGCCGCCGTGTTCGCGGGCGTGCTCGGAGCGCTGTTCGGCTTCCTCTACGTCACGCTCAGCCTGGAGAACTACGCCCTGCTGACCGGCGCCGTCGCGCTCTTCGCCGCCCTGTCGCTGGTGATGATGGTGACGCGGCGGGTGGATTGGGCCGGCGGGCGGGAGACGACGACTCAGCCGAACTGACCTCCAGACCCCGAACGGCGCCGCGTGCATCCACGCGGCGCCAGATCCGTTCTCGCACGCGTCCGTCAGGGCCGGGGCAGCGACCGGTCGTTCCGGCATCGCGAGAGCGGCAGCGGCTCTGCACGCAGCACCCGCACGATGCGGCTTCCCGCGCCCTCGACCTCCACCCGAAGGCAGGCGCAGCCATAGCCGTAGGACCCATTCGTCGCGACCCATCCGCCGACGGTCATGTCCGGCAGGCTCTCCATGCCGCCAGCCTCATAGCCGCCCTGGGTCGAGAGCACCCACTGGCCGACGCGGTCGGTCAGCCACCAGTTTCCCGGCGTCGGGTTGTGCAGCCAGCCGCAGCGCCGCTCGGCCGCTTGGGCGCCGCCGGCCGCCAGCAGGACGGCCAGCGCGACAGCGGCCCGCCTCACATTCCCAGCGCGCGGCGGTAGAGATCGAGCAGCGTCTCCTGCTCTTCCACCTCGGCGGGCTCCTGCTTGCGCAGGCGGATGATCTGTCGGATCGTCTTCACGTCGAATCCGGCCGACTTCGCTTCCGCGAAAATATCCTTGATGTCGTCGCCGAGTGCCTTGCGCTCCTCCTCGAGCCGCTCGACGCGCTCGATGATGGAGCGCAGGCGGTCGGCCGCGATCCCGCCGACATCGGCGTCCGGGGCTTCGGCCTGGCGCGCGCGGCTAGCCGCGGCTTCCTCGATGGTGTCACTCATATAGGGCTCCTCGCGACATCCATCACCGCCCTGCAGGGTCTTGCGGTGAAGGCAGGCGACTCAGTGTGGCGAACGGGACGTGGTGCTCGCCGTGAGCGCCGGGTTGGGTGGAATGCGGTGGGAAGATCGGGATCTCAGGCGCTGGCCGGCCTTGCCGTCCTGACGCTGCGCCCGGCGGCATGGCCGGGCATGTTGCGCTCCCGTTCCATCCACCTCATGACCGAACGCGGGCGGTCGGCCGCAATCCCGGCCGCCGGTCTCCCGATCACCTCTGACATGGTGGCGAGCCCCCTCTCCCCCGTGGACCCGGAGGTATAGCGATCCCCCCCGCGACTCGCCACGGCTTGACTCAGGCGCCGGCCGTCGTTCCGTCCGGGACCGGCCCGCCGCGGCCCCGGTGCAACAGATGGGTCATCGCGGCCGTGCCCAGCACCGGCACCAGCAGGTTGGCGAACGGCACCAGGGCCAGCAGCGCCATGACGGCGCCCACCATGAGCACCGAGGCCTCCCGCCGCCGCCGCAGCACCCGCGCCTGCGTGACCGACATGCGCCGCTGCGCCACTCCCTCGAACAGCCCATGGCCGAGCGCGATCGCGGCCACCATCCAGAGCAGTGGCGCCCCCACGACCGGCACGATGAAGGTGAGCGGCAGCAGCACGAGGTTCACCGCCAGCACCTTCAGCGCCAGGACGAGGTTGAACCGCGCCTGCGCCGCCAGGGACGCCCCCCGCGCGGGTGGAAGGCCGGGATAGTGCTTCCGCTCCACCGCGGCCGCCGTCTCGTCCGAGAACAATCCCGCGATCGCCAGCGCCACGGGCACGAAGAGCCAGAAGGCCGCGAAGATCACCGCGACAGCTCCGAGCAGCCCGGCCGCCGTCGCGAGCCATCCCTGCCCGCCCGCGAGCGACGACACGCCCCAGTCCGCCAGCACCGTCAGCCCGACCAGCGCCAGCACGGCCCCGAGCAGGCCCTTCACGAGCGGCCCGCGGAACCCCCTGTCGAGAAGCTGGTCGAAGGGCAGCGCCAAGCTCGACGCGACGGCGCCCACGGGCCGTCAGTGCCCCTGATGGGTGGACGCGAAGGCCGCCTTCTGCTCCGGCGTGGCCTCGCGCTGGTGCTTCGCCTGCCACTCCTTGTAGGGCATGCCGTAGACGATCTCCCGCGCCTCCGGATCGGGCAGGGTGATGCCCTGCTCCGCCGCGGCCTCGCGGTACCAGCGGGACAGGCAGTTCCGGCAGAAGCCGGCGAGGTTCATCAGGTCGATGTTCTGGACGTCCGTCCGCTCGCGCAGGTGCTGCACGAGGCGGCGGAAGGCCGCGGCCTCCAGTTCGGTCCGCGTCTTGTCGTCGATCTCGGTCATCTCGGCTTCCCCGGTTCGCGACGCAGATGGGAAGCCCCGCCCCGCCGCGCCACCCGTCCCTATCCGTCCTCGCGGGAGGTCCGGAACTGCCGCAGGCCGTCGGCCAGGCGCATCCAGGAGAGACGGCTCCCGACCTGGGTGTGGTCGGCCGGCGGCACTGCCTCCGGGTCGTCCAGGCTGGCGGTCGTCACGTCCACCTCCTGTGGCAGGTCATGGGCCTGGAACAGGATCGGGGTGCCGCAATCCCCGCAGAACCCGCGCTCCGCCCGCGCCGAGGAGGCATAGTGCCGCAGCACCCCCTGCGTGATCCGGAACCCGGCGGACGACACGGTGAACCAGGCGACGCAGGGCGCCCCGGAGACGCGCCGGCAATCCCGGCAGTGGCAGAGCGTGGGGTGAAAGAGCTTTCCCTCCGCCTCGTAGCGCACCCGCCCGCAATGGCATCCGCCGGTCAGCATGCCGTCAGTTCTCGAACAGGTTGGCCGCGCGGATGATGGGGCGCCAGCGCTCCACCTCGGCGATCAGGTGCTGGCGATGGAACTCGCGCTCCTGCTGCTCGGGCCGCGCGACCTCCGTTACCAGCTCGGCGAAGCGGGTGCGCAGCCGCTCCTCCCCCAGCGCCGCCTTCAGGGCGCGGTTCAGCCGGACCTGGATCTCCTCCGGCGTGCCCGCGGGCGCGTAGAGCCCGTGCCAGGTGCTCATCAGCACGGCGGGGAAGCCAGTCTCGGCGGTGGTAGGCAGGTCCAGCCCCTCCGCGCGCCGTTCCAGCGTCATGGCGAAGGCCTTGATCCGGCGGTCCCGGATATAGGGCACGGTGTTCGTCGCCTGGTCGCACATGAAATCCACGCGTCCGGCCACGATCTCCGTGATGGCGGGCGCGGAGCCGCGAAAGGCCACCGGCGTCATGTTCGCCCCGGCCGCCTGCTGCACCAGAAGACCGCAGAGCTGGTTGGCGCCGCCGGAATGCGCCATGTTCAGGCGCTCCCCCTGTTCCCGGACCGCGGCCATGAACCCGGCCATGTCGTTCGCGGGGAAGTCGGGACGGGTGATGATCGTCATCGCGGCATCGGACACCAGCCCGAGCGGTGCGAAGGAATCCACCACGTTGTAGGGCAGGTTTCGGTAGATCGTGGCGTGCGTCGCGTGCCCGATGTGGTGCATCAGCAGCGAATGCCCGTCGGGCCGCGCCTGCGCGACACGGGCCGCCGCGATGGTGCCGCCGGCGCCGGTGATGTTCTCGGCCACCACGGCGACGCCGAGGTCCTTCGCCATTCCCTCGGCCACTAGGCGGCTGATCACGTCCGTCGGCCCGCCCGCGGCATAGGGCACGGCGATGGAGACGGTGCGGTTCGGGAAGGCGCCCTGCGCCGCCGCGCCCCCGGCGGCGATCAGGAATGGCGCGGAGAGCACGCCACGGCGGCGGATCGGCATGAAGGCTTCCTCGAACGTCATTGTTGGGCCGCCCTGCTGCGAGGAGGCGGCGCCATTATCAGCCCCTCCCCGCCCCGCCTGTCCACCGGCCCGTCAGAGGTCCAGCAACTCGTGATAGACGTATCGCACTCCGTCCGTGTTCTCCCATTGCTGCGCCCAGAGCTTCCAGCCGCCGCGCGGCGTGTTCACCCCGACCACCGTCGCGCCCATCACAGCCTGCTTTCCAATGTCCGTGATCGCCTTGCCCCGCGCCCTCTCCCGGTACTTGTCCTGGTGCAGCCGGTGCGTGCAGTGGGCGATCTCGCCCTTCATCCGGCTCTCGTCCAGCACGCCGTCCATCGTCTGGTAATTGACGTGGTTCACCTCCAGCCCGAGGCCCGGTCGGTCCACCGCGCCGAAGGAGCACCCGGTCATCGACGCGGTGAGGAGGAAGGGCGCGTCCTTCCGGGCGATGGACCGCTGCTTCGTGTTCGGCGCGTAGGGCAGCCAGAAGGCCGGCACGCCGCCGCGGTTGCCTTGCACCCAGCGCACGTTCCAGACCTGGATGTCGTAGTCGGACTTCCAGAAGAACTTGGATTTGCGGGATGCCTTCTGCTCTGCCGCGGCCCCGTCCTCGAACGCGAAGGCGTGCATGCCGGCGGTCGTCGGCATCGTCCCCAGCATGATCAGCAGATTCTGCTTCAGGAACTCGCGGGTGTTCGTGAACAGCCCCTCGATGCTCGGCATCAGCGGCCTCCCCGGTTCGGGATGAACTCGACGACGGCCTGCCGGAAATCGCTCTCCTTCTCGCCGGCCGAGAGGAACCAGTAGGGCTTCAGCATCGCGAATTGCTGCCCCCCGTCCCGCAACACCGCGAAGACGACGAAGACCGTGTTGTCCGCCGGCCGGACGAAGGGGGACAGGAAGGGGTTGTTGCCCACGTTCATCGTGGCGGCGTGGCCGAGCTTGCGGTTGATATCCGCCTGGATGCCGACGAGGCTTGCCTGGTGCTCCGGCCGGAAGGTGCATTGCTGCACGAGCTCCGCGTAGTTCTGCAGGAGGATCGGCGATCCCTCCCCGTAGTAGAGGTGCCATTGGCACACCTCCACGTAGAGGGTGCCGCGGTTCGAGGCCCGCTCGTAGCGGCGCTGCCCCTGCCACGTCGTCTGCCCCTTGGCCGCCTTCTGTAGAAAGCTGATCAGGCCCATTCGCGCCTCCTGTCATCCCTGGCGCACCGTGAGGGTGCCCGTTGGGATGACGATGGATGGAACACCCCGGGCGGATAAGCTGGCGGCGCCCTATCGTGGCGAGAGGCAATGCCGATGGAAGCGCGGTGAGGCGCACCTGCTTCGCGGCTTCTCTTGCGCGGGCCCGGTGCGGCGATCCAGAGCCCTTGTCCCGGCGCTGGGGCCGGACGCAGGATTGCCCAACCTCAGACCGCCAGGACCCAGGAGGGTGCGGAGCGATGCAGCGCAAGGAGTCCCTCTACCGCCGAGTGAACACGCGCACCCACGGCGTTCGGCACGACCGTGGCGGCGAGTATCGCTGGTCCCGGCGCCGGGAGGACCGGGCCCATTCCGGTGCGATGGCCCACGGGACGCATCGGGGGCTCGACTACACCCCGCTCTTCCGCTTACTCCTCTCGCGGATCGGGACCGACTGGGACGCGGCCTATCGCGAAGCCGTCTCCCGGCTGGACCGGCCCGACCCGATCTTCTGGCTCGTCGCCAGGTCGGAGGAGGAGCGGAAGCCGATCGTGCGCGCCGGCGAGAGCTCCTACTACAGCGGCCTCTACGTCGATGAGGACGGGAAGCTGGCCGCGGTGGACCCGACGCTCCGGGTCGAGCAGATGACGCCGGACTGCGCGTGCTGCACGCACACCTTCAACGGCGTCCCCTTCTCCCGGAAATACACGCCGCCCTGACCTGCCGCCGGATCGGACTCGCGCGGCGGCTCTTTCCCGATGGCCATCTGCCCCCTCCCGGCCGATGATCGCGCCAACGAAACGGGAGGATAGCATGTCCACTCACCGCCGCGCCCTGATCGGCGCGGGCCTTGCCCTGCCCGCCCTCGCCCGCGCGCAGGGCGTGGCGGGCGAATGGCCGAACCGCCCGGTCCGGCTGATGGTCCCTTTCGGCCCGGGCGGCGCGATCGACACCCTCTCCCGCTTCGTCGCGCAGCGCTTCGCCACGGCCACGGGCGGCGGCAGCCTGGTGGTGGAGAACCGTCCGGGGGCCGTCGGCACGGTGGCCGGCGCTGCCGTCGCGACCGCGCGCCCGGACGGCTACACGCTGATGATGGCCGACTGCGGCGCCAACGCCCTGGCCGGAGAGCTGGTGCGCGGTGCGCCCTACGATCCGGCGCGCGCCTTCACCCCCATCATCCACCTCGTGAACCTGCCGATCGTCGTGCTGGCCCGGCGCGACGCGCCGTTCAGCGATCTCTCCGGCATGATCGCGGCGGCCCGCGCGCGGCCCGAGGCGATCACCTGCGCCCACCCCGGCGCCGGCCATCCCAGCCACCTCGTCGTGGAGCTCCTGCAGCGCCAGGCCGGTGTCCGCTTCCTCCAGGTTCCCTTCCGCTCCGGCGCTGAGGTCATGGGCGCGATCGTGAAGAACGAGGCCGACATCGCCGCGCCCTCCGTCTCCTCCGGCCTGCCCTTCATCCGAGAGGGCCAGTCCAAGGCTCTCGCGGTCGCCGCCCGGGCCTCGGTCGAGGCCCTGCCCGAGACCCCGACCGTAGCGGCCAGCTTTCCCGGCTTCGAGGTCTCGATCTGGCACGGCATCGTCGGCCCGGCCGGCATGCCCGCGCCGCTGACCGCCCGGCTGAACGAGGTCTTCGGCCGCATCCTGGCGGAGCCGGAGCTTCAGGCCAGCCTCCGCCGCACCCAGGCCGCCGAGATCGTGGGCGGCGCCCCGGACGCCTTCGGGACCCACATTGCCGCGGAGATCGCCCGCTGGGTCCCCCTGATCCGGGAGGCCGGAATCCGCGCGGAATGATGCGCGCTACAGGTGCCGCATCCCGTAGGACTCGATCAGCGGCAGGATCTGGTCCCGCGCCGCTTCCCGGTGCCGCTTCGCGCGGTCCCGTGCCGCGCCCGTCTCGCCGCGCCGCACGGCCTCCACGATCGCGCGGTGCTGACGGACGGAGGCGGTGGGCTTCGGCCGCAGCCGCAGCGTCAGCATCCGGGCGCGGTGGGACTGGTCCATGATCGTGCCGAACATCCGGAGCAGGCGGCGGTTCCCGGTCCGCTCCACCAGCGCCTGGTGGAACCGCTCATCTGCCGCCGCCCAGGCGGTCAGGTCGTTCCCCGCCAGCGCCGCCGCCATCTCATCGTTCACGGCGTCGAGCGCCGCTGCCGCCGCGGCGCGCTCCGCCTCTGGTCGGCCGGCCAGCAGTTCGGCAGAGGCGGATTCCAGCGCGATGATCGCCTCGTAAATCTCGCGCATGTCGTCCGGGGCGATGGCGCAGACCACCACCCCCCGCCGGGGCAGGACGCGCACCAGCCCTTCTTCCTGAAGCCGGATCACCGCCTCGTGCACCGGCGTGCGGCTCATGCCGAGCCGGACCGCGATCTCCCCCTCCGACCCCTGGTAGCCCGGCGGAAGGACGTTGTTGCGGATGGACTCCTTCAGCGCGTCATAGGCACCCTCGACCAGGGAAGGCCTGATCCCCCCGACCTCCGCCTCCTCCCGTTCCTCTGCCAAGGTCGCCTCCGGCCCAGCCATGCCCCATGCTCCGGGGATGTCCTTGTCTTTCGGGTTGACGGCGCGGCGTCAACACCTCTACTGCCATGCGATCTTGCATGGAAGATGGCGCGGGAGGGAAAGCGTGAAGACCTATCGGATTGCGGCCATGGGTGGGGACGGGATCGGGCCCGAGGTGGTGGAAGCCGGCGTCCAGGCCCTGCGTGCCTGCGCCGAGCGCGACGGCGGCTTCACCCTGGACTTCACGGATTTCGACTGGGGCTCGGACTACTACCGCAAGCACGGCGTCATGATGCCGGCCGACGGGGCAGATCAGCTTCGCGGCTACGACGCGATCCTCTTCGGCGCCGTGGGCGCGCCCGACATTCCGGACCACGTCACCCTCTGGGGCCTGCGCCTCGCGATCTGCCAGCCGCTGGACCAGTACGCCAACGTCCGCCCCACCCGCATCCTGCCGGGCATCACCTCCCCCCTGCGGAACGTCTCCGGCCCCGAACTGGACTGGGTGATCGTGCGCGAGAACTCGGAGGGCGAGTATTCCGGCGTCGGCGGCCGCGCCCATCGGGGCCTGCCGATCGAGGTCGCGCAGGATGTCTCCGTCATGACACGCGCCGGCGTGCAGCGGATCATGCGCTATGCCTTCCGCCTGGCGCAGTCCCGCCCGCGCAAGTTCCTGACCGTGGTCACCAAGTCCAACGCCCAGCGCCACGCCATGGTGATGTGGGACGAGATCGCGGCCGACGTCGCCACCGAGTTCCCGGACGTGACCTGGGACAAGATGCTCGTGGATGCCATGACCATGCGCATGGTGCTCCGCCCCGGCAGCCTGGACACCATCGTCGCCACCAACCTGCACGCCGACATCCTGTCGGACCTTGCGGCGGCGCTGGCCGGCTCCCTCGGCATCGCGCCGACCGCCAACATCAACCCGGAGCGGGACGCGCCCTCCATGTTCGAGCCGATCCACGGCTCCGCCTTCGACATCACGGGCAAGGGCATCGCCAACCCCGTCGCAACCTTCTGGACCGCGGTGATGCTGCTGGAGCATCTTGGCGAGAAGCCCGCGGCCGCCCGCCTGATGCGCGCGGTGGAGCGCGTCACGGCCGACCCGTCGCTCCACACGCCCGACCTCGGCGGCAGGGCGACGACGAAGCAGGTTACTGACGCCGTCTGCGAGGCGCTGCGCATCGCCAACGACTAGACCAAGAATGACAGAACGGGAGAGAACGCCATGAACCGACGGGCCCTGCTGGCCGCCATTCCCGCCGCCCTCGCCGCCCCGGCGGTGCGGGCGCAGGGTCGCTTCCCGACCCGGCCGATCAGCGTCCTCGTCCCCTTCGCCGCCGGCGGGCCGACCGACGTCATCGCCCGCCTGGTGTCCGAGGGCATGTCGCGGGACCTCGGCCAGCCCGTGGTGGTCGAGAACGTCAGCGGCGCCGGCGGGACGATCGCTGCGGGCCGCGTGGCCGCGGCCCGGCCGGACGGGCACACCCTGCTGATCCACCATATCGGCCACGCCAGCAGCGCCACGCTCTACCGACGCCTGCCCTATTCCGTGACGGACAGCTTCGCGCCGCTCGGCATCGTCTCGGACGCCGCGATGACGCTCGTGGCGCGGCCCGACTTTCCCGCCACCGACCTTGCCGGCTTCATGGCGGAGATCCAGCGCCAGGGCGACCGGCTGAACCTCGCCCATTCCGGCCTCGGCGGGGCGAACCACCTCTGCGGCATGCTGCTGCAGCACACCGCGGGCAAGGCGCTGACCGGCGTGGTGTTCCGCGGCTCCGCCCCCGCCATCACCGACCTGATCAGTGGCCGCATCGACGTTTTCTGCGACCAGGCGACCAACACCGCCCCCTTCCTGCGGGACAACCGCATCAAGGGCTACGCCGTGACGCTGCCGGAGCGCGTGCCCGGCCTCGACCTCCCCACCACCGCCGAGGCGGGGCAGCCGGCCATCCTGATGAGCACGTGGCACGGCCTCTACGCGCCGAAGGACACGCCGCCGGACGTCCAGGAGCGCCTCGCCACCGCGATCCGCGCGGCGCTGCGGGAGGAGCGGCTGCGGGCCCGCTTCGCCGAACTTGCCACGGCCCCCGCCTCGGAGGACCGTGCCACCCCGGCCTATCACCGCCGCTTCCTGGCCGAGGAGGTTGCGCGCTGGCGGCCGATCATCCAGGCCGCCGGGGAATACGCCGACTGAGCACCGGCGCGCGGGAGGTCGCGCCCCGCCGCGCCGCGTCCCGTGATCTGCCGCCGGTCTTGGCAGGTCACGGACCGGGGGGACAGGCTCGTCTGGAACGGCCGGTCCCCGCAGCCACCGGCATGAAAGAGGAAGCGCCATGAGAACCATCGCCGCCGGGCTCGCCCTGGCTCTTGCCGCCGCGCCGGCCCTTGCCCAGCCGCAGGACGTCCGGCAGCACATCGCGACGGCGCGGCAGGCGGCCGGCACGGACCTGACCCCCTACATGCAGATGTGCCGCAGCGCCGATCCGGCCGCGGCGCCGGAAGCGCCACCGGCGGCCGCGCGGATCGCCATGGGCCGCCCTGCACCGGGCCGCGCCTTCGACAACCTGTATTTTCTCGGCAACCACTGGACCACCGCCTGGGCCCTCACGACGTCGGAGGGCATCATCATCCTCGACGCGATGGACAATGACGACGACGCGGAGCACAGCATCGAGGCTGGGCTGCGCCGCTTCGGCCTCGACCCCGCCAATATCCGCTACGTCATCGTCTCCCACGGTCACTGGGACCATTACGGCGGAGCCAACCGCCTGAAGCGCCTTTACGGCGCGCGGATCGTGATGAGCGAGCCTGACTGGCGCATGCTGGAGACGCGGCTGGAGTTCGACAGCCCCCGCGCCGGCCGGCCGCCGGCGCGCGACATGGTGGTGAATGGCGGCGATCGCATCACCCTCGGCGACACGACCGTGGAACTCCTGGCGACGCCAGGGCATACCATGGGCACCCTCTCCCCGATGTTCACGGTGCGGCACAACGGCCAGGAGCACCGGGCGGTGATCTGGGGCGGCACCTCCTTCAACTTCGGGCGCCAGCCCGCGCGGCTGCAGGCCTACATCGACGGCTCGGCCCGCGCTCTGCAGGTGGCCCGCGACCAGCGGGCGGACGTCTTCCTGTCCAACCACGCCTTCAACGACGAGGCGGTGGCCCGCACCGCCGCCCTGGCTGCGAACCCCCGCATGGCCAACCCCTTCGTGATCGGGACCGACGGCGTCCAGCGCGCCATCACCGTCCTGCACGAATGCGCGCGGGCCACCATGGCGTCCTGGCGGTGAGGCCGGGCTTGCGCCCTCGCCCGCCCCGGCGTTGATTGCGGCCGTGCCCGACCCTCGCCCCACCGACGCCCCGATGACGGACCAGGCAGCGCGGCGCATCCTGCGCCGGCTTTTCGACGCCGCCGTGCGCTCGGCCGACCCGCGCGCGGTGCTCGCATCGCACCTGCCGGAACGGCCTTCCGGCCGGGTGGTGGTGGTCGGCGCCGGCAAGTCCGCCGCGGTCATGGCAGCGGCGGTGGAGGCGGCGTGGCCGGACGTCCCGCTCTCCGGCCTCGTCATCACCCGCTACGGCCACGCGGTGCCGACGCAGCGGATCGAGGTGGTGGAGGCCTCCCACCCCGTTCCCGACGCCGCCGGCCAGGCCGCGGCGGCGCGGGTGCTGGAGGCGGTGCGCGGCCTGACCGCGGATGATCTCGTCCTCGCGCTCATCTCCGGCGGCGGATCGGCGCTGATGGCCCTGCCCGCTCCCGGCCTGACCCTCGCGGACAAGCAGGCGGTGAACCGGGCCCTGCTCGCGAGCGGCGCCACGATCAACGAGATGAACGTGCTGCGCCGGCACCTGTCCGCGATCAAGGGCGGTCGGCTCGCCGCGGCGGCGCACCCGGCCCGCGTCGTCACCCTCGCCATCTCGGATGTGCCCGGGGACGATCCGGCCGCCATCGCCTCCGGCCCCACCGTCCCGGACCCCAGCAGCTTCGCGGATGCCCGCGCCATCGTCGCGCGCTACGGGATCACGCTGCCCGAGGCGGTGCGGGCCCATCTCGACGCCGCCGCGGACGAGACGCCGAAGCCCGGCGACCCGCGCCTCGCCCGGGCCGAGTACCGGATGATCGCAACGCCCCGCCTGGCCCTGGAGGCCGCCGCCGCCGCGGCGCGGGAGCTGGGCCTGAGGCCCCTCATCCTCGGCGACGCGATCGAGGGCGAGGCGCGCGAGGTCGGCACCGTGCTGGCCGGCATCGCCCGCTCCACCGCCGCGCACGGCCTGCCGGTGGCCCGCCCCGCCGTGCTGCTGTCCGGCGGCGAGACGACCGTCACGCTCGGGAACGCGAGGGGTGCCGGCGGCCGCAACGGCGAATGCTTGCTCGGCCTCGCCGTGTCGCTCGCGGGCCATCCCGGCATCTGGGCCATCATGGGCGACACGGACGGCATCGACGGCTCCGAGGACAATGCGGGTGCCCTCGCCGCGCCGGATACGATCGCGCGCAGCAAGGTTGCCGGCGTGGACCCTGTCGCCGCGCTGGCGTCCCATCGCTCGCATGACGTGTTCGTGGCAACCGGTGATCTCGTCACCACCGGTCCCACCTTGACGAACGTGAACGATTTCCGCGCCATCCTGGTGGCGTGAGCGCAAGGAACGCCGCGTGGCCCTCCGCATCCCCATTCGGCGACGCCGTCGCACGAAGATGATTGCCACTCTCGGCCCCGCCAGCAGCACGCCGGAGGTGATCGAGCGGCTGTTCCGGGCCGGCGCCGACATCTTCCGCCTGAACTTCTCCCACGGCAGCCACGAGGATCACGCGGCCCGCATCGCGACGATCCGCGCGATCGAGAAGAAGACCGGCCGACCCATCGGCATCCTGGCGGACGTGCAGGGCCCGAAGCTCCGCGTCGGGAAGTTCGCGGGCGGCCGCGTGCAGCTCCAGACCGGGCAGTCCTTCCGCCTCGATCTCTCCCCCGTGCCCGGGGACGTGCGCCGCGTGCAGTTGCCGCACCCCGAGATCATCTCCGCCGCCCGGATCGGCACGACGCTGCTCCTGGATGACGGGAAGCTCCGCCTCGGCGTCACGCGCCAGCGCGACGACCACCTGGAGACGGAGGTGCTCGTCGGCGGCGCCCTGTCGGACCGCAAGGGCGTGAACGTGCCCGACGTGGTGCTGCCCATCCCCGCGCTCACCGCGAAGGACCGCGCCGACCTCGCCTTCGTGCTCGAGCAGGGCGTCGAGTTCATCGGCCTGTCCTTCGTGCAGCGGCCGGAGGACGTGGCGGAGGCGAAGGCCATCGCCGCCGGCCGCGCGTGGATCATGGTGAAGATGGAGAAGCCCCAGGCCGTGGAGGCCATGGACGGCATCCTGGACGAAGCGGACTGCGTGATGGTCGCCCGCGGCGACCTGGGCGTGGAATGCCCGCCGGAGGAGGTGCCGCTGATCCAGAAGCGCATCGTCCGCGCCGCCCGCGCCCGCGGCCTGCCCGTGGTCGTCGCCACCCAGATGCTGGAGAGCATGATCTCCGCCCCCACGCCGACGCGCGCCGAGGCATCGGACGTCGCGACCGCCGTGTTCGACGGCGCCGACGCCGTCATGCTCTCCGCCGAGACTGCCGCCGGCAGCTTCCCCTACGAGGCGGTGAACATCATGGACCGCATCGTCGCCCGGACCGAGCAGGACCCGGGCTGGCGCGCCATCACCGACAGCAACCGGCCGGAGCCGCGCCACACCTCCTCCGACGCCATCGCCGCCGCGGCGCGCCAGGTCGCCTCGACGGTGGAGGCCGAGGCGGTGGCGGCCTTCACCTCCACGGGGTCCACGGTGCTGCGCGTCGCGCGGGAGCGTCCGGCGGCGCCGATCCTCGGCCTCACCTCGAACGAGGCGACGGTGCGGCGGCTCGCCCTCGTCTGGGGCGTTCACCCGATGCTCAGCCGCGAGCCGAGCAGCATGACGGACATGGTGTCCAAGGCGGTCCACGCGGCACAAGCGGAAGGCTTCGCCACCACCGGGGACGAGGTGGTGGTGGTGGCCGGGGTGCCCTTCGGGACGCCGGGCACGACGAACGCGCTGCGCGTCGCAGTGGTAGGATGAAGGAGCGGCATGTGATGCGTGGAGCGATGATGGCGGCCGCGGTGCTGACGGGGCTGGCCCTCGCCGGGCCGGCCGCCGCGCAGCGGACGGGCGCCTACTCCGTGACGGGCACGAACCCCGACGGCTCCTCCTATGACGGCGATCTGCTCATGCGGCAGGTCGGCCTCTCCTCCTGGCAGGTGCGCTGGCAGGTCGGCGGCAACCGGTTCGAGGGCTACGGCATGTCGTCCGGCACGACCTTCGCGATCGGGTTCACGCTGGGCGACCGGCCGGGCGTCGCGATCTACACCATCCTTCCCGATGGGTCGCTCACGGGGCAGTGGACGTTGATCGGAAGCAGCGCGATCGGCACCGAGACGCTGACGCCCGCGGCGATGCCGGGTCCGGCACCTGCGGCGCCCACACCCGCGCCGGCGCGCTGACGGGGTTCGCTCGTCCCCGACAGGGTCCAGGTTAGCCGGAGCTCATGGCCGGCGCGGCGCGCCGGCCGTTGAGGATTTGCCTCAGGCTCCGGTCCAGAGGCGCCAGGCTGCAATCACGGCCGCGACGGTCGCGCCAAGTCCGGTCAGCCAGCCGATCGCTCGGATGGCCGCGAGCCCGACCGCGCCGTGAAACTCCTCGCGCGTCATGTCGTCGAGAGGACGGGCCGCACCCCAGCTCGTGACATCCGGCTGCGATCCGCCGAAGCGGTCGCGGTCCTCGGTCCGCGGACGCCGCCGCGCCTTCACGAACGGGTCGGTGTAGCTGAGGTGCTTTTGCATCTGCTTAACGTCCTCCTCAACGAAACGTAAAAACCGTCGAAGCGGGTCGCAAGGCGTTTAACAATCTTAATATTGACACGCCTGGGACAGCTCATGACCGCCCCTACCCTGAGGAATGGGATCAGGCACGATGCGCGGACTGTCGCATCGTCCGGTGTACGCAAACCTAACCGGCTTCCCGGCGCAGCAGTTCCGCCTTCCGATCAAGCCCCCAACGGTAGCCGCGCAGCGCGCCGTCACGGCCCACGACGCGGTGGCAGGGGACGGCCAACGCCACCGGATTGTTGGCGCAGGCGCTCGCCACCGCCCTGGCACCACCCGGAAGGCCGAGGCGCGCCGCCAGCGCGCCGTAATCCGTGCGCGTTCCGAGCGGGATCGCCCGCAGCGCCGCCCAGACCCGTTGCTGGAAGGCGGTGCCGCGCAGATCGAGCGGCAGATCCAGGGCGGCGCGCGGCTCCTCGATCCAGGCGATGATCGTCTGCACCACCGCCTCGGCCTCGGGGCCGGCCGGGACGACCCGCGCCTTCGGGAAGCGCGCGGTCAGGTCGGCGCGCATCGCCGCCTCGTCGTCGCCCAGCGCGAGGAAGCAGACGCCCTTCTCCGCGAAGCCCACCAACACCATGCCGAGCGGCCCCTCGGTCGCGGCCGTCCGGATCGTCTCGCCGGCCCCGCCCCGGCGGGCGACGCCGGGCGTCATGCCGAGCACACGTCCCGTGTCCTCGTAGACCCGGCTCTCGCTGCCGAATCCAGCCCCGGCCACCGCGTCCGCGACCCGGGCGCCGGCAGCTAGGGCCTCGCCGAGCCGGCGGGCCCGCACCGCGTCCCCGTAGGCCCGGGGCGTCAAGCCCGTGACGTCACGGAACAGGCGGAGGAAGTGGTGCCGCGCATAGCCCGCGCGCGCTGCCAGCTCGGCAAGGCTGGGCGGCGTCTCCGCGGACTCGATGAGGTGGCAGGCCTCCGCGACCGCGGCGGCGTGCAGGGCCGAGCGTGCCCCATCCGGGTCGCAGCGGCGACAGGGGCGGAAGCCCGCCGCAACGCCCGCAGCCAGGCTGTCGAAGAACCGCACGTGCCGCCGCAGCGGGGCGCGGGACGGGCAGCCGAAGCGGCAGACCACGCCCTGGCTCGTGACGCCGTAGAAGCGTCCGGGGAGGGCGTCCCGCCGCAGCAGGGCCGCCCAGAGGGCCTCCTCGTCGAGGCCGGCGGGGAGAATGTCGGGGATGTCTCGCATGTCCCCTATCTGAGCCATCAGTCCGGCGGGTCCCATCCGGCCGTTGCGCTGGCGTGCGGTCCCGGCCGTCAGGTGTCGTCGCCCAGGGCCTGCCGGCTGAGATCCCGCCGCCGCTGCGTGCCGCCGGGCAGGTGGGGATGCAGGGCCAGTGCGGCGTCCAGGCTGCGGAGCGCGCCGTTCAGGTCGCCGGATTCCTGCTGGATCTCAGACAACGCAAGCAGCGCGCCGAAATGGCGGGGCTCCAGCCGGAGAGCCTGCTGCAGGTCGGCCGCGGCCGCACGCGAGTCGCCTGACGCAGCGAGAGCCTGGGCGCGCAGAATCCAGGACTCCGCGAAGTCGGGCTGCAGGGTGATGGCGGCGTCCAGATCTTCCACCGCGTCGGCCGCGGCACGCCCTTCCAGGTTCCGCAGGCCGCGGCGGATCAACAGCGATACCGCCGGGCTGCCGCCCTGCGCCCAGAGCGCCTGGATTCGGGTCTGGAGCGCCGTGGCCGCCGCCTCGTCGGGGGCGAGGGGCAGACCGTCCAGCAGCCGGTCCAGCTCCTGCCGGCGCCGCGCCGCCGCGTCGGGCGCGGGGACGGGCGAGGCCGTGGGAGGCACGGCCGGAGCCACGCCGGCGCCACCCCCGGGTGGCGTCAGGATCTGCGCCGAGACGGGACCGGCAAGGAGAAGGAGCCCCGCCGCGGCCAGCATCGGGATCGTCATCCTGCCAGCGCCTCCTGCCGCGCCCGTGCGGCCAGGACGGCCGGCGGCTCCGGCCCGCCCGCCATCCAGTCCAGCAGCTCCACCGTATGCGCCACCGGCAGCCCCCCGCCGCCGAGCTGCGTCAGGCAGCCGATGTTGCCCGAGGTCACGATGTCCGCCCCCGTCCGGTGCAGGAAGGCGAGCTTGCGCTCCCGCAACCGCCCGGCGATCTCCGGCTGCATGATGTTGTAGGTGCCGGCGCTCCCGCAGCAGAGATGGGCTTCCTGCGGCGTGCGCACCTCGAAGCCCGCCCGCTCCAGCAGGGATTTCGGCACGCCGGTGATCCCCTGCCCGTGCTGCAGGCTGCACGCGGCCTGGTAGGCCACAGCGATCCCCGGTGCCGGGCGGGACGGCGCGTAGCCGAAGCGCGTCAGCACCTCCGACACGTCCTTCGCCAGCCCGGCGATCCGGGCCGCGCGATCGCGCAGCACCGGCTCGGCCTCCCGGAACATGTGGCCGTAATCCTTCACCGTCGTGCCGCAGCCCGAGGCGTTGATGACCACCGCGTCCAACCCCTCCCCCTCCGCCTCGGCGGCCCAGGCCTCGATGTTGGCGCGCGCGGCAGCCATCGCGGAGTCGTGCCGGCCCATGTGATGGGTCAGCGCGCCGCAGCAGCCCTGCCCCTGTGTCACCACCACCTCGATCCCCATGCGGGTCAGCAGGCGGATCGTCGCCTCGTTGATCGAGGGCGCGAGCACGCTCTGCGCGCATCCCGTCAGCAGCGCGACGCGTCCCCGGCGCTTCCCTTCGGCCCGATGGACCTGCGGGCGGCTCGTCGCGCTGGCCGGCGGCAGGGCGGCGGGCGCGAGGTCGAGCATCGCCCGCAGCCGCTTCGACGTGAGAGAGGCGCCGCCGAAGAGCCCACGCAGCGGCCGCGCCAGCCGCGCCATGACGAGGGAGGCGCGGAACAGCGCGGGGCGCGGCAGCACGGCCGCCAGCACGCGGCGGATCAGCCGGTCCGGCAGTGGCCGGACATAGGTCTCCTCGATGTAGTGGCGGGCGTGATCCACCAGGTGCATGTAGTGGACGCCACTGGGACAGGTGGTCATGCAGGACAGGCACGACAGGCAGCGGTCCACGTGGCGGGCCACCTCCTCGGTCGCGGGACGGCCGGATTCCAGCATGTCCTTGATCAGGTAGATCCGACCGCGCGGGCTATCCAGCTCGTCGCCCAGCAGCACGAAGGTTGGGCAGGTCGCCGTGCAGAAGCCGCAGTGCACGCAGGTCCGGAGGATCTTGTTGGATTCCCGCGTGTCGGGATCGGCGAGCTGGGCCTCGGAGAAGCTTGTCTGCATAGAACCTCGTCACGCCGGAGCGGCCGCCACGGCAGCACCATAGAGCAACCATAGGTTGGCCGCGCCGTTGGGCCAGAACAAGAACGGCCCGCCAGATGGGCCCTGGAAACCCAGTCCGATGAGCCCTCGCGCCCTCTCCGGCCCGGCTCCCAGGCCGGCCGACATCATTCGCCTCGGCACCCGGGAAGCGCAGCGCCTTTCAGCGCTCCTCGCCCTGCCCGGCCAGACCCTCGCCCGCTATCCCGGCGATGGCGGACGGGTCCTACCCACGGGCGGCGGCCCTTCGGTGCGTGTTCCGGAGGGGCGATCCGCGCCGGTCTGGCGGTCCGACAGCCGCTAGATCCCGCCGAGAAAGGCGCCGCGTCCCGCCGCGATCCTGTGTGCCCCGAAAGCGCCGACCTTCGTCTACAGCGGCATGAAGGGAAGCGGGACGAAGGCATAACCCGCGCCCTCCCGCAGGATGTGACCGAAGCCCGGGAAGGGCATGTGCATTCCGGCGACCATCAGCCGCTCGCCCACCGCCCGGTCCAGCGCCCGGGCTCGGGTCGCGGCGGCCAAGGCACCGTCCACGTCGAAGGCCACGCTGACCGCGGGGCGCGGAAGCTGAAGCGGCGCGGCATGGATCACGTCGCCCCAGATCAGCAGCGACGGCCCGCCATCCGTGACGAGATAGCCCGTGTGGCCCGGGGTGTGTCCGGGCATCGCCACCGACTCGATCCCCGGGGCCGGGGCGGCACCTGGCGCCAGGCGCCGCATCCGCCCGGCATAGGGTGCGACCGAGGCCTGGGCGATCTCAAAGAAGGGTCGCACCTCTGCCGGGGCCCGGGACAGCGCATCGGGCGCGAGCCAGAAGCCCGCCTCGACCTCCGGCACGATCAGTTCGGCATTCGGGTAGACGGCGCGTCCATCCCGGACGAGGCCGCCGACATGATCCGGGTGCAGGTGGGTGGCGATCACCGCGTCCACCTGGGCCGGCTGGATGCCCGCCGCGGCCAGCGCCTCCGGCAACAGCGCGACGGTGGGGGCGAAGCCGGGTTGGGTCCCCGTGTCGATCAGGTAGAGCCGCTCGCCGGTGTTGATGGCGTAGGCGTTCACATGGGCGAGCACCGGCCCCTGGGGACGGAAGGCGCGTTCCAGGAGCGCCGATGCTTCTGTCCCGACGGCGGGGAAGACCTCCAGGCCCAACTCCAGCGTGCCGTCCAGCAAGGCCGTCACCTCGAAGCGGCCCACCCGGATCCGGTGGAAGCCGGGCGCCTGGCGCCCCGCCATGGGGGCCGCGGCGCGCACCGTCCGCGGCAGCGCGGACAGGGCCGCCGCGCCGAGAAGCCCGGCGCGGCGAGACAAAATCGGACTGGTCACGGTCTGCATCCCCTCTGACTGAAGGAAGGGTTGGGACCGATCCCTTCGGCTGCAAGGCGGATCGTCCGGGGCGGCGCGCGGGTGCCGCCCCGATCGGCTCAGGCGAAGAGGAAGTCGGAGGCGTCGATCTGCGCCACCGTCATGTTGTCCAGCAGGATCACCCCGGCCCCGAAGACATTGGCACCCAGGTTGATCTGCACCGCGCTGCCCACCTGCGTGATGTCCCCGAACAGGTCGCCGAAGCTGTCCAGCGACGTGCCGTAGCCGCTGATCCGGATCTGGTCCACGCCGTTGGCGAAGTCCGTCACCCGGTCGGTCCCGTTCAGCCCGGAGAAGTTGAACTGGTCGCCGCCGGTGCCGCCGGACAGCACGTCATTCCCCTCGCCGCCGCGCAGGATGTCCCCGTCGGCGCCGCCGATCAGCGTGTCCGCCCCGAGCCCGCCCACCAGCTGGTCGCTGCCCGCGCCGCCGTCGAGCACAAGGCTCATCCCGCCGGTCGCGAGCGTGCCGACCGTGATCTGGTCCGCGCCGGCCCCGCCATTCACCCGCAGGAAGTCGAGGCCCGCATCCGCGCCCAACACCGTCACCTGGGCGGAGAGGCCGGCCACGATCGTGGCGTCGCCACTGCGCAGGATGCTCACCACGTCGGCCCCCGCCGTGCCGTCCACCGAGACGCCGTCGGCCTGGGCGTCGAAGCCGAGGTCGAGCTGCACCTGGGTCACGTCCGTGCCGACGAGGCTGCCGACCCGCATGGTGTCGGCCCCGCCCAGCGCATTGAAGCGGATCGTCTCCACGTCGTTCAGGTCCATAGTCACCGCCGCCACGTCGCGGAACATCACGGCGCGCCCGCCATTGGCGAAGATGTCCACGGTCTCCGACACGTTCGCCCCGTTGAAGAGCAGCGTATCGAAGCCGGCCTGGCCTTCCACCACGTCGTTGTCGTCGCCGGGGTTCCACACGAAGGTGTCGTTCCCGGCGCCGAGCAGGGCCGTGTCGTTCCCGTCGCCGCCGAAGACGAGGTCGGAGCCGGCGGACCCGATCACCAGATCGTTGCCCAGACCGCCCTGGATCGTCAGCCCGGCCACGCCGGCCACCACGCCGCTGGCATTCAGCACGTCATTGCCCGCGCCGAGCTCCACCGTGATCCGGTCCAGCGCGGCCTCCAGGCCGGTGACCTGCACGGACGCGGCCAGGCCCAGCACGCTGACCGCCGTCCCGGAGGAGGAGAGGGTCACGATGTCAGCCCCGGCCGTACCGATCACGGACACCGAGTCCGCCTGACCATCCCCGAGGCCGCCGCCGAAGCTACCCTCCAGCCCCACCCGGACCGTCGTCGCGTCCGTGCCGGAGAGGTCGCCGATCCGGATCGTGTCCGCGCCGCCGAGGGCGTGGAAGTCCACCACCTCCACATCGTTCAGGTCCATCGTCACGTTCGCGATGTCCCGGAAGAACCGGACGCGGCCGCCATTCGCGGCGATGTCGATGGTTTCCGAGATGTTGGCGCCGTTGAACAGCATCGTGTCGGTGCCGGCCTGGCCCTCCACCACGTCGTTGTCGTCGCCCGGGTTCCACACGAAGGTGTCGTCCCCGGCGCCGAGCAGGGCCGTGTCGTTGCCATCGCCGCCGATGACCACGTCGTTCCCGGCCGAGCCGAGCACGAGGTCGTTCCCCAGCCCGCCCAGCACCGTCAGGCCGATCGCGTTCGCGGGCAGGGCGGTGGCGTCCACCACGTCGTTGCCCGCACCGGCGTTCAGGACCAGCCGGTCCAGCGCGGCGTCCACACCGGCCAGCCGGACATTCGCCCGCACGCCCGTCACCTCGATGTCGCCGTCCCGGACGGCCACGACCATCCGGTCGTCGCTGGCCCGGCCATCCACCGTCACCTCGTCCGCCGCGCCGTCGCCACCCCCAGCCGGACCGGCGAGTTGGAGCCGCACGAGTTGCAGGTCCGTGCCGCTGAGCACGCCGACGTGGAAGCGGTCGGCCCCGCCGAGGGCATTGATCTCCAGCACCTCCGTGTCGTTCAGGTCCATCGTCACGTTGGCGACGTCGCGGAACACCCTCACCCGCTCGCCATTGGCGGAGATGTCCATGCTCTCGCCGACGTTGGCGCCAGAGAAGCGCAGCGTGTCGAGGCCGTCCCCGCCCTCCACCACGTCGCTGCCATCGCCGGGGTTCCAGGTGAACGCGTCGTTGCCCGCACCCAGCAGGGCCACGTCGTCGCCCCGCCCGCCCAGGACCACGTCATTGCCGTCGCCACCGACGAAGGTGTCCGCGCCCTGGCTGCCGAAGAGGGTGTCGTTGCCGGCCCCGCCATCCAGCACCAGCCGCGTCACCCCGGCCGCCATGGTCGAGGCGGTGACCACGTCGTTGCCGGCCCCGGCATTGATCGCCAGCGTGTCGAGCGCGCCCTCGGAGCCCGTGACGTTCACTCTGGCGGAGAGGCCGACCACCGAGACGGCGCTGCCCGCGCCAAACACGTCCACGATGTCGTTGCCGGCGGTGCCGTTCACGGTCACCTGATCCGCCGATGCATCGCCGGCGCCCGTGGCGGAGGCGAGGTTGATCTCGACCGAGGTCACGTCGGTGCCGGACAGATCGCCCACATTCACCTTGTCCGCCCCGCCGAGCGCGGCGAAGCGCACCACCTCCACGTCGTTCAGATCGGTGACGATGTTCGCCACGTCCCGCGTGAAGAGCACCCGGCCACCATTCGCGGCGACGTTGATCGTCTCGCCGATGTTGGCGCCGTTGAAGACGAGCGTGTCGGTGCCCGCCTGCCCCTCGACCACGTCGTTCCCGTCGCCGGGGTTCCAGACGAAGGCATCGTCCCCCGCGCCCATCAGCGCCACGTCGTTGCCGCGGCCCCCGGTGATCAGGTCGTTGCCGTCGCCGCCCAGCAGCACGTCATTGCCCTGGCTGCCGGTGATCGTGTCGTTGCCGGTGCCGCCATCCACCACCAGCTGCGCGCTGGTCGCCTGCAGCACGGACGCGTTCACGACGTCATCGCCGCCATTGGCATTGATGACGAGCTTCTCCATCGTCCCGGCGTCCACCGAGAAGGGGGCAGGGTCCACGCGGTCCAGCCGGAACCGGGTGCCGTTGGTGGAGACGGTGAAGAACTCGTTCCCGTTGCCGCCATTCACCTGGAGCGTGTCGATGCCGTCGCCGCCCTCGGCGAGGTCGGTGTCGTCGCCCGGATTCCAGATGATGAGGTCGTCGCCCGCCTCGCCGAACATCTGGTCGTCGGCGTCCCCACCCGTCAGCGTGTCGTTACCCGCCCCGCCGAACAGGAAGTCGTTCCCGCCCTTGCCGAGCAGGACATCGTTGTCCGATTGGCCGAAGAGCAGGTCGGCGCCGGACCCGCCGGTCAGGACGTCATTGCCCGAGCCGCCGAAGAGGTTCGCCTTGGGCAGCGCGCCGTTCGCCTCGTTGACGGTGAGGACGTCGTTGCCGGCCTGCCCGAAGACCTGCATCAGCGAGGTGTTCGCCACGGTGGCCCCGCCGACCGGCGCCCCGTTGAGGAGGATCTGCCCCGCCGCGTTGCGGGAGAGGGTCACAGCGTTGTCGAGGCTGTCCCCGAACAGGGAGAGCGTGCCGTTGCCGAAGCTGCCGGTCACGGCGTTGGTCGTGGGGATTCCCTCGTCGGTCGAAGAGATACCCGCCTCGGCGGCGAGCTTCCGGGGGAAAAGGGGCTGGTCGGACATGGCGGCTTTCCCGATCGCATCAGGCGCGACGCCGCCCGAGGGGGGCGGTGAACCGCGCTGCGTGGGGTCACCATGGCGGCCGGGCGGACCCGGACCGTGTTCCCGCCGGGACAGGCCGGGCGGCGGGGTTCAGAGTCCCGCGCGCATCCGCCCGGGGTTCAGCCGCCCCGCCGGATCCAGCGACGCCTTCACCCGCGCCGAGAGGCGGGCGAGCGCCGCCGGCTCCTCCGGGATGACCGGCAGGGCCGCGCGGAGCGCGTCCGGCGCGCGGAAGAGGGTGAAGGTGCCGCCCGACGCGGCGGCCATCACCACGCGGTGCGCCGCCTCGGTCGCCGGGCCGGAGACCCAGACCAGCCCCCCGCCCCAGTCCAGCAGCAGCCGGGCCGGGAAGGCTGCCCGCAGCGCTGCCGCGGCGGCGTGGGCCGCGGAGGGACGCAGGGACAGCCGCCACACCGCCTCGCCCTCCGCCGGGGCCAGGGCGGTGGCGTCGCGGATGGCGCGCCAAGCCGCCCGCGACTCCTCACCCTCCAGAATGCGCGAGACACCGGGCAGCGCGGCGCGGAGCCGGCCCGTCCGGTAGGCGACGGAACTCGCCACGTCCTCCAGCCGCAGCAGCGCGGCCGGGCCCGCGATGCCGGCCGCCTCCAGCCCCTCGGTCACCAGGGCGGCGCCGGTCACGCCATAGGGGCTGGTCAGGCCGGCGGAGAGCACCGACACCCCGGCGGCGGTCCCGTCCACCGGGACCACCAGCGTCGCGGTTCGCTCGGCGGCGGGGGCGACCTTCAGTGTCACCTCCGTGATGATGCCCAGCGTGCCGTGGCTGCCGGCCAGCAGCTTGCACAGGTCCAGACCCGTGACGTTCTTGTGCACCCGCCCGCCGGCGCGCAGCACCTCCCCGGTGCCGTTGACGAAGCGCAGGCCCAGCACGTTGTCCCGCAGCGCCGTGCCGGCGATACGCCGGGGGCCGGACAGGTTCGCCGCCACAAGCCCGCCGATCGTGGGCGGCGGCCGGTCCGCCGTGCCGAGCAGGCCGCGCAGATCCGGCGGTTCCGCAATGAGCACCTGATCGTGCTCCGCCAGGGCCGCCTCGATCTCCGGCAGCGGCGTGCCCGCGCGGGCGGCGATCACCAGCTCCTGCGGCCTGTGCAGGGTGATGCCGGTCAGGTTCCGGGTGGAGATCGTCCGCGCCGCCTGCACGGGGCGCAACATCCCCAGCGTCGTCCCGCTGCCCTCGATGGCGACCGGCGCCGTCGCCTCCGCGACCGCGCGCGCGATACCGGCCTCGTCGGCCGGCGCGATGGTCCCGCTCATTCCGCCGCGACGGACAGGGCGGGGTTATCCTCCAGCGGAAAGACCTTGGCGGGGTTCAGCAGCCAGCCGGGGTCGAAGGCCGACTTGATCCGGCGCTGCTGCGCCAGCTCCGCGCGATTGAACTGCACGCCCATCAGGTCCCGCTTCTCCACGCCGACGCCGTGCTCCCCGGTCAGGCAGCCGCCGACTTCCACGCAGAGCTTCAGGATGTCGGCGCCGAAGGATTCCGCCTTGTGGAAGGAAGCCGGATCGTTCGCATCGAACATGATCAGGGGATGCAGGTTCCCGTCCCCGGCGTGGAAGACGTTCGCGACCTTCAGGCCGTACGCGTCGCTCATCTCACCGATCCGGCGCAGCACATGCGGCAGCTCGCCCGTCGGGATGGTGCCGTCCATGCAAAGGTAATCCGGGGAGATCCGCCCCACCGCCCCGAAGGCGCCCTTGCGTCCCTTCCAGATCGCGAGCGATTCCTCGGCGCTGGCGGCCACCCGCATGCTGATCGGATCGAACCGCGCGCAGATGTCGCGCAGGCGCGCGAGCAGGTCGTCCTGCTCCTCCACGCTGCCCTCCACCTCGATGATGAGCAGGGCCTCCGCGTCCAGCGGGTAGCCGGCGTGGGCGAAGGCCTCGCAGGCGTGGATGCAGGGCTTGTCCATGAACTCGAGCGCCACGGGGATCACGCCGGACCCGATGATCGCGTCCACCGCCTCCCCGGCCACCTCCGTGGAGCGAAAGGCGGCGAGCATCGCGCGCTGCCCCTCGGCGGAGCGCAGGATGCGCACCGTCACCTCCGTCACGATGCCAAGCTGCCCCTCGCTCCCCGTGATGAGGCCGAGCCAGTCATAGCCCGCGGCGTCCAGATGCGCGCCGCCGATCTCGATCACTTCCCCCTCGATCGTCACGAACTTCACGCCCAGCAGGTTGTTCGCGGTGACGCCGTACTTCAGGCAGTGCGCGCCGCCGGAATTCATCATCACGTTGCCGCCGATCATGCAGGCGAGCTGCGACGAGGGATCGGGCGCGTAGAAGAACCCCTCTCCCTCCACCGCCTTGGTGATGCCGAGGTTGGTCACGCCCGCCTCCACCACCGCCAGCCGGTCGGGGAAGGACACGTCCAGGATGCGGTTCATGCGCATCAGCCCGATCACCACGGCATCCGCCAGCGGCAGCGCGCCGCCGGACAGTGACGTGCCGGCCCCGCGCGGCACCACCCGCACGCCGTTCTCGTGGCAGAAGCGCAGGACGGAGGCGACCTGCGCCGTGCTGGTCGGCAGCACGACGGCCAGCGGCGGCTGGCGATAGGCCGAGAGCCCGTCCGTCTCATAGGGCTTCAGGCGCAGCGCCTCGGCGATCACCCCGTCCCCGGGCACCAGCGCGCGCAGCCCGGTCAGGATCTCGTCGCGGCGGGCCAGGACGTCCGGCTTGGGGGCGGGCAGCAGGATCATGCGGTCATTCCAGCCCCGTTCCCAACACGGGCGGGGTGGTGCTCAATCTGGCGGCGGGGCCGGCCCGCCGCAAGCAAGGGCCGACCCGGGGGAGACCGAACGATGATCCGTGCCGCCACCCTGGCCCTCGCCCTGGGCCTCCTTTTCCCGCCCGCCCCGGCAGCGGCCCAGCGGGCCGGCACCTACCAGGTGGAGGGGACGGACCCGGCCGGCTCCCCCTATTCCGGTACGGCCACCTTCACCGCGCTGGATGGCAAGACCTGGCGCATCACGTGGCGGATCGACGGCGAGAGCGGGGGCGCCGAGGGCATCGGCCTCGTGGCCGGCGGCCTGCTCGTGGTCGGCTACACCATCTCCGGCGCGCCGGGTATCGCGACCTACCAGCCGCAGCCCGACGGCTCCCTCGTCGGTCCCTGGACGAGCGGCCAGGGGCTGGGATCGGAGCGCCTCGTCCCGCGCTGAGCAGCCGTCGGCGCAGGCGCGCTCCTCCCCCATTCAGGGGATGCGGCCGCCCATGGGCGGGGCCGAGGGTGTTGCCGGGGAGACCCGCCCCGCCCGAAGGAGGCCCCTCCGATGCCCCGATCCCTTTGCCTCGCGCTCGGCTTGCTCGCCGGCCTGGCCGGACCGGGCAGCGCCCAGCCGGCGATGGAGGCTTTCACCCTGCGGCTGATCGCCGAGGCGGGTCGGGTCGCGGAAGTCCCCTCCGTGCTGCACCGCCCCGACGTGTTCGGGGAGCGGCCGGCCATCATCCTGCTGCCCGACGGCTCCGCGCCCGACACCCGCGCCGGCGAGCTCGCCGCGCTGCTGGTCGAGGCCGGTTGGACCGTCCTCGCGATGGATCTCGACCCCACGCCGCTGGACGGGCTCGTTCCGACGCGGTCCGGCCCGATCGCCCCGGGGTCGGACCCGCACGGGGCGGCCGCGGCGCTGCACCAGATCCTGGCCGTGCTGGCGACGGACCCCTTGGTCGATCCCCATCGCATCGCCGCGGTGGGCCTGGGCGCCGGCGGACGGGCCGCGCTGCTGGCGGCGTCCGAGGCGCTCGCGGAGGCGCAGACCGGTCCCGATGGCCTGCGCTTCGCCGCCCACGCCGCCCTCTATCCCGGCTGCGGAGCCCTGCTCGACGAGGGCTTCGCGGACGAGGATGCCTGGAGCCTCGCCCCGGTCGCCCTGCTCCATGCCGGGCGGGACGACCGCGACGCGGCGGAGGATTGCGGCGAGCTCCGCGACGCAATGCGCCTCGCAGGCCGTCAGCCCGCCCTGTGGCAGGTCTACCCGGACGCCTCCTATGGCTGGGACTACGGCGACGCGCTCGGCCGCATCATCCGCCTGCCGCTGCCCGGCGGCCCCCCGGTCACGGTCCGCCAGGACACCGAGGTGGCATCGGACGCGGCGGATCGGCTGGTGCGCTTTCTCCGGCAGGCGCTGGAGCCGCCGCCGCGCGGACGGGTGGCAGGGCGCTGAACAGCCGCGCCAGCTCCGCCTGGGAGCGCACGCCCGCCTTCTCGAACACGCGGGCAAGGTGGGTCTTCGCAGTAGAGGGCGCGATGCCCAGCGTGCCGGCGGCGCCGGGCAACCCGGTGCCGCCCGCGACCAGCGCCGCCACGGCAGCCTCCGCCGCGGTCAGCCCGAGCGCGCCGCGCAGCGCCTGCGCCGCCTCGTGCGGGACGGGGGCGGCCGGGTCGCTGACGAGCACGATGGCCCGCGCCCGGCCTGCCCCCACCCACCCGGCGAAGGGATGCGGCGGTAGCCCGATGACCATCACCACGAGCGCGGCGAGGCCGGAAGGCCGGGTGAGCCGAAGCGGCGGTCCCGGCGCCGCCTCTATACCCGCCGAGAGCGCCAGCGCGTGCGCGATCTCCCGCTCCAGCACCGCCGTCTCGGCTGGCAGGGCCGCGGCGAGGCGCAGGATGCCGGCGCCGTCCGCACGGAGCCCGTCGGCGTCCCGGATCAGGGCCTGTGCGGCCGGGTTGGCGTGGAGGATCCGCGCCGCGCCATCCAGCAGCAGCGCGGCCCCGGCCATGAGATCGAGCGCCGTACCCAGGTGCTGCGCCGCATCCCCCAGCACCGCGAGCTGAACCGAGAGGTCCACCGCGCGGGCGATGTGCGGCACGAGGCGGTCCATCCGCTGCAGGGCCCGCTCCGTCTCCTCGGCCTGGCGGGCCCGGAGGGTGACGGCGACGCCGCCGCTGGCGCCGGCCCGGACGAAGGAGGGCTGGAGAACGTTGACGAGGTTCTCGATCCCCTGCGGCGCGAGGATGTCGGAATGGAAGGCCGACCGGCGCACCGCGGCGAGGTCCGCATAGGCGTGGGCCGAGACGGCCCGGCCCTCGGGCGCGCGGATGAGGCCGAGGTTAATGGGGTTGCGCACGTACTGGCGCATGTAGAGCTGGCCCAGATCGTCGCGCAGGCGGGCCGCCACGAACATCGTCGCGACCATCGCGCCGTCCGGGCCGCTGGGCTGATGGCGCGTCAGCATCGCGCCGCTGCCGCCGACCGCGTCCGCGATCAGCTCAAGCGCGGCGGGCCAGCGCGAGAGATCGGAGGCGGCGCCGTAGATGGCGTCCAGCACCGCGGGCAGGGACGGTCGCATCGCGGCCTCCGGGCAGAGGGCAACGCCACAGGAGCCCTTGCCCCGCGGCGATCCGCCTCAACCCTGGCACACGCGGCCTGCGCGTTTCTATAAACTCTTCCGCTCCAGCATCGAACTGCGATGCCGGACGGGGATCAGCCCTGGCGGGCCTTCAGGCGCGGGTTCTTCTTGTTCAGCACGTAGACGCGGCCGCGGCGACGAACGAGGAAGCAGTTCTTGTCGCGGGTCTTGGCGCTCTTCAGCGAGTTCCGGATCTTCATGGTCTTGCTCTGGTCACGTCGAAGGGCGAGGCGACGTGGCCATCCCCCGGGGAGGCGGCGGTATATGGGCGGGGGCAGGCGGGGTCAACCCGCGCGCGCCTGCTGTTCCCGGGGTAACCGCCTGGAAAGACAACGCACGGCATCTTGAGGTCCAGCAGGGGACCCGACCATGATCCGCCGCCTTCGCCGCCTGATGAAGCGCCTGAACTACCGGCCCGAACGCCGCTACATGCGCGGCGGCCGGGCGGGCTGACCGGCTTCAGGCGTCCGGCCCCATCAGGGCCAGCCCCTCCGCGACCGAGACGAACTCGCCGCCGCCGAAGACGCGCTCCGCCCCGAAGCGGCGGGTGAAGATCGCGCGCACGGCCGGGACCAGCGAGGTGCCGCCGGTCAGGAAGACGCGGTCCACCCCCTCCGGCCCCAGCCCCGCATCCGCCAGTGCGGCCTCCACCGCCGCCTCCATCCGCGCGAGGTCGGGGGCGATCCAGGATTCGAAATCCACCCGCGTAACCGGCGCCTCCACCACGAAGTCCTCGTGCCGGAAGCGCAGCACCGTCGCCTCGCTCCTGGAGAGCGCGACCTTCGCGGCGGAGACGGCGCGGTAGAGCGCGTAGCCCGCCTCGTCCTCGATCAACCGGATCAGGTGGCGTAGCCGCTCCGGGTGGTCGGCCGTGCGGGCGACCTCGCTGATCTCGCGCAGGGTCTTCGGGCCGCGCATCAGGGGCAGCCGGTGCCAGCGGGCGAAGCTGGAGTACCAGGCCGGCGGCACCGGCAGCGGCTTGCCCATCACCCGGTAGGAATCGCCCTTGCCCAGCAAGGGGGAGATGACGCGGTCGATGATCCGCGTGTCGAAGGCGTCCCCCGCCAGCCCCACGCCGGCATGGCCGAGCGCCGTCACCCGCCGCGGCGGCCCGGGATCGAACCGCAGGAGGGAGAAGTCGCTCGTGCCGCCTCCGAAGTCGCCGACGAGCACGGTGGCCGGGCGGTCGATCCCGGCGGCGAAGCGCTGGCCGGCGGCCGCGGGCTCCAGCGCCACCGTCACCTTGGGCAGGCCGGCCGCGGAGAAGGCGGCGCGCAACCGTGCCTCCCCGAAGGCGTCGTCCGCCCCCTCCCCCACGAATCGCACCGGCCGCCCTACCGTCACTCTCGCCCCGTCCAACTCGTCCCGGAAAGGTTCCAGCAGCTCCCGCAGGAAGAGGGCGATCAGCGATTCGAGCGTCCAGCGCCGGCCGATGATCCGCGTCTCGGTGAAGCTCCGCTGCGCGAGGTAGCTCTTCATCGACATGATGAGCCGGCTGGCCAGCGGCTCCTCGAGATACGCTTCGATGGCCGCGGGACCGGCCGCGTGCCGCCCCGCGCCGCTCACGGGATCGGACCAGAAGCAGAGGACGGAGCGGAACACCTCCTCCGTGTCATGCCGCAGCGTCACCGCGCTCCCGTCCGGGCGCAGGGCGGTCACGACGGAGTTGGTGGTGCCGAAGTCGATCCCGATGACGGGGCCGGTCGCGGGCTGCACGGAAGGGCTCCGAAAAGGGGGCGCGGGTTCAACCCCACCGCGCCGCCCCTGACAAGCCCCCTAGCCGACGAGGGTCAGCCGACGAGGGACCAGATCATCCGGATCGCGGTGATGCCGAGGAACACCGCGAAGGCCCGCTTCAGCATCAGAGGCGGGATGGTGTGGGCCAGGTGCACGCCCCAGGGCGTCGCGATCATGGAGCTGGGCACGATCAGCGCGAAGCCGATGAGGTTCACATAGCCGAGGGAGAGCGGCGGCAGCAGCGGGTTGCCCCAGCCGGCCCAGATGAAGCCGATCGTCGCGGGAATGGCGATGACGATCCCGAAGGCCGAGGCGGTGGCGACCGCGGAGCGGATCGGCGTCCCGAAGAGGTTCATCAGCGGCACGCCCACCGTGCCGCCGCCGATCCCCATCATGGCCGAGATGCCGCCGATGAAGGCGCCCAGCACCTGCCGCAGAGGGCCGGTCGGGAAGCTCTCCCGCAGGCGGGAATCCACCCCGGTCACCGCCATGTTGATCGCGACGAGCAGGGCGATGACCGCGAAGATCGCCGTCAGCACCGTTCCCTTCACCCACACCGCGATGACCGTCCCGATCAGCACGCCCACGATCAGGGAGGGGATCATGGACTTCAGCAGCGGCACGTCCATCGCGCCGCGCGCATGGTGCTTGCGGGCGGACTGGATGGAGGTCGGGATGATCGTGGCCAGCGAGGTTGCGACCGCCAGCTTCATCTGGATTTCCGCCGGGATGTCCAGCAGTGGGAAGACGTTGAACAGCACCGGCACGATGACGATGCCGCCGCCGACCCCCAGCAGCCCTGCCAGCGTGCCGGAGACGAGGCCCGTGATCGCCATGACCGCCGCCAGCGCCGCGATCCAGAGCGGGTCGTGCATATGCGCCATCGGCGGCCCTTCCTTGCGTGGGGCCGGAGAGGCGGCCTCGGGCGGGCTGTAGGACGGAACCGCGCCCCTGTCAGGCCCCGGCTGGCCCCATCTGGCGTGGACCCGGCCGGTCCCGCATCATCCCGTCGTGTCCCTGATCACCGATCCCTGGTTCTACGCCCTGGCCATCCCGGGCTTCCTGATCAACGGGATCAGCAAGGGAGGCTTCGCCTCGGGCGCCGGAAACGTGGCCGTGCCGCTGATGGCCCAGGCCGTGCCGGCGCCGCAGGCCGTGGGCATCGCCCTCCCCGTGCTCTGCGTCATGGACGTGGCGGGGTTGCGTGCCTGGTGGGGGAAGTGGAGCGCGCGGGAGATGCGCGCCATCCTGCCGGGCGGGCTGATGGGGCTCGTGGCCGGCGCGCTCCTCTTCGGGCTGTTCTCCGCGCGCGGGATCAGCCTGATGCTTGGGCTGATCACCCTCGGCTTCCTCGCGCGGGCGCTGTGGCAGAAGGCGCGCGGGCTGCTGCCGCCCCCGGCGCCGCCGAGCGCGGTGCGCGGCGGGTTCTGGGCGGCGGTGTCGGGTTTCACCAGCACCATCGCCCATGCCGGCGGGCCGCCGCTGGCGATCTACATGTATCCCCTGAAGCTCGACCGGCAGACCCTGGCGGCCACCACCACCGTGTTCTTCGGGGTGATGAACTACGCGAAGCTCGTGCCCTACTGGTGGCTCGGGCTGCTCGACGGGACGAACATCCTGACGAGCCTCGTGCTGCTGCCGATCGCTCCCATCGGGGTCTATATCGGCATCTGGCTGCAGAGCCGGATCACGGATCGCGCCTTCTACAACGTGGTGTATGTGCTGCTGGCCGTGACCGGCGCGAAGCTGGTCTGGGACGGACTAACCTAGGGGTCGAACGATGACGGATCGGGTTCTCGGCGTGCTGGGCGGCATGGGACCGCTCGCGAGCGCGGAGTTCATGCGCCAGCTCACCCTGCTGACCCCGGCCGAGCGGGACCAGGACCACATCCCCGCCGTGCTCTGGTCCGACCCGCGCGTGCCGGACCGCAACGCCGCCCGCCGCGGCACCGGGCCGGACCCCCTGCCCATCCTCCTCCGCGGCATCCGCGGCCTGGAGGCCGCGGGCTGCGGCGCCATCGCCATCCCCTGCAACACCGCCCATGGCTGGATCGACGGCATGCGCGCCGCGACCCGCCTGCCCATCCTCCACATCGTGGAGGCCGCGGCGGAGGCGCTGCGCCGCCAGGGCATCGGCCCCGGCACAATCGGCGTGATGGGCACGGCGGCCACGCTCGCGATGGGCCTCTACCAGGACGGGCTGCGGGACGGCGGCTGGGATGTCATCGCGCCGGATGCGGCGGAGATGGCCCGCCTCGTCACGCCGGCGATCGAGCTGGTGAAGGCCAACCGCGTCAACGAGTCGCACGCCCCGCTGGCCGAGGCGGCGCGGCTGCTGACAGCGCGCGGCGCCCGCGCGGTGGTGTTGGGCTGCACGGAGATCCCGCTCGGCATCGCCGCCGGCCCTGCCCCGCCCTTCCCCGTGGTGGACACGATCGAGGCGCTCGCCCGCGCCTCCATCCGCTGGGCGCGGGAGGACGCGCGCCTACCCGAGACCGCGGAGGTCTGATCGCAGCCGCGCGGCGTCGGGCACGGCGGCCGTCAGTTCCGCCTGCACGGCGGCCCAGATCGGCATCGCCTGCCGCAGCAGCGCGTGGCCGGACGCCGTCAGGAAGAGCTGCCGGCTGCGGGCATCCGCCGGGTCCGGCCGCGCCTCGACCAACCCGCGCCGCTCCAGCGGCTTGAGGTTCGCCGTCACGGTGGTGCGGTCCATCGCCAGCAGCGCCGCGACCCGCCCGACCGTCGCGACCTCGCTCCGGTTGAGGCTGTGCAACAGGGAGAACTGCCCACTCGTCAGGTCGAGAGGGCGGAAGGCCTCGTCGAAGCGCCGGGCCACGGCGCGGGCCGCCCGTTGGGCGTGCAGGCAGAAGCAGCTCCGGTAGACGTCGCGGCTCGCCTCGAGCGGGAGGGAATCGGTCATTGACTCTCGTCCATATAGGTTGATATCAACTTTCTGTCCAGCCCGTCGTGGCTGGCGCAACAAGGGGGAACGACCAATGGACGTGCTGCAGACGCGCACCGCCGAGGACGAGGTCCGAGCCGCGGTGACCGCCTTCTTCGAGGCCGCGAAGCGCCAGGACATCACCGGCATCGCCGATGGCTACGCGGAGGACGTGGTCACCTACGATGCCATCGGCCCCGTCCGTTTCGTCGGGCGCGAGGCGGTGGTCGCCCACTGGCAGGCCTGCTTCGCGATGTGCCAGGAGGGCTCGATGGCCCTGCGCGAGCTGCGGGTCGAGGCCTCGGGCTCGGTCGCCTTCTGCTCCTTCCTGCTCGACTGCGGCGGCGTCGGCCCGGACGGCGTCCGGCACGAGGGCACGATGCGCGGGACGAGCTGCTTCCGGCGAGAGGTCGATGGCCGCTGGCGCATCGCGCACGACCACTGCTCCTCCCCCTTCGATCCGATGACCGGCAAGGTCCTCTGCGGCCCGGCGCCGGCCTGACGGGCGGGGCGGGCCTGGCGCGGGGGCGCCGGGCCCGTCAGCCCGTCCAGACCACCCGGAAGCGCTCGCAGAGCAGGACGGTGGCGAGGTCGGCGCGCCCCTCGTGGAAGGCGATCATCTCCCGCCGCCAGGTCGGCAGCGTGCCGTCCCACTCCCCGTAGTCGCGCGCGAAGCCCTCATCCACCTCGCCCAGGCGCCGGGTCTCCGCCTCGACCGTCTCGACCACGCAGACTGGCTCGCCCCGCCCGTCCAGCACGATGCTGAGCGCGCCGACGAAGGGCGCCACCATGCCGGGCTCGGCCCAGTCGCTCATCGGGGAAGAGGTGGCGGTCTTCCGCCCGGACAGGATCACGGCCGCGCCGTGATCGGCGTGCTCCGGCCGGTTGCCGATCGAGAAGGCCTCGAAGAGGATCGCCGGTTCCCGTCGGGGCGCCGAACGAAGAAACCGCTCCCAGAAAGCCTGCACCCGCGGGTCGGCCACGCCATCCTCCCGTCTATTCCGAGGAGGAAAGCTTCAACCCGATCAGCCCGGCGAGGATCAAGGCGGCGCTCGCGAGCCGGAGCGCGCCCATTCCCTCACCCAGCACGACGATGCCGACGATGAAGGCGCCCAGCGCCCCGATCCCGGTCCAGATGGCATAAGCCGTGCCGAGCGGCAGGCCGCGCATCGCCAGCGCCAGCAGCCAGAAGCTGGCCGCCGCCGCGACGACCGTGATGATGGAGGGAAGAAGACGGGAGAAGCCCGCGGACTGCTTCAGCGCGAAGGCCCAGACGACCTCCAGCAGCCCGGCAAGGATCAGATAGGCCCAGGCCAAGAGTCGTTAAGAATCAGTCGCAATCGCAGCCATCAGTCGGCCCGGGATCGGCGCGGACGACGTGGTGGTCGATCCACTCCGCAACCAGGCGCCGCGCCTCGTTCACCGAGGCCTCGGGGTGGTGAATGCGATACAGCGCCGTGCAGGCCCCGAAAGCGGAGAAGTCGGTGCTCCCGACGTCCCGCAACTCGCGATAGGCGGTCACGACGGCGCGCTCGCAGTTCCGGGTGATATAGCTGAAGTCGCGCCCCATCCGATCACCATCCCTCGTACTGAGATGTTGTTGAGAATTGATCGCAACAACAAGTCGAGTTATACCGGTCCTTGCGCGACGGCACAAGAAGCGAATCCCGCCATGCGGCAACGGTTCAGCCGCGCGCGATGGCCTCTGCGAGAGCCTGCCCCACTTCCACCGTGCCCGCCTGACCACCCAGGTCACGCGTGCGCGGCCCGCCCTCGGCGAGAAGCGTCTCGATCGCGTCGGTGATGGCGGCGGCGGCCTCGGTCTCTCCCAGGTGTTCCAGCATCAGCGCGCCGGACCAGATCTGGGCGATCGGATTCGCGATTCCCTTCCCCGCGATGTCGGGCGCGCTGCCATGCACCGGCTCGAACATCGAGGGATGCTTCCGCTCCGGGTTGATGTTCGCGGAGGGCGCGATGCCGATGGAGCCCGCTACCGCCGGCCCGAGGTCGGACAGAATGTCCCCGAACAGGTTCGATCCGACCACCACGTCGAACCAGTCCGGGTGCTGCACGAAATGCGCGCAGAGGATATCGATGTGGAACTGGTCCGTCATGACGCCGGGATAGTTCTTCGCCATCTCGGCGAAACGCTCGTCCCAGTATGGCATGGTGAAGGTGATGCCGTTGGACTTGGTGGCGGAGGTCACCTTCCGCCGCGGGCGCTTCATCGCCAGCTCGAAGGCGTACTTCATCACCCGGTCGCAGCCGGTGCGCGTGAAGACGCTCTCCTGCGAGACGAACTCGCGCTCCGTGCCGCGGAACATCCGCCCGCCGGAGGAGGAGTACTCGCCCTCCGTGTTCTCCCGGACCACGACGAAGTCGATCTCCTCGGGCTTGCGGTTCGCCAGGGGCGAGCGCACGCCCGGCATCAGCCGGCAGGGCCGCAGGGAGATGTACTGGTCGAACTCCCGACGCATCGGGATCAGCAGGCCCCAGAGTGAGACGTGATCCGGCACGCCCGGCCAGCCCACCGCGCCGAGGAAGACGCTGTCATGGGCGCGGAGCTGATCCAGCCCGTCATCCGGCATCATCTTGCCGGTCTTCACGTAGGTTTCGCAGGACCAGTCGTAGTGGGTCAGCTGCAGGTCGAAGCCGAAGCGGCGCGCCGCGGCTTCCAGCACGCGCAGCCCTTCCGGCGTCGTCTCCTGCCCGATCCCGTCGCCGGGGATCACCGCGATCCGGTAGCTGCGCGCCATCTGGGCTCTCCTCCGCCGGACCGGGTGGTGCCTCCGGCGGCGGCGAAGGGCAAGCCCCCGTCCGGGCCGTTCAGTGCGGCAGCGCGTCCAGCGGCAGGTCCAGCCGCACGATCAGCCCCTCCGCCCGCCAGTCATGCTCCAGGCGCCCCTTGAGCTGACCGGCGATGTTGCGGGCCGCCAGCGCCGTTCCGAAGCCCTGGCGCGACGGCATGGCCACCGCGGGCCCGCCCCGCTCGGACCATTCGAGGACGAAGCGGTCGCCCTCCACCCGCGTCGTGACGCGCACCTGGCCACCGGGCACGGACAGCGCGCCGTACTTCATCGCGTTCGTCGCCTGCTCGTGCAGCGTGAGAGCGAGCGCGTTCGCCGCGGCATAGCCCAGGGGGCGGTCCTGCCCCTCCAGGGTCACTCGGTCCTGCCCGCCCTCGCGATAGGGAGCCATCAGCAGCCGCAGCAGGCCGTGCACCGTCGGCGCCTCCGACAGCAGGCCGGGAGACGGCGCACCGATCAACTCCGGGCGGATGAAATCGTGTGCCAGGGACAGGGCGCGCAGCCGCTCCTGCAGACGTCGCGCGAAGGCCTCGGCCGCCGCCTCGCCCCGCGCGGTCAGCACGGCGAGCCCGCCGGCGATCTGGAAAATGTTCTTGATCCGGTGCGACAGCTCCCGGGTCAGCAGCTCCCGCGCCTCCTCGGCCATGCGGCGGTCCTGAATGTCCAGCACCGATCCGACGAAGCCCGAGAAGCGCCCATCCTCGAAGCGCGGCGCGGCGGCGTCGATCACCCAGTGATGCCGACCGTTCACCGCCCGCAGCCGGTACTCGACCTGGAACGCGGCCTGCGCCTCCGTGGCCAGGCGGAAGGTCCGCTCGGTGGCCGGCGCGTCGTCCGGATGCACCGCGTCCAGCCAGCCGAGGCCGAGCCCGCTTTCCGGCGTCTGCCCGGTGAAGTCGTACCAGCGGCGGCTCAGGAAGGTGCAGCGGCCCGCCTCGTCCGTCACCCAGACCATGACGGGGGCATGGTCCGCCATGTTGCGGAAGCGCGCCTCGCCCTCCCGCAGGATCTGGGCGGAGCGCCGCTCCTCCTCCTGGCGCCGCAGGCGGGTCAGGGCGAGCGAGATCTGACCGGCGAGCAGCCCGAGGTAACCGCCATACTCGCCCGCGAGCCGCAGATGCGGGTTCAGCCCCGCCACGAGCAGCCCGGCCACGCCGCCCGCCGCCGTCAGCGGCAGCACCAGCGCGCGGGCTGCCCCATCAGGACTCCCCAGCTCCAGCTCCGCCGCGGTGCCCGCCGCGAGGATGGTCCGCAGCCGCTCCATGGAGGGCAGCGCGGGCGCCGTGCCGTGCGAGGCGACCTCCACCAGCCCGCCCTCTCCGGCCAGGAGCAGGCGCGCCCAGGGCAGGTCGGCCGGGTTCTCCGCCGCCAGCGCCGAGAGCGCGCCGCAGCAGGCCGCCTCCACCGTCTCGGCGCCCGAGAGCAGCAGGCCGGTCGCGCGCAGGCTGCGCAGCCGGCGCTCGCCCTGCACCCGGCCGGTCGTCTCGTTCACCACGCAGATCACGCCGGCGACCGCGTCGTGCTCGTGCACGGCGGAGTAGGAGATGTCGAAGAACACCTCCTCCAGGTAGCCGTGGCGCTCGATGAGGAAGGGGTGGTCCTTCGCGCTGAAGGTCTCGCCGCTCCGCCAGACCCCGTCCAGCAGGGGGCCGAGCGTGTCCCACAGCTCCCCCCAGCTCTCCCGGGCTGGACGGCCGAGGGCGCGGGGATGCTTGTCCCCGATCGTGGGGGCGTAGGCGTCGTTGTACAGGGCGACGTAGTCCGGCCCCCAGAAGAGGGCGATCTGGGCCCGGGACGGCATGGCGATGCCGAGGGCACAGCGCAGCGTGGCCGACCAGCCGGACGGAGGGCCGAGGGGGCAACTGTCCCAATCCAGCGCGCGGACCAGCGCGCCGGTCCCGCCCGCGCCTTCCAGGAAGCCCAACCCCGAGGCCATGGGTCCGCGGGTGCCGTCCGGCTCCATCACGCGGCGGTCATCCCGCATCGGCCTTTCCCGGCTCCTCTTCCGTATGGATCGGCCGAAAACTATCACGGATCACAGAGCCGTGCACCAACATGGGATATGCAGGCCGCGCGGTTCGGGCTGGCGGCGGATGCAGGCTTCCCGCAACCTTCCCTTGGCCGGAGGCGCGGGATCATGTCGGAGGCGCCGCACAGGGTGCTGGTGGTGGGCGGCGGGGCTGCCGGGCTCGATCTGGCAACGCGGCTGTCGCGCCGGTCGCGGCGGCATGGTCTGGCCGTGACGCTGGTGGACCGGGCCGGATCCTATGTCTGGAAGCCACGGCTGCACCAGGTGGCCGCCGGCACGCTCGACACCGCGGAGGAGGAGGTCACCTACCTCGCCCACGCCCGCCGGGTCGGCTTCACCTACCGCCCCGGCATCCTTCGTGCCCTCGACCGGGCGGAGCGGACCGTCACCCTCGGCACGGTGCAGGACGCGCAGGGGCAGGACGAGGTCACGACGATGCTGCCCTACGACACGCTCGTGCTCGCGATCGGCAGCCACGCCGACGATTTCGGCACGCCCGGCGTGCTGGAACATGCCGCCTTCATCGACAGCCGGGACCAGGCGGACCGCTTCTACACCGCCCTGCGGCGGGAGGTGATCCGGTCCCTGGACGACCCGTCCCACCGGCCCGTCTCCATCGCCGTCGTCGGCGCGGGCGCGACGGGGGTGGAACTCTCCGCCGAACTCCACCAGGCGCTGGAGCTGGCGGAGGGCTACGGACTTCCGGGGCTGCGGGAACGCCTCCGGATCACCCTCATCGAGGCGGCGCCACGCATCCTCTCCGCCCTGCCCGAGAAGGTCTCGGCGGAGGCGGACCGGGTGCTGCGGCGGCTGGGGGTGGAGGTGCTGACGAACAGCGCCGTCTCCGCCGTGGACGAGACCGGTGTCACGCTGAAGGACGGCCGGCGGATCGAGGCTGCGCTGCGGGTCTGGGCGGCGGGCGTGCGGGCGCCCTCCGTGACGCGGGGCCTGGACGGGCTGTCCACTGACCGTGCCGGCCGCCTGCTGGTCGAGCCGACCCTGCGGACGCGCGACGACCCGCGGATCTTCGCCCTCGGCGACTGCGCCGCCCTGATCCCAGAGGGGCAGCAACGCCCCCTTCCCGCCACGGCCCAGGTGGCGCACCAGGAGGCGGCGCACCTGGCCGGGATCCTGCCGGGCTACCTCGCCGGGGGGACGCTGGCGCCCTTCACCTACAAGCCGCGGGGATCGCTCGTCTCGCTCGGGGATTACGACGCCTTCGGCAGCCTCGGGCGGCTCGGGCTCTTTCCCGGCGGCTTCATCGAGGGGCGGCTGGCCCAGTGGAGCTATGCCGCGCTGTACCGGCAGTACCAGTGGGTGATCCACCACTGGCGCGTGCCGCTCGTCTGGCTGGCCGGGGCGCTGCATCGCATGGCGAAGCCGCGCGTGCGGCTGGAGTGAGGACGGGTCGGTGCGTCCTGCCCCGCCCGCAATCAGGTCAACGTGCCGACCTCGACGCGCATGCCATCCCCGGGCGGCGCCTCCGTCCGCGATCGGCCCGGCTGGAAGCAGCCGTTCAGGGGGAAGCGTTCAGGTTCCGCCGGCATCGGCCAGCCAGCCACGCGCGACGATCTCGCCGGCAACCCGGCCGCTTTCGTCGAGGGGTTGCCGGGCAACGTTCCCCGGAACGCCCGACAGGGGCCAGGCCTGTCCAGCGTCATACAACGACTGGACCAGCGCCGCATGCCGGCCCGCCTCCTGCGTGGCCACCAGCACGGGGACGGCGGTCGCACAGGCTTCCGACAGCATGGAGACGCTGTCCCCCGTGACCACCACCGCATCCGCCCAGGCGAGGAATCCGGCATAGGGATTGGCCCCCGCCTCGCCCCAGCGGAACAGGCGATGTGCCCTGCCCGCCAGCGCCGCCGCGATGACCGCCGTGGCGGCCTCGCCGGTCCGGCGGCTGGTGGTCAGCATCAGACCCGCCGAGGGATAGCGGCGCAGGACATCGCTCATCAGCCGGTCGGCCTTGTTCGGCGGCATCCCCTCCCCCCTGACCGGCCCGCCGACCAGGAGCGCCACGCGCGGCGCCGGCAGGTCTGCCAGCGCTGGGAATTCCGCCCGGGCCGCTTCCAGCCGCGCCGGGGAGAGGCGATGGCAGGCGCCGAGGATCGGCAGCACGTTCGGCGCCGGTGCCGGCGCGTCATGGCGCCCGATGACCAGCAGGTCGAAATCCGCGGCACCGGAACCCGGCCGCATGCAATGGACCGTCCGGGCCCCGCGCCGGCGCAGCCACCGCGACACGGGGCCGGAGCGCCGGCCCGCGGAGATCACCAGATCGGGCCAGCGCGACAAGACGCGCGGCCGGGCGCCAGGCGGCACCGCTGGCCTGCCCTCCATCGCCCCGGCGAGCAGCGCGTCCCTCGCCGGGGGCGTGAGCCCCGCCAGGCTCGGCCATGGGATCGGCAGGCGAGCCAGCGGCCCCCATTCCAGCGGGATGGTCCGGAACGGCTCGCCCAGCCGCTCCGCGATGCCGATCGCCTGGGCGGCGGTGCCGGCCCGGGGATCGGCCAGGACCCAGACGCGCTCGCCGCCGCTCATGGACGCGGCGGCCCTCTGCGGCTAGGCAGGAAGGAAGGATCGACGCGCCGCAAAGGACCGCCCATGGCTCTGCAACACGCCTCCGACTGGGACCGCGACGCCGCGCTGACCACCGCGCGCATCCTGCTGGAGATCAAGGCGGTCAACTTCCGGCCGGAGGAGCCCTACACCTTCACGTCGGGCTGGAAGAGCCCCGTCTACATCGATTGCCGCCGCATCATCTACTTCCCCCGGGCCCGGCGGGTGATCAGCGACCTGGCCGCGGAGAAGATCGGCCGCCACATCGGCTTCGAGACGATCGAGGCCGTGGCGGGCGGCGAGACGGCGGGCATCCCCTTCGCCGCCTGGATCGCCGACCGGATGATGGCGCCGATGGCCTATGTGCGAAAGAAGCCGAAGGGCTTCGGCCGCAACGCCCAGATCGAGGGCGACGTGCCGGAGGGCAAGCGCACCCTGCTGGTGGAGGACCTGACGACCGACGGCGGCAGCAAGATCCGCTTCGCCCAGGCGCTGCGCGACGCCGGCGCGATCTGCGACCACACCTTCGTCGTCTTCTTCTACGGCGTCTTCCCCGGTGCCTTCGAGACGATGAAGACCATGAACCTGCAGCTCCACCACCTCTGCACCTGGTGGGACGTGCTGGAGGTGTGCCGCGAGCGCCCCTACTTCGCCGAGGAGGCGCTGCGCGAGGTCCGGCGCTTCCTGGAGAACCCGATGGACTGGTCGAAGGCCCATGGCGGCATCGGCACCGCCGAGGAAGCCGCGCGCAAGGGCATCGAGGCGTAGTCCGAACAACATGCGGGAGGCGGTGATATGGCGGATGGACGGACGGGCGATCCGGGGCGGCGCGGGCTGCTGACGGCGGGCGCCGCGCTGGGCATGGGGGCCGCGACCGCGGCACCGGGCGAGGCGCGCGCCGCCTCCCCCACCGATCGCAACGCGTCCGACGCTATGCGCCAGCCGCTGCCGCCGCCGACGCCCTTTCCGAAGGCCCGCGCACCCCTGCCCGGCGCCGCGCTGGAATACTGGGACACCGGCGGCGACGGGCAGGTCATTGTCCTGCTGCATCCCGGCACCGGCAGCCACGCGATGTGGGGCTACCAGGAGCAGGTCTTCCCCCATGCCGGATACCGGGTGATCGCCTATTCCCGCCGCGGCTATCTCGGCTCCGACGCGGGGCCGGAGAACGATCCCGGCTCGGCCTCGGACGATCTCGAACGCCTGATGGACCATCTGCGCATCGACCGCTTCCACGCGGTCGGCTCGGCGGCCGGGGCCATCGTGGCGACGGACTTCGCGATTTCCCGCAGCAACCGTCTCCGCAGCCTGACGCTCGCCTGCACCATCATGGGGCTGCGGGATCCGGAGTATGTCGCGCTCAGCAACTCCCTGCGGCCGCGCGGCTTCGCGGAGATGCCGGCGCCTTTCCGGGAGGTCGGCCCTTCCTATCGCGCCGCAAACCCGGAGGGTACGGCCCGCTGGCTGGAGCTGGAGCACCTCGCCCTGTCCGGCCGCCGGGTGAACCAGCGGGTCACGAACGAGATCACCTGGGCCGCCCTGCGCGCGCTGCGCGTGCCGACCCTGCTGCTGGGCGGGGATTCCGACCTCTGGGCGCCGCCCTCCATCTACCGCATGTACGCGGAGGCCATCCCGAACAGCGAGCTGGTCATTCTGTCCGAGGCCGGTCACGCCGCGCACTGGGAGCAGCCGCGGGCCTTCAACGCGGCGGTGCTCGACTTCATCGGGCGGCATGCGGGCTGAGCGCGTGCGGCGGGCCGCGCTCCTCCTCGCGCTGCTCGCGCCGGCTGCCCAGGCGCAGCCGGCGCGCGACACCCTGACCATCGGCATCTCCCAGGCGCCCAGCACCTTCCACCCGAACATCGAGGCGATGCTGGCGAAGACCTACGTCCTTGGCTTCGCCCGCGTGCCGCTGACCGCCTATGGCCCGGATTGGCGCCCGCTCTGTCTGGGTTGCGAGACCTTTCCGACGATCGAGAACGGCGGCGTCGTGCTGGAGACGACGCCGGACGGCAAGCCGGGCATGCGCGTCACCTGGCGCCTGCGGGAGGACCTGCGCTGGGGCGACGGCCGCCCCGTCACCGCCGACGACCTGCGCTTCGCCTGGGAAGCCGGCCGCGCCTTCGAGACCGGCTTCGGCGCCGCCGAGTTCTACCGCCGCGCCTATGAATTCCAGAGCAGCGACCCCCGCACCGTCACGCTGCGCTTCGACCGCGTCAGCTTCGACGCGGGTTCGGCCGGGAACTTCGAGCCCCTTCCCGCCCATGTGGAGCGCGCCCGCTGGGAAGCGGACCGCCGCAACTACCGCACCCGCACCGCCTATGACACGGAGACCGCGACCCCCGCCCTGTGGAACGGTCCCTACCGCATCACGGCGGTGCAGCCCGGCGCGGGCGTGACGCTGGAGCGCAACGCCGCCTGGGCCGGCCCCGCCCCCGCCTTCCGCCGCATCAACATCCGCGTCGTCGAGAACTCCGCCGCGCTGGAGGCACAGCTCCTCGCGGGGCAGGTGGACATGATCTCCGGCGAGATGGGCCTCGCGCTGGAGCAGGCGATCGCGCTGGAGCGCCGCACCCGCAACCGCTTCCAGTTCAACTACCGCCCCGGCCTGGTATGGGAACACCTGGACCTCAGGCTGGACAACCCGATCCTGTCGGATGTCCGCGTGCGGCAGGCGCTGATGCTGGCGATCGACCGGCCGCGCATCGTCCATTCCCTGTTCGACGGGCGGCAGCCTGTCGCCGCCACATCCATCCACCCGGATGACCCGATGGTGGATCGCAGCCTCGCCCCCTGGCCCTTCGACCTGCCGCGCGCCCAGGCGCTGCTGGAGGAAGCGGGCTGGCGCCCTGGCCCCGATGGCATTCGCCGCAACGCGGCCGGCGAGCGCCTGACCTTCGACCTGATGACCACATCCGGCGCCCGCACGCGGGAACAGGTCCAGCAGGTCATCCAGGGCATGTGGCGCGCCGCCGGGGTGGAGGCGCGGATCGTCAACCAGCCCCCGCGCGTCCTCTTCTCCGAATCCCTGTCCCAGCGCCGCTTCCAGGGCGCCGCGATGTTCGCCTGGATCAGCGCCCCGGAGAGCGTGCCGCGCACGACCCTCCACTCCGAAGAAATCCCCACCGCCGCCACCAACTGGTCCGGCCAGAACTACCCCGGCTATTCCAATCCGGAGATGGACGCGTTGCTGGAGGCGCTGCCGCAGGAGCTGGACGCCGAGCGCCGACGCCCGATGTGGGCGCGGCTGCAGGCCATCACCCACCGCGACCTGCCCGCCCTGCCGCTGTGGCACCGTGCCGACGCCCATATCTGGCCAACCTGGCTGGACGGCGTCCGGCCGACCGGGAACCAGTACCCCTCCTCCCTCTGGGTGACGGAGTGGCGGGTCCGGTGACGTGCCGGCGCTAGCATGCTTCGGCTGATCGCCTGGCGGCTGCCGCAGATCGCGCTGACGCTCGCGATCCTCTCCCTTCTCGCCTATCTCGCGATCGGGGCGATGCCAGGGGATCCGATCTCGCTGGCGATCATGGCCGATCCGCGACTGGGACCGGAGGACGCGGCCCGGCTGCGGGCGCTGCACGGGCTGGACCAGCCCGTCCTCTCTCGCTGGGCGGCCTGGGCCGGGGGCGTGCTGCACGGGGAGTTCGGATATTCCCGCCTCTACGCCCGGCCGGCGGTGGAGATGCTGGGGCCGGCGCTGCGCGGCAGCCTGATCCTGCTCGGCACGGCCCTGGCGCTGGCGGCGGGGCTGGGCGTCGCCTCCGGGATGCTGGCGGCGCTGCGGCCGCGCTGGCGCGGGCCGGTGGACGGGCTGGCGCTCGTGTCGCAGGCGCTGCCCTCCTTCTGGCTCGGCATCCTGCTGATCATCGTCTTCGCCGTGACGCTCGGCTGGCTCCCCGCCGGCGGCAGCGCGGAGGAGGGCGGCTGGGAGGCCGCGCGCTTCCTCATCCTGCCCGTCGTGACGCTCGCGATCACCCACCTCGCCGCCTATGCCCGCCACACCGCCGCGGCGATGGCGGAGGTTCTGCGGGCCCCCTGGATCACCGCCGGTCGCGCCCGCGGCGCGGGCGAGGCGCGCATCGCCTTCCGCCACGCCCTGCCCAATGCGTCGGTTCCGCTGCTCTCTCTTATCGCGCTCGATGCCGGGGCGCTCGTCTCCGGCGCGCTCATCACCGAGACGGTCTTCGCCCGCCCCGGCATGGGCAAGCTGCTGACCGACGCCGTGATGGGCAACGACTACAATCTCGCGCTCCTCGCGCTGATGCTCGTCGCGGCGGTCACGATGCTGGCCACGCTGGCGGCCGACCTCGCGCAGCGCGCCCTCGACCCGCGGCTCGCGGCGTGACGCGGCTGCGGCTGGGCCTGCTGCTGCTGGGTGCCCTGGCGTTGGCGGCGCTGCTGTCCCCCTGGATCACCGCCGCCCTCGGGATTGATCCAGAAGCGCAGGATCTTCTCGCCCGCCACGCCGCACCCTCCCCCGAGCACCCGCTGGGCACCGACGACCTGGGCCGCGACGTGCTGGCGCGGCTGCTGTCCGGGGCGCGCGTGTCGCTGGCGGTGGGGGTCGCGGCCGCCCTCGCCTCCACCGGAATCGGGCTGCTCGCCGGGGTGATGGCGGCCTGGCGCGGGGGCTGGTTGGACGCGGCGATCATGCGCCTCGCAGACGGTCTGCTCGCGCTGCCGGCCCTGCCGATCCTCGTGCTGCTGGCGGCGATGGACCCGGGGGCGCTCGGGCTCCCGCGCGGCGGGGCGGGGACGGACATCGCGCGGATCGTCGTCATCCTCGCGCTCTTCGGCTGGATGGGGGTGGCGCGGCTGTCGCGGGCGGCGGCGCTGACCACCCTCTCGCGCGACCATGTCCGCGCCGCCCGCGCGCTGGGCGTGACCGAGGGGCGCCTTCTCTGGCGCCACGTCGTGCCGTCCCTGACCGCCCCGGTCGCGGTGGCCGCGTCGCTCGCGGTGGGTGGCGCCATCCTGGCGGAGAGCACGCTCTCCTTCCTCGGCCTCGGCATCCAGCCGCCGGCCGCGTCCTGGGGGAACATGCTGGCGAACGCGCAGGACCTCGTCCTGTCGGCCCCCGGGGCGGCGGTGTGGCCGGGGCTGTGCATCGCGCTCGCGGTCGCGGGGGCGATGCTGGTGGCGGACGGGGTACGGACGCGAACCGGGCCCTGAACCGGAATCAATCGGCGTCGGGACCGTCCGGGATCGGCCGCCAATGGGTTGCGTCGATGAACGCGCCCGGCCCGTCATACTCCAGCGGGCGCGTGCCGCCCGCATCGCTGCCGGCATCGATGACCTGCACCCAGCCCGAGGTCGGGGACCACTGCGCATCCGTCACGCGATAGCCCTGGGGCGGGCGGTCATGAGGCGCGTAACTCGCCCGGATCCACAGGTCCACCCGTGTTCCGTCGCGCGGCGCGGTCTCGATCGGATGCCAGCCCGACATCCTCAGCTCCCGATCTCGCCTCCGTCCCGCTTGACGATGGCGATGATGGAAGGCCGTGGCGGCATGCCCTCCACGAAGTCGGGCCAGCGGGTGCTCGGCGTCTCGAAGGTGCTGCCGCGACCCTCCCCTGGGTGCTGGATGGCCAGGAAGAGCGTCCGGTTGTCGGGCGTGAAGCGCGGGCCGCAGACCTCAGCCCCCGCGGGCGCCTGGTAGAAGCAGCGCGTCAGGCCGCGCACGGGCCCCGCCGTCTCCGCCGCCCAGATGCCGTCCGTGATCCCGCCGACCTCCGAACTGTCGGTCGAGATCCAGATCCGCCCCTTGCTGTCGAAGGTCACGTTATCAGGGCAGGTCAGCCAACCATTCTCGGTGATGCCCTGGTGGTAGGACGCGCCGGTGTGCCGCTTGGGATCGCCGGCCACCAGGAACAGCTCCCACCGCCCCTCGCTCGCGGCGTGGTCCACCCGGTCCGTGCCGGCGCCGGGCGGGATGATCTCCAGCACCTGGCCGTGGCGGTTGTCGGCGCGGGGATTGGGGCCGCGGGCGCGCTCGGCCGTGCGGCGGTTGTTGTTCGTCAGCATCGCGTAAACGCGGCCGTTGACGGGGTTCGTCTCCACGTCCTCCGGCCGGTCCATCGGCGTGGCGCCGAGCAGGTCGGCAGCGCGGCGCGCCTCGATCACCACGTCCGCCTGGTTGGCGAAGCCGTTCGCCTCGGTCAGCGGCCCGGTGCCGTGGGCCAGCGGCAACCACTCCATCCGCCCGTCATCGTGGAAGCGCGCCACGGAGAGCGTGCCCTCATCGAGCAGGTCCCGGTTCGCGGCGGGGTCATCGCGGTTCCAGGGGCGCGCGGTCACGAAGCGGTAGACGTACTCATTGCGCTCGTCGTCCCCCATGTAGAAGGCGACGCGCCCGTCGGCGGAGACGGCGTGCGTCGCCCCCTCGTGCTTGAAGCGGCCCATGGCGGTGCGCTTCACCGGGACGGAGTTCGGGTCGTAGGGATCGAACTCCACCACCCAGCCGAAGCGGTTCGGCTCGTTCGGCTCCTGGTCGAGGTCGAAGCGCGCCTCGAAGCGGCGCCACGCGTACTGGGAGTCCTTGATGATGCCGTAGCGGCGGTAGTGCGCGCGCTGCTCGCCCGCCTCCGCCGCCTCGCCCCCGAAGTAGTAGTTGATGTTCTCCTCGGCGGTCAGGACCGTGCCCCAGGGCGTGTTGCCGCCGGCGCAGTTGTTCAGCGTGCCCAGGACCCTCATCCCGGTCGGGTCGGCGTTGGTGCGCAGGCGCGGATGACCCGCGGCGGGGCCGCTGACCCGCATCGGCGTGTGCATGGTGATGCGCCGGTTCTGCGCGCCGCCCGGCACGGACACCCAGGTGCCGCCACGCCGCGCGACCTCCACCACGCTCATCCCGTGCGCGCACATCTCCACGGCCACCTGCTCGGCGTTGGAGCGCAGGCGGGCGCCGCGGCCCTCCCCGATGCCGGGGAACATCAGGTTCGTGTTGCTGTACTCGTGGTTCACCACGAGCAGCCCGCGATCCGAGGACCCGCTCCCCTTCGGCAACGGGAAGAAGTCGAGGTAGTCGTTGTTGTAGCCGAACTGGGCGGCCTGGGAGGCCGCGCTCTGGCTCGCGGGATCGAAGGCCGGCGCATCGGCCAGGACCGGGTCGCCCCAGCGGATCACCGTCTGGATCTCGTAGCCCTCCGGCGCTGCCTGGCCCGGGGACTTGCTGTCCTGGTGCGCGACCTCCGGGAAGGCGAGCCCCGAGGCCGGCACCGCCGACGCCACCTGGGCCAGCGCCTCTCCCACCAGATCCTGCGCGAGCACCGCCCCGGCCGCGGCGCCGGTCAGGCCGCGCAAGGCGGCCCGGCGCGTCATGCGGCGCCGGATCACCGCCCGGATGGGGTCGCGCGGCGAAGGATTGCTGCCGATGTCCTCGATCTCGCCCACGCCCGCATCCCCCTCTTGGTGCGGACATCGTCCCAGCCGCCTCCGGCGGCGGCAAGGCCGGGCGCATGAAACCCCGGTTAAGCCCCGCCCACCGGGCCCCCGCGCAGCCGGCTGAAGGCCACCAGCGCCGTGCGGGGCGGCTGGTTCCCGTCGAAGCCGGGCCAGCGCGTTCCTGGCCGATCCCAGGAGGCTCCGGGCTCGGCCCCGGGCGTCCGCACCACCGCGAAGAGCGCGGTCCCGTCCGGCGACAGGGCCGACCCGCCTACGGCCGCGCCGCGGGGCGCCCCGTACAGCGGCAGGGGAAGGCCGCGCCCCGGCCCCTCCGTGTCGCAGCCGAAAAGGCCGTCCGGCGCGCCGCCGATCCGCCCGCCGCGGTCGGTGCCGATCCAGGCCCGCCCGTTTCCGTCCAGCACGACGGTGTCGGGATGCTCGGGCCAGGTGGTGCCAATGGGCGAGAAGCGCCCGGGATAGCCGCCCGTCAGGAGGGGGCGCAGCAGCGCCGTGTCAGCGCCATGGTCGCCGCCGGCGGGCATGACCTGAAGGACGCCGCCCGCTCGGGGACGGCCGCCGGCGGACCCGCCGGGCTCGCCCCCACCCGGCTGGCCGCGGCACGCCAGCGTCAGGCGCCCCCCATTGGGGCCAAGCGCGAGGCCGGATGGGAGATCGAAAGGCGGCGGCGCTCCCTGCCGGCCCGCCAGGGCCGACGGATCGAGGAGGGCGTCTGCGCCGTCCGGCAGGTCCGCCCAGCGCAGGCGCTCCCCCTCCAGCACGGCGACGGCCAGCACGCCGCGGTCCAGCGCATCCGTCCCCCGCGCGGGCCCGTGGGAGGTGAAGCGCATCAGATGGCCCGCGGCGCGGTGATCGGACATGTACACCACGGCACGCCCATCCCGGGTCAGCGCCGCCACCGCATCCCCGTGCGGGAAGCGCCCGAGGGCGGTGCGCTTCACCGGCACCGCGCCCGGGTCCATCGGGTCCAGCTCGACCATCCAGCCGAAGCCGAGGGGATCGGCGAAGCGCCCTTCCCAACCCTGCAGGCGCGTCAGCCAGCCGCGCGGCTCGCCCTCGGTCAGCAGCAGGGTGCCCCAGGGCGTGGTGCAGCCCCCGGTGACATTCAGGAGGCCCCGCACGGCGCCGCCCAGCCCGCCGGCCGCCGGCCCGGAAACCCGGCAGAGCGTGTTCGCGGTCAGCCGCCGGGACTGGTAGCCCCCATCCACCACCAGCCAGCGATCGCCCTGGCGCTCAATGTTGAGCAGCGACGCGCCCTGCATGGCGGCGGCCACGGCCGGGCGGTCCACCCCGCCGGGAAACGCCATCGCCGGGTCCACCGTCGGGTGCGCCACGGCCAGGAGGGCGCGCGGGACCGCGTCGGCCGCGGCCGGCACGGGGACGATGTCCACGATCCGCCCGTCCCAGCCGAACTGCGTCTCCGCCGCCGCCGCGTTCGGCTGTCGCGGGTTCCAGGGCGGCGCGTCCGCGGTGACGCGGTCGCCCCAGCGGATGAGCAGGTCGCGCGCGTAGCCCGGCGCGACCGTGTCGTCCTCCTTCAGCGGCAGCACGGCCGGGCGCAGGTCAAGCGACGTGGCCTGGGCCGCCGCGGAGCCGGGCGCCGCGACGATGACCGCACCGGTCAGGGCCGGGAGCGGCGATGCGAGACCGGCGGCCGCGCCGAGCAGGCGACGCCGCGTCTCCCCGGCGGACAGGCCCCGCCCGTGGCCGGAATGCCCGGCCTCCCCGGACGGATCGCCGCTCATTCGCCGGCCGGGGCAGCCTGGGACTGCGAGGGCACCATCGGCGGCGGACGGTGGACGGTCACCTCCGGCAGCGGGCCGGTCCAGGCGGCCACCTCCACGAGGCAGGACTGCGCCGCGCAGCCCTGCCCCAGGCGGGACGTCCCGACATCCTGGGTGAGCACGTTCGGGTTGCCGTGGACGCAGAGCGGCTCACCGTTCACCACCTGCGGGTCCCACCAGGCGCCGGTCGCCATGGCGACGACGCCCGGGCGGATGTCCTCCGTCACGACCAGCCCGCCGAGGCATGCGCCGCGGTCGTTATGAACCCGCACGATCTGCCCGTCTTCCAGGCCGCGCGCGGCGGCGTCGGCCGGGTTCATGCGGATCGGCTCGCGCCCCTGGATCTTGTCCGCCTGCGCCACGCGCCCGGGATCGAGCTGCCCGTGCAACCGCGTCGCCGGCTGGTAGGAGAGGAGATGGAGCGGGTAGCGGGACGTGCCGCCGCCCAGCCATTCCCGCGGCGCCGTCCAGACGGCGTGGCCGGGAGTCTCGGCGTAGCCGAAGCCCGCGATCGTCTCGGAGAAGAGCTCCACCTTGCCCGAGGGCGTGGCGAGCGGCGCGGCGGCCGGGTCCTGCGCGAAGTCGGCGAAGTTGGTGAACTCCTCCCGCGGCGCTTCGAACTCGACATGGCCCTCGGCCCAGAAGCGGTCGAAGTCCGGCACCTCCACGCCGAAGCTGCCGCAGGCGCGCCGCCAGCGATCGTAAAGGCTGCGCAGCCAGGCCTCCTCGTTCCGCTGCTCGGTGAAGCGCTCGCGGTAGCCGAGCGCGTCCGCGATATCGGCGAAGGCGTCGTGGTCGTTCCGGGCCAGCCCCTGCGCCGGCACCGCCTTGTGCATGGCGCGCACGAAGCGGTCGCGGGAGGAGGAGGCGATGTCATTCCGCTCGAGCGTCGTCGTCGCCGGCAGCACGATGTCGGCGTGGCGCGCGAGCGAGGTCCACCAGGGCTCCGAGACCACGATCGTCTCCGGCCGCGAGAAGGCGCGGGCCAGGCGGTTGAGGTCCTGGTGGTGGTGGAAGGGATTGCCGCCGCACCAGTAGACCATGCGGATGTCGGGCAGCACCGTGTCGCGCCCGTTGTAGGACAGAATGGAGCCCGGGCTCTCCAGCAGCTCCGTCACGCGGGCGACGGGGATGGAGGTGGTGACCGGGTTGCGCGTGGCGGGCAGGTTCACGCTCGGCAACTCCTGCCGCGGCGTGCCCATGCCGTTGATGCTGCCGTAGCCGAAGGCGATCCCCTGCCCCGGCTTGCCGATGTTCCCGAGCACCGCCGCCAGGGCGACAAGGGCCCACCAGGGCTGCTCCCCGTGCTCCGCGCGCTGGATGGACCAGGTGGCGGTCAGCATGGTCGGGGTGCGGGCGGCAGACAGCGCCAGGGCGCGGATCGTCCCGGCCGGCACGTCGCAGAGCGGCTCCGCCCATTCCGGCGTCTTCGCGACCCCGTCGGCCTCCCCCATGACATAGGCGCGCAACCGGTCCCAGCCGACGGCGCCGCGCTCCAGGAAGCCGCGATCCTCCAGACCCGCCGCGGCGATCGCCTGGATCATCGCCAGGATCATCGCCGTGTCGCCGCCCGGCCGGACCGGCACCCATTCGGCGTCGAGGAAGGCCGCGCAATCCCCGCGGAACGGGGAGAGGTTCACGAAACGCAGCCCCGCCGCGGCCGCCTTCTGCATCAGCGGCACGTATTCGTGCGCGCCCGCCCCGCCGGCCGTGACCAGCCCGTTCTTCAGCGGCAGCCCGCCGAAGCAGAGCATGAGCCTCGCGTGCCGGGTGATGCTGGCCCAGTCCGTCGCGGGTCCGGTCACCGGGTCGTTCGTGCCGAGGATGTGCGGCATGAGCGTCATGCCAGCGCCGAAGGAGTAGTTCGTGACCTGCGAGACGTAACCGCCCCCCAGCCCGAGGAAGCGGTGAAGCTGCGACCGCGCGTGGTGGAACCGCCCCGCCGAGGACCAGCCATAGGAGCCGCCGAGGATCGCGTCATCCCCGTGCTCCGCCCGCACGCGCCGCGTCTCTTCCGCCACCAGTCGCGTCGCCTCGTCCCAGGAGAGAGGGACGAAGGGGTCGGTGCCGCGGGTGGCGCCCCGCCGCTCCCCGCGCAGCCAGCCCTGGCGGGCATAGGGCCGGTCCACCCGGCTGGGGGCGTGCACCACGTCCGGGATCGACTGAATGAGGGTTCCCGGGAAGGGATCGCGCGCGAAGGGGCGCACGGCGGTGACCCGATCCCCCTCCACGACGGCGTCGAAATAGCCCCAGTGGGCGGCGTGCGGCTTGATCTCGGTCATCGGTACTCTCCGGCGGCCGGAAGATGGCGCGAAGGGCGGCGGGCGTCCAACCCGGCGTTATCCGCCCAGCCCGGCCTGCCAGTCCCGGATCGCCGGCACGGGCCAGAGCAGCATGATCACATTCAGGGCCAGGTTGTCCCGGATCACGGCCAGGGCGACCAACTCCAGCACGACCCCGAGCACGACCGAGGCCCAGGCGGGCAGGCGGGAGGCCAACCAGAACCCCGCCAGCATCCAGCCGAGGTCCGCCACCGAGTTCACCACGCTGTCCCCGGTGTAGCCGAGCGCCATCGTGGCCTCCCGGTAGCGGCGGATCACGGCGTCCGTGTTCTCCGCGACCTCCCAGGCGGCCTCCACCAGGGAGGCGATCAGGGCCCGGGCGCCGAGCGGCGCGCGGGGCAGGACCGCTCGCAGCGCCGCATAGAAGAGCAGCCCGTGGATGAGGTGCGACGGGCTGTACCAGTCCGCCAGATGCTGAGAGTTCTCGGGGCTGTTCACCGCCCCATGCCAGAGCCTCACCGTCCCGCAGGCGCAGATCGGCTCCCGCCCCATCGCGAGCAGCACCCCCGCCATCCCGGCGGCCAGGAACAGGATGGCGGCGGGCCAGAGGAATCGGGGGCGTGCGAGGGCGGCCATGCCCCCTGCCTGCCACGCTCCGCGTCCTGAGGCACGGCCCCCGGACCGGCCGGTCCCGGACCGCATGCGCCGCCCGGCCATCAGCCCTGCCGGGAACGGCCCCGCGAAACACGTTTTGCCCGCATGCGCGGCGGGGCGATCTGCTCTAGGTTGCGGCCCCTTTCCGCCCTTCCCGGACCGCCCGATGACCCAGCATCCCCGCCACGGCGCCAATTCCCTCTCGGCCCGTGACATCGCCAACGTGCTGCACCCCTACACCAACCTCGTGGCACACCGCTCCGAGGGCCCCCTGATGATCGTGCGGGGCGAGGGCGTGCGGGTCTTCGACGAGGCGGGGCGCGGCTACATCGACGGCATGGCCGGGCTCTGGTGCGCCAGCCTCGGCTTCGACAACGAGCGGCTGGTGGAGGCCGCGACGCGGCAGATGCGCCGCCTGCCCTTCTACCACGGCTTCACCGGCCGCGGGCACGAGCCGATGGTCGAGCTGGCCGAGATGCTGATCGCCCGCGCGCCCGTGCCGATGAGCAAGGTCTTCTTCGCCAATTCCGGGTCGGAGGCGAACGACAGCGCGGTGAAGATGATCTGGTACGTGAACAACGCGCTGGGCCGTCCGAACAAGAAGAAGATCATCTCCCGGCTGAAGGGCTATCACGGCGTCACCGTTGCCTCGGCCTCGCTGACCGGCCTGCCGAACAACCACCGGCTCTTCGACCTGCCGATCCCCGGCATCCTGCACGCAGGCACGCCCCACCACTACCACGAGGCCCGGCCGGGGGAGGACGAGGACGCCTTCTCCACCCGCCTCGCCGAGGAGCTGGAGGCGATGATCCTGGCGGAGGGCCCGGACACCGTCGCCGCCTTCTTCGCCGAGCCGGTGATGGGCGCGGGCGGCGTGATCGTCCCGCCCCGCGGCTACTTCCCGAAGATCCAGGCCGTGCTGCGCCGCCACGACGTGCTGATGGTGGCGGACGAGGTGATCTGCGGCTTCGGCCGCACCGGCCGCTACTGGGGCTGCCAGGCGCTGGACATCCAGCCGGACATCCTGACCTGCGCGAAGGCGCTCTCCTCGTCCTTCCTGCCGATCTCGGCCGTGATGGTGAACGAGCGGGTCTATCAGGCGCTCGCCGCCGGATCGGAGAGCATCGGCACCTGGGGGCACGGCTTCACCTATTCCGGCCATCCCGTCTCCGCCGCCGTCGGGGTGGAGACGCTGAAGATCTATGACGAGATGGGGTTGGAGGAGCACGCCACCCGCGTCGGTGCCCGACTGCAATCGGGGCTGCGCGCCCTCTGCGGCGACCATCCGCTGGTCGGCGAGGTGCGCGGCATCGGCATGGTCGCCGCCGTCGAGCTGGCCGAGGACCGCGCCGACCGCCGCGGCTTCGACCCTGCCCGGAGGGTCGCCGCGCGCCTCGTCAAGGCGTGCGAGGCCGAGGGCCTGATCCTGCGCGCCCTGCCGAACGACACGGTCGCCTTCTCGCCCCCGATCATCATGTCGGAGGCGGAGGTGGACGCGATGCTCGACATCTTCGGCCGGGCGCTCGGCACGCTGACGGACGAGATCGCGCGAGAGGCGCGGCCCGCCGCCTGACGCCGCCATGAGCGAGGCGTCCCGGACCGGCATCGCCTGGTCCAGCGACTACGGAGACCGTCCCGGCCTGGGCGCGCTGCACGGCGGATCCCGCGCCTGGTGGCGGGCGCCCTGCCTGCCGCTGGCCGTCGGCGCCGCCATCGCGCCGACCGCGGCCGTGCTGCAATCAAAGGCCATGGCGCCCATCGCGATCGTCACGATGCTGCTGGCCGTCATCGCGCACCGGCGGGAGGCACGGGTCTGGCCCTGGCCCGGCGGGCCGGCCGTCTGGATGGCGCTCGCCCTCGCGGCCTGGGGCGCCGCCTCCGCCGCCTGGGCACCGGATCAGCGCGCGGCGCTCGCCGCGGCCGGGACGCTGGCGGGGCTGGCCCTGCTCGCCTCCGCCGCCGGGCGGGCGGCGCTGGAGGATGGCTGGCGCGCCCGCCGGGTCCTCGGCTGGGCGGTGGTGGGCGGGCTGGCGGCGGGGCTCCTCGCGGCCGCGCTGGACCACCTCACGGGACAGGGCCTGCGGATGGCGGTGCGCGGGCTTTCGGCCACCCGGCCGGGCCTCGAATTCGGGTTGAAGCCCGCCGCCTCCGTCATGGCGCTGCTGCTGCCGCTGGTCCTCGCCCTGCCGATCCGCGGTGTCTGGCGCTGGCTCATCGCGGCCGCCGGGGCCGCGGTGATCCTGATCCTGCCCGGGGACACGGCGAAGGTCGCGGCGGTGGCGGGACTGGCCGCGGCGGGCCTCGTGGCCGTGGCCGGGCGGGCAGCCTCTGCCCTGCTCGGCACGGCGGCCGCGGCGGCGCTGGTCGCCGCGCCCCTGCTCATGCCGATGGTCCTGAACCCGGAGGTCGCGGGACGCGCCAACCTGTCCGGCCTGCACCGTCTGCTGATCTGGGACTTCGCGATCGAGCGGGCGGCCGAGAAGCCCCTGACGGGCTGGGGGATGGAGGCGAGCCGCGCCATTCCCGGCGGGCACGACAACCCCTCCCCCGCCTCACTCGCCCGGCTGGGCGTGACGCAGCGGGAGCGGATCGACTGGTCGCGGACACCGGGCGTGGAGCGGATGCCGCTGCACCCCCACAACGGCGCGCTCCAGATCGCGCTGGAACTCGGCTGGCCCGGCCTGATCCTGGCGGGGCTGCTGGTCCTCGCGCTCGCCTGGGGGTCGGGGCCGGTGGCCTTCGGCGTCCTTGCCTCGGCCGCCGTCACTTTCCTCGCCTCCTTCGGGGTGTGGCAACCCTGGTGGGTGGCGTCCCAAGCCCTGGCCGCGGCCCTGGCCATGGGGCTGGCGGGGCGCCGGCTTTAGGCCGGACGCTTACTCGATCTGGAGGCCGGTCGCCTGCACCAGCTGGTGCCAGCGGCCGATCTCCTCCCGGATCAGGGCGCCGAACTCGGCCGGCGTGCCGACCGTCAGGTCGCCGCCGAGGCTCGCGAGCCCTGCCTGCACCTCCGGCGTGGCCATGGCCTGCACCAGCGCCGCGTGCAGCCGGGCGACCACCGGCTCCGGCGTGCCGGCGACGACGCTCAGCCCGTACCAGTTGATGAAGTCGTAGCCCGGCAGGCCGCTCTCGCTGACCGTGGGGATGTCCGGCGCGGTCCGCAGCCGGTTCGGCCCGGTCACGGCGACCGCGCGAAGCTCCCGTCCCCGCACCAGCGCGTCCACCGGCCCCATGGACGTGAAGAGAAGCTGCACCCGGTTCGTCAGCAGGTCCGCGATAGCCGGCCCATTGCCGCGATAGGGCACGTGGGTGATGTCGATCCCGGCCCGCAGCCGGAACCATTCCCCCGAGACGTGGTTGCTGCCGCCGCTGCCGCCGGAGGCGTAGTTGATCGCCCCCGGCCAGGCCCGCGCCTGCGCGATCAGTTCCGCCACGGAGGTCACGCCGGAGCCGAGCGAGGCCACCAGCACATGGGGATAGGTGATGACCCGCCCGACCGGCATGAAATCCCGCACCGGATCGTAGCGCGGCGTGCGTTGCAGCCCGGGGATGATGGTGAAGTCGGACGCGGTCAGCAGGATCGTGTACCCGTCCGCCGGTGCCTGCGCCGCCGCGAGCGTCGCGAGCAGGCCCGCGGCACCACCCCGGTTCTCGACGACGACCGGCTGTCCCAGCGCCTCCCCCAGCTTGCCGGCCACGGCGCGGCCGACGATGTCGGAGGTCCCGCCCGGCGGGTAGCCGACGAGCATCCGCACGGGACGCGAGGGGTAGGATTGCGCCACCGCCCCACTGCAGGGGGCCATGGCCAGGAGCGCGAGCAGAAATCCGGCGCGAGCGCGCGAGGAGAGCATCATCGGACATTCCTCCGGGGAGCTCTCCGGCCCGCCGCGCGGGCATCCCGGCTCCGTCGCCGGAACGATCCGGCCCGTCCCCGCGGTGGTCAAGCGGGGACGGGACGACGCCCTATCAGGCTGCCAGAGCCCGCCGTGCCCCCTCGGCCAGCACGCGCATCCCGAGCGCGAGGTCGGCGTCCGACGTGTTCTCCGTCCAGTGGTGGCTGATGCCGTTGATCGAGGGGACGAAGAGCATCGCGGAGGGGATGTGCGGCGCCATGTACTGCGCGTCGTGCCCGGCGCCGGAGGGCATGCGCTGCCAACCGCCCGGCGTCAGCGCCTCCGCGGCGCCCGCCAGCGCCTCCTGCAGCCCATCGTCGCAGAGGGCGGGCACCGCCTTCGACACCGCCTCCAGCACCGCGGGGCAGCGCTCGCGCCGGTTGCTCTCGGCAACGCAGCGGCGCAGCGCGATCTCCAGCCGGTCCAGCACGGCGCGGTCCACGTCGCGGTACTGGAACATCACCTCGGCCGTGCCGGGGATGATGGACTGGGCGTTCGGGGTCATCAGGATGCGGCCCGTTGTCCACACCGTGCGCTCGGCGCAGTGGCGCGGGAATTCCTGATCGATCATCGCGAGCAGTCGGACCATCGTCAGGCCGGCGTCGCGACGCTCGGCCATGGTGGTCGTGCCGGCGTGGTTCTGCTGGCCCGTGATGGTGATCTTCCACTGCCAGATGGCGACGATACCCGTGACCACGCCGATCCGCAGGCCGTTCCCCTCCAGGTCGCGGCCCTGCTCGATGTGCATCTCCAGGAAGGCCTTATAGCGGCCGGGCTCGAACTGCATCCGCTTGCGGCCGGCCAGCCCGGCCTCCTCCAGCGCCTGGCGCAGCGGCTTGCCGTGGTAGCGGTTGGACAGGCGGTCGATCTCCGCCTCCTCCAGCAACCCGGTGAAGGAGCGGCTGCCGATGAAGCCGCCGTAGTGCCCCTCCTCATCCGCGAAGGCGACGACGTCCACGGGCAGGCCCGATCTGGCGAGGTGCAGCGCCGAGACGACGCCCAGCGCGCCGTCGAGCCAGCCCGCCTCGTTCTGGCTCTCGATATGGCTTCCGGCGAGCAGGCGCGGCCCGTTGCCGGGATGGCGCCCCAGCACGTTGCCGATCCCGTCCATCTCCGGCTTCAGGCCATACGCCTCCATCTTCGCCATCAGCCAGCGGCGGGATTCCATGTCCTCCGGGCTGTAGGTGGGGCGATGCACGCCGGTCTTGAAGGCGCCGATCCGGCGCAGCTCGTGCAGGTCGGAGAGAAAGGCGTCGGTGTCCACCTGCATCGTCATGCGCTCCTTCGCCGCGCGGTGCGGAAAAGGTCGCGCGGGGGCCCAGGTATGTCCCAGGCCCCCCGCCTTCGGCTAGTCCCGACCGGCGGGGTGGACGCGTCGGCCCCGCCGGATCAGGTCCTTTCCCGGCCTGTCAGACGCCGGCCTTCGCGCCCTGGGCGGTGAGCGTCGCGTATTTCCGCACGATCGCGTCGAGGTTGTCCTCGCACCACTGTGCCATGCGCTGCTCCTCCGCGAGCGATTGCTGGAGGGCGGTCGGCCCCTGCGTGTCGCCCGCCAGCTCGGCGAGCGTCAGCAGCGACTTGTAGGAAGCGATCTCGAAGTGCTCGAAGGCGTAGTTCGCGAGCGAGTTCTTCAGGATCTCGTCCTGCATCGGCGCATGGGCCAGCGCCGCCACGTTCCCCATCAGTCCGGTGAAGAGATCCTTCACGCCGGATGCGGAAGTCCCGAGCGCGGACAGGATGCCGTCGAGCCGGTCCCGCTGCTGCTCGCTCTCGGTGATGTGGCGGCGAAGCGCCGCCTCCACCTCCGGATAGTTCTCCAGCCGCTCCACCTGGCGGGAGAGAAGCTGGATCGCCTGGGTCTCCAGCGCGCGGGCGTTCACCAGCCCGGTGACGTAGGTGTCACGGTAGCTCTCGGACATCAGGATCTCCTCTACCTGTCCTCGGTCAGCGCTTGCCGGCGGGCTTGCGGGCGGCGCCGCGCTTCGCGGCGGGGGCCTCCTCGCCCTCCTCCTCGCCCTCGCCGTTCTCCTCGGCCAGGGCTGCGGGCAGGACGGCGCTGCGGGTCACCTCGGTCAGCGCCTCGTCCTGCGCCTTTTCCTCCTGCAGCGTGCGGCCGAGCAGCTCGGCGATCTCCTGCTGGCCCGTCGCCTTGGCCAGCTCCGCCATCGTGCCGTAGGCGGCGATCTCGTAGTGCTCGATGCGCTGCTGGGCGGCGATGATGACGAGGTCCATCACCGGACCCTTCTCCTCCTGCTCCTCCATCTCGTGCTGCGCTTCCTCCACCAGGCCGCGCATCGCCTCGCAGACCTTGCGGCCGGCCTTCGCGCCCGCGATCTCGAGCGCCTGCTCCACCCGCTCGCGCTGCTCCTCGCTCTGGGCGATGTGCGCCTCGATCCCCTGGCGGAGCTGGGGCTCGGACGTGTTGCGCAGGGCCTTCTTCATCGCCTGGATCGCCTGCCGCTCGGCGCTGTGGGCGTCCTTGAGCTGATCGACGAGCATCTCCTTGAGGCCAGCCATGTGACATTCTCCGGAATAGTGGAATCTGAAAGCGCCGCGCCGCCAAAACCCCTCGGCGACGCGGTGCCACGTCAAGAGCGTGGGAAGTCTTCGTGCGTTCACCAGACGTTTTTCACGTCGTCGTTATTTCCTGAATTGTCACGATCGGCCGAATGATCCGTTCAGGACCCCGCTTTTACTTGAACTTGAGCGGCCTTTGACTTGCAGAGCGGCGGCCCTTGCCGCCCAGGCTCCGGCAGGCTACCGCCCGCCGCCCCATGCTGCCCGCCCTCCGCACCGCCGATTTCGGCTTCGACCTGCCCGAAGCGCTGATCGCGCAGGAACCCGCGCGGCCGCGGGATTCCGCCCGCCTTCTGCATGTCGGGGGGACGCCGGCCGATCGGGGCGTGGCGGACCTGCCGGACCTGCTGCGGCCCGGCGACCTGATGGTGGTGAACGACACGAAGGTCATCCCCGCGCGCCTTCGTGCCCGCCGCGGCGAGGCGCGGGTCGAGATCATGCTCAACCGCGCCGAGGCGGACGGCACCTGGCACGCCCTGGTCCGCAACGCCCGCCGCCTGCGCAAGGGCGACGTGCTGGCGATCGAGGGCGCGCCGGACCTCTCGCCCCGCGTCGTCGCGGCGCCGGAGGGCGGAGCGGTGCGCCTGGATTTCGGCCCCGACCCCGCCGCCCTCGCCGCCGCGCTGGAGAAGGCCGGCGAAGTCCCCCTCCCCCCCTACATCGCCCGCCCCGACGGCCCCCGCCCCGAGGACCGGGACGACTACCAGCCGATCTTCGCCCGCACCCCCGGCGCCGTCGCCGCCCCCACCGCCAGCCTGCACTTCACCGACCGGCTGCTGGCGGCGCTGGAGGTGCGCGGCGTCTGCCGCGCCACCGTCACGCTGCATGTCGGCGCCGGCACCTTCCTGCCCCTGCGCGGGGACGATCCGCGCGGCCAGTCCCTGCACGCCGAATGGGGCGAGGTGACGGAGGAAGCCGCCGCCACGATCAATGCCGCCCGCGCCGCCGGCGGCCGAATCGTCGCCGTGGGCACGACCGCGCTGCGCCTGCTGGAGAGCGCGGTGCAACCGGACGGCACCATGACCCCCTTCCGCGGCCTGACGGACCTCTTCCTGCTGCCCGGGCACCGCTTCCGCGCGGCGGACCTGCTGCTGACCAACTTCCACCTGCCGCGGAGCACGCTCTTCATGCTCGTCTGCGCCTATGGCGGCACCGACCGCATGAAGGCGGCCTACGCCCACGCGATCCGGTCGGGCTACCGCTTCTACTCCTACGGCGATGCCTGCCTCATCCCGCACGACCCCTCGGAGGCCGCGGCATGAACGGCCCGCTCTCCTTCACGCTGGAGACAACGGACGGCGCCGCCCGTGCGGGCCGTCTGCACACCGCGCACGGGGAGGTGGAGACGCCCGTCTTCATGCCCGTCGGCACCGCCGGCACGGTGAAGGCGATGACCGCCGATGCGGTGCGCGCGACCGGCGCGCGGATGGTGCTCGGCAACACCTATCATCTGATGCTCCGGCCCGGCGCGGAGCGGGTCGGGCGCCTCGGCGGCCTGCACCGGATGATGGACTGGCACGGCCCGATCCTGACGGATTCCGGCGGTTTCCAGGTGATGTCCCTCTCGGCCCTGCGGAAGCTCGACCCGGACGGCGTGACCTTCCAGAGCCACCTGGATGGCAGCAAGCACCGCCTGACGCCGGAGCGCAGCATCACGATCCAGCACCTGCTCGATGCCGACGTCACCATGTGCTTCGACGAGTGCACCCCGTTCCCCGCCACGGAGGCGCAGGCGGCGGATTCCATGCGCCTGTCCATGCGCTGGGCCGCCCGCTCCCGCGCCGCCTTCACCCCGCGCGACGGCTATGGTCTGTTCGGCATCGTGCAGGGCGGCGTCTTCGACGCGCTGCGGCGGGAAAGTGCGTCAGCTCTGACCGCCATCGGCTTCGAGGGCTACGCGATCGGCGGCCTCGCGGTGGGCGAGGGCCAGGCGGAGATGTTCCGCGTGCTCGACGTCACGCTGTCCCACCTGCCCACCGACAAGCCTCGCTACCTCATGGGCGTCGGCACCCCGGCCGACATCCTCGGCGCCGTGGCCCGCGGCGTGGACATGTTCGACTGCGTGATCCCGACGCGGTCCGGCCGGACCGGGCGCGCCTATACCAGCCGCGGCGTGCTCAACATGAAGAACGCCCGGCACGCCGACGATGGCGGCCCGATCGACCCGGACTGCGACTGCCCGGCCTGCACGCGGCACTCCCGTGCCTATATCCACCACCTCATCCGGGCCGAGGAGATGCTCGGCCCGATGCTGCTGACCTGGCACAACATCCGCTACTACCAGACCCTCATGGCCCGCCTGCGCGGCGCCATCCGGGCCGGGCGCTATGCGGAGGAAGCCGCCGCCATCACCGCCGGCTGGGCCGCCGAAGGCCCCGCTGCGCCGCCTGCCGAACCACCGTCGGCGGAGGAGACTGTTTCTTGAACCACGACGTATCTGGCCTGACCCAGCTCGGCCGCCCCGTCCGCGCGCCCCAGACGCCCGAGGAGGCGGTGCTGGAGCGCGTGCCCAATCCGCATCCCGGCACCGCGTATCTCGTGCGCTTCGCGGCGCCGGAATTCACCTCCCTCTGCCCGCTGACGGCGCAGCCGGACTTCGCGCACCTCGTGATCGACTACGTGCCGGGGGACTGGCTGGTGGAGAGCAAGTCGCTGAAGCTCTACCTCTCCTCCTTCCGCAACCACGGCGCGTTCCACGAGGCCTGCACGCTCGACATCGCCAAGCGGCTGGTGGCGGAGCTGTCGCCGCAATGGCTGCGGATCGGCGGCTACTGGTATCCGCGCGGCGGCATGCCGATCGATGTGTTCTGGCAGACGGGGGCGCCGCCGCAGGGGGTCTGGATCCCGGACCAGGGCGTTCCGCCCTATCGCGGACGGGGCTGACCGGTGGACGGGGTGACGCTCGACATCCTCGGCCGCGTGCGCGGCGGCCGGGCGGACCTGTCGGACGACGCCTGGGATTCCGTCACCGCGGAAATCGTCCTCGACCCAACCCTGCTCGACGAGACGGCCACGCTCGGGCTCGACAGCTTCTCCCACATCACCGTCGTCTTCCACTTCGACCGGCTGGACCCTGCGAAGGTCCAGCGCGGCGCAAGGCGGCCGCGCGGTAACCCGGACTGGCCCGTCACGGGCATCCTGGCGCAGCGCGGATCGCCCCGCCCGAACCGCCTGGGCGTCACCACCTGCCGCTTGCTGAAGGTCGAAGGGCTGACGCTGACCGTGCAGGGGCTGGACGCGGCGGACGGCACGCCGGTGCTCGACATCAAGCCGCACATGCCGGACTTCGACCCGCGGGGCGAGGTCCGTCAGCCGGCCTGGGCCGCGGACCTCATGCGTGGCTACTGGTGACCTTCCCACCGACGACGCCCGCGCGCTGATCCGTGCGGAGGCGCTGCGCCTCGGCTTCGACGCCGTCGGCTTCGCGCGCGCGGAACTCGGCCCGGAGGTGCGGGACCGGCTGGCCGACTTCCTCGCCGCCGGAATGCACGGGGAGATGGGCTGGATGGAGGGCCGCGCCGACCAGCGCGCCCATCCCCAGGCCCTGTGGCCGGAGGCGCTGTCGGTCATCTCCCTCGGCCTGTCCTACGCGCCGGCGGACGACCCGCTCGCCTCCCTCGCTAGGCCGGACCGCGCCACGATCAGCGTCTATGCCCGGCACCGCGACTACCATGACCTCGTGAAGTCGCGGCTGAAGGCGCTCGCCCGCTGGATGGTCGCGCGCTTCGTCGGCAGTGACGTGAAAGTCTTCGTGGACACGGCGCCGGTGGCGGAGAAGCCCCTGGCCCAGCAGTCCGGGCTCGGCTGGCAGGGCAAGCACACGAACCTCGTCTCCCGCGCGCACGGTTCCTGGCTCTTCCTCGGAGAGGTCTACACGACCCTCGCGCTGGAACCCGATGCGCCGCACGCCGACCGCTGTGGCTCCTGCACCCGCTGCCAGGTTGCCTGTCCCACCGACGCCTTCCCCGCTCCCTACCGCCTCGATGCCCGGCGCTGCGTCTCCTACCTCACGATCGAGCATCGCGGCCCGATCCCGGAGGAACTGCGCCCACGCCTGGGCAACCGCATCTATGGCTGCGACGACTGCCTCGCGGTCTGCCCCTGGAACCGCTTCGCCCGGCCCACGGCCGTCCCCGGGCTGGTGGCGCGCGACGACCTGATCGCCCCCCGACTGGCGGAACTCGCCGCGCTGGATGACGCGGCCTTCCGGGCCCGCTTCTCCGGGTCTCCGGTCAAGCGGATCGGGCGTGCGCGCTTCGTGCGGAACGTGCTGAACGCGATCGGCAATTCGGGCGATCCTGCCCTGCGGCCGGTGGCCGAGGCCCTGGCCGCCGATCCCGACCCCGTGGTGGCGGACAGCGCCCGATGGGCCGCGGCGCGCCTGGCCACGGCGCCGGCCCAGGCCTGATCCGCTAGACCAGTTCCACGGCGTAGCGGTGGTCGCGCGTGTCGAGCAGGGACACGCGTAGCTCCACCGGGCGGCCGGCAGCGTCGTAGGTGATCCGCTCGATCACCAGGAGGGGTGCGCCGGGCTCGCGGCCCAGGGCACGCGCTTCCTCGGTGCTCGCCGCGCGGGCGGACAGCGTCTCCTCCGCGCGCACCACGATGATGCCGTGGGCCTGCTGGTAGTGGACGTAGATCTCCGTCTCCAGCCGCTGCGGCGCCAGCGGCAGGCTCAGGCCGGGGAACAACGCGGCAGGCACGACGATCCGCTCCACGATCTGCGGCACGCCGTTGAGGGAGCGGAGCCGTTCGATCCGATGCACCTTCTCCCCGGGCACGAGGCGCAGGCGGACCGCCTCCTCCCCCATGGCGGGACCGGTGGTGATCCCGGTGACCACCGTCTCGGGCCGCACAGGCTTCCCCGAGAGGTCGCGGACGCGGAAAAACTGGCCGAGCGCCTGGGCGCTCGTCTGCTGGGCCACGAAGGTGCCGCGGCCCTGGCGACGCTCGATGAGGTGGCGCCGCTCCAGCCTCGCCAGCGCGCGCCGCAGGGTTCCCGGCGAGACGCCGAGCTCCGAGGCCAGGTCGGGCTCTGCCGGCAGCAGCAGGCCCGGTGGCCAGTCGCCGCGAGCGATCCGATCCGTCAGGATCGCTTCGACCTGTGCGTAAAGGGGACTGGCGCCAGGGCGCCGCATCTCGTTCAAGGGCCTGTCCGCGGGGTGGTGTGGCCGCCCATGCTACCACCGTGCCATCCAAAGCTGCGCGGTAGATTGGCCGACGCAACGCTCAACCATGTCATTCGTTGCGGCATTTACACTCTCCAAAGCCCAAAAATGTCTTGTGTCTTATACAGGACCCGGGCAATGTCCGGCCGCCGCCGTCACGGACGGGCCGGGTTTGGGGAGGAACAGGGGACGGCGTCGGATCCACCGCGATCCGCCGTGTTCGGGCGCGCAGCCGACAGGCGGGCGCGGCGCCGTCACCCACAACGCTTTTGTCCAGCCAGCGCACTTCTCTCCTGACTTCGGAGAGCGTTGCCGTGCCGACTATCGCCCTCGTCACATCGACCACGGACGCGCCCTCACGTCCGGTCATCGCCCCGAGGACCTGAGGGCGGGGACGTCCGACCGTTTGGGCCCATAACATCATGGCCCAGCACGCCCACGCATTCGGACCCTACCTGCTTTCCCCGCACTGGTGGGACTCGGCCTCGCACCGGTCGCTGAAGGGTCCGGCGAACGAACAGAACTCCTCAAGGCCTCGCCGCCGTGACCTTGGTCTGACCCGCCTTAATGCTGCCCCAATCGACGGACCGAGCAGCGCCGGATTTTGTGAATGGCCAACGGAAGCCATGAAGAAGCGGGCAAGATCACTGACGCTTCGGCGACGAATTCAGTAACGCCGGTCATGTCTTCATGGCACAGCAAGTCGTGAATCCGAAATGAGTCAACTTCGGTGAATGCGGCGGCAAGGTGGCGAAACTTTCCCCGGTGCCGTTCGTTTTGGTCCCGCACGGCGCTATGCGTCACTTGGTGTTGCGCGCCTCTTCGACTTGCTGCTAGCCGGGCTGCATGACGCCCGCGCCCCGCCCGTCGGCCCTCACCGGCCGGCAGCCCAACGCGGCGTTCCCGTGCACTTTGCCGCGGAGCGCCCCTCCGACCTCCAACCGCCCGGCCTCAACCCGGCGCTTCTCCCGCCTTCGACAGGTTGCCCTTACCTCCGCGATGACCCTCGCCCTCGGGTCGCTCTCGGGCGGGTGTGCCCGCGCGATGGAGGACCCGCCGGAGATCCCGGCCGCACAGGCCACGCCGGTCGCGGAACTCCCGCCCGGCTCCGGCGACACCGGATCTGCCGCGCTCGTCCCGCCGGTGGCGTCCCAGGTCCCGCCCCAGACCGATCCTGTCCGGGCCGAAGTCGCGGCCGCTGCTCCGCCACCTGATCATCCGGCGCCTCTCGAAGCGTCGCAGGACCCCGGCACCACGCAGCGCCGAGCTATCGTGGCCGCGGCTGCGGGGGACCCTCTGCCTTTGCCTCCACCACCGGCACCCTTGGCCGCGCTGGCCGAGGCCGCGGCGCCCGCCGCCCGCACCCGCCCCGCCCGCGCCGCGCGACGCGTCGCGGTCCGCGGCGGTGAGGCGCGGGCCGCCTGCCTCGCCGCCACCCGGCAGGCCGAGCGCGCCCACCGGATTCCGGAAGGGCTCATGGTGGCCATCGCGCTGGCGGAATCCGGGCTGCACGCCTACGCCATGAACATCGGCGGCCGCTCCCTTTTCCCCGATACGCCGGAGGAAGCGCGGCGCCTCTACGCCGCCGCCCCGCGCGGCGCCTACCTCATGGCAGGCTGCGTGCAGGTGAACGCCCGGGTCCACGCCCGGAACTCCGACTGGCCGCTCGACCCCATGCGCTCCGCCGACTGGGGCGCGGCCTATCTCCGCTCCCATTACCAGCGCACCGGGGACTGGGCGGAGGCCGTCCGCCGCTGGAATGGCGGTCCCATGCGCAACCGGCTGGCCTGCGCCGTGCGGACGAAGCTCGCCATCACCAACCCCGGTTCCAACGCCATGTCCGGCGCCCAGTGCGGCGGCTCCAATGTCGCGCGGGACCGCAGCAACGGCCAGGCGCTTCTCGAGATGGCCGAGGCCGCAGCGCCCTGACCCATGGCTTGATCGGGGCCGTTGGGCCCCGATCTATCGGGGAATGCCTGCCCATCCCGAGACCTGGATGACCGTCACGCCCCTCGGCTTGTATTGCGAGCCGGGGGGTTTCTACGTGGACCCCGCGCGTGCCGTGGACCGGGCCGTGGTCAGCCACGGCCACGCTGACCACGCCCGCCCGGGCCATGCCCATTTGCTCGCCACGCCGGAAACCCTGGCCATCATGCGCGCCCGCTTCGGGGAAGAGCGCTCGGGCGACGTGCAGCAGCCGCTCCCGACGGGACAGACGGTCACCCACAACGGCGTCCGGATCACCCTATTCCCCGCCGGCCACGTGCTCGGTTCCGCCCAGGTGGCGCTGGAATGGAAGGGCAGCCGCATCGTCGTCTCCGGCGACTACAAGCGCCGCCGCGACCCGACCTGCGCGCCCTTCGAGCCGATGGAGTGCGACGTCTTCGTGACCGAGGCGACCTTCGCCCTGCCGGTCTTCCGCCACCCGCCGGCCGACCAAGAGATCCGCCGCCTGCTCGCGAGCGTCTCCCTGTTCCCTGATCGCGCCCACGTCGTCGGCGCCTACGCGCTCGGCAAGACGCAGCGGATCATCGCCCTTTTGCGAGAAGCAGGTTGGGACCGGCCGATCTACCTCCACGGCGCCGTGGAGAAGCTGTGCACGCTCTATGAGGAGCTCGGCATTCCCCTCGGCCCGCTGCTGCCGGTGCCGAAGGGACTGAAGCGCGGCCATCCCCCGATCCTGGCCGGCGAGATCGTCATCGCGCCCCCCAGCGCGGAGGCAACGCCCTGGGCCCGGCGCCTGGCCGATCCGGTGACCTGCGCCGCCTCCGGCTGGATGACGGTGCGCCAGCGCGCGAAGCTGCGCGGGGTGGAGCTGCCGCTCATCGTCTCCGACCACGCCGACTGGGACGAGCTGCTCCAGACGATCGAGGAGGTCCGCGCGCCGGACATCTGGGTGACCCATGGCCGCGACGACGCCCTCGTCCACGCCCTCTCCCTCCGCGGCATCCGCGGCCGCGCCCTTCATCTGGTCGGGCGGGGCGACGAGGAGGATGAGGGAGCCCCAGAGGCCCCGCCGACCGAGGAGGAGGCCGACGCCGCCCGCGCTGCCGCGCTCGCCGAGGCCGGCACAGAGGCGAAGCGCGCGCCATGACGCCCGACGACCTCGACGCCGTCCACCGCGCGGCGGACGAGACCTCCGCGAGCCCGGAGGGAAGGGCCGCGGAGGCCGCGTCACGCCCTCTCGCGCAAGCGGCCGCCCCGACGGCCGCCTCCACCGGCCTGCCCGCCTTCGCGGACCTGCTGGAACGGCTTCTCTTCACCCCCGGCCGCAACGCGAAGGTCGCGCTCATGCGCCGCTGGTTCGCGGAGCAGCCGGATCCCGACCGTGGCGTCGGCCTCGCCGCGCTGACGGGGGAACTGACCTTCACGGCCGCCAAGCCGATGGTCGTGCGCACGCTGGTCGAGAGCCGGGTGGACCCGGTGCTGCTCGCGCTGTCGCACGACTATGTCGGCGACTTCGCCGAGACCGTTGCCCTCATCTGGCCGGAGCGGCACGGCGTGAACGCGCCGCCGCCCTCTCTCAGCGAGGTGGTGGAGGGCCTGGAGCTCGCCTCGCGCGCCGAGGTGCCGGCGCTGCTGGAGGGCTGGCTGGACACGCTGGACGCGGGCGGACGCCTCGCCCTCATCAAGCTCGTGACCGGCGGGCTGCGGGTCGGCGCCTCCGCCCGCCTTGCCAAGACCGCGCTGGCGGAATGGGCGGGCCAGGAGGTCGGCGAGATCGAGGAGGTCTGGCACGCCGTCGCGCCGCCCTACCTTCCCCTCTTCCGCTGGCTGGAGGGGCGCGGCCCCCGTCCCGACCCCGCCGGCGCCCCGGTCTTCCGCCCGCTGATGCTGGCCCACCCGCTGGAGGCCCCGGCCGACATCGCCGCGGTGGAGGCCAACCCCGGCGACTGGCGCGCCGAGTGGAAATGGGACGGCATCCGCGTCCAGCTCACCGCCGGCCCGGGCGGACGCCGTATGTGGTCCCGCACCGGGGAGGACATCTCCAACGGCTTCCCCGAGATCGCAGAGGCGATGGACTTCCACGCCGTGCTGGACGGCGAGCTGCTGGTGGTCCGGGACGGCGTCGTCGCGCCCTTCTCCGACCTGCAGCAGCGTCTGAACCGCAAGGTGATCGGCCCGAAGCTCCTCCGGGACTATCCGGTGCATGTCCGCCTCTACGACCTGCTTCTCGAGGGGGAGGAGGATCTGCGCGCCCTGCCCTTCGATGGCCGCCGCGCGCGGCTGGAAGCCTGGTTCGCGCGCCACGCCCCGCCCCGCATGGACTTGTCGGAAGGAGTGCCGTTCGCGCAGCTGTCGGACCTCTCGGCCCTGCGCGAATCCGCCCGCGCCGCCTCGATCGAGGGGCTGATGCTCAAGCGGGCCGACAGCGCCTATGTGCCGGGCCGCGTGAAGGGGCTGTGGTGGAAGTGGAAGCGCGCGCCGCTCTCGGTCGACGCGGTGCTGATGTACGCGCAGCGCGGTCACGGCAAGCGCAGCAGCTACTACAGCGACTACACCTTCGGCCTCTGGCGCGCGAACGAGGACGGCACGCGGGAACTCGTGCCCGTCGGCAAGGCCTATTCCGGCTTCACCGACCAGGAGCTGGTCTGGCTGGATCGCTGGGTCCGCAACCACACCACCGGCCGCTTCGGCCCGGTGCGGGAGGTGGAGAAAACCTTCGTGCTGGAGGTGATCTTCGACGCCGCCCAGCTCTCGACGCGCCACCGCTCCGGCGTCGCGATGCGCTTCCCCCGCATCGCCCGCCTGCGCCACGACAAGCCGGCGGAGGAGGCGGACCGGCTGGAGACGCTGCTCGCCATGGTGGAGAGCCGCACGCCGGTGGAATGATGTTCCCTCTCCTTTCGCCGGGAGATTGAACGCCGCGCCGACCTGTCGGATGGTTGCGGCGCCGGCGCGATGCCGCCGTGGGGGAGCAGGGGATGGGGATGCGGTTCGTCGGCCTCGGCCTGGCGTCGTTCGTCGTGGCCGGGCTGGCCTTCTGGGCGGGACCGGCGGCGGCGCAGGCGGATCGCCTCTCGCGCGGTGCCTACCTCGTCAACGTCGCCGGCGCCTGCGGCAACTGCCACACGCCCAAGGGCCCGCAAGGCGACCTGCCCGGCCGCGGCCTCGCCGGCGGCATGGTCTTCGAAGAGCCGGTCTTCCGCGCCGTCGCCCCGAACATCACACCCGATCCGGAGACGGGCATCGGCCGCTGGACCGACGCGCAGATCGCCACCGCCATCCGGGAGGGCCGCCGCCCCAACGGCACCATCATCGGCCCGCCCATGCCGATCGAGCTCTACCGCGGCATCTCGGACGAGGACGTGGCGGCGATGGTCGCCTATCTCCGCACCGTCCCGCCGGTGGTGAACCGAGTGGAGCCGTCCCGCTACGACATCCCCCTGCCCGCCTCCTACGGCCCGCCCATCACCGAGCCCGTGCCCGGCCCGGCGAACGACGCGATCTCCCGCGGCGCTTACCTGGCGGGACCGATCGCCCATTGCACGGAATGCCACACGCCGATGGGCGCGGGCGGCCAGCGCGACTGGTCGCAGATCGGCGCCGGCGGGCAGATCTTCTCGGGTCCCTGGGGCAGCGCGGCGGCCGCCAACATCACGCCGACCGGCCTCGGGCGGGTGGAGGATTCACTGATCCTGCGTGCGATCACCCGCGGCATCGCCTTCGACGGCACGCCGCTGCGGCCGCCCATGGGTTACGCCTACTACGCCGGGCTGAGCCAGCAGGACCAGGAGGACCTGCTCGCCTGGCTGCGCAGCCTGCCGCCGCGGTGATCCGGCCTCAACCGCCGTCCACGGCCCGCTCCAGCGCGGCGACGTCGATCTTCACCATGCCCATCATGGCCTTCATCGCCCGCGCGGCGCGGGCGGGGTCGGGGTCCGTCAGCAACTCCGGCAGGCGCCGCGGCACCACCTGCCAGGAGAGGCCGTAGCGGTCCGTCACCCAGCCGCAGGCCACCTCCTTCCCGCCCTCGCCCAGCGCCTCCCAGAAGCGGTCCACCTCGCCCTGGTCCTCGCAGGTGATGGAGAGGGAGACGGCGTGGTTGGGCTGGAACTGCGGGTTGCCGTTCAGGAGCTGCAGCTCCTGGCCGTCCAGCGTGACGGTCGCCAGGATCACGCTGCCGGGCGGGCTCGGCCCCGCCGATCCCGCGCGCAGCATCCGGCCCTGCTCGGCCGGGCGGCCGCCGTGGCGGAAGGCCGCGACATAGAAGGCCGCCGCCTCCTCGGCCTGATCGGCGAGCCAGAGGCAGGTCGAGAATCCGGGCATCGTCCCCTCCCCTCAGGCCGCGGATTGCTGCGCACGCCAGGCGTCGAAGGCCGCCAGGTCCATCCACATCACCTCCCAGATGTGCCCGTCCGGGTCCTCGAAAGCGCGCCCATACATGAAGCCGTAATCCTGCTTCGGCGCCGGGTCCGCCCCGCCCCCGGCCGCGGCCGCGGCTCCCACCATCTCGTCTACCGCCACCTTGCTCTCGGCGGAGAGGCAGAGCAGCACCTCCGTCGCCTTGCGGGCGTCGGCGATCGGGCGCGGGGTGAACCCGCCGAACTTCGCGTGCGTCAGCAGCATCACGGTGATCGTCTCGGAGATCACCATGCAGGCGCCGGTGTCGTCGCTGAAGCGCAGCTCCTTCCGGGCGCCGATGGCCTCGTAGAAGGCGATCGCCCGTGTCAGGTCGGCGACGGGAAGGTTCACGAAGATCATGCGGGCCATGCGGCGTCCCCATCTGTACCCCCGGATGACGCCCGAGCCCGCCCCCTGCCGACAAGCCCCGGCCGGAAATCTTCACGTCCTTGACCTTCCCACGATGGGAAGCCCCATCTGAGCGGGCGGAAGGACACCCCGATGAGCGTCACCGAAGCCCCTGCCCGCCTCTCCCTGCCCGTGGAGGGCATGACCTGCGCCGGTTGCGCCGGCCGCGTGGAGCGCGCCCTGGCCGCCGTGCCGGGTGTCACCGCAGCCTCCGTCAACCTCGCGACCCGCCGCGCCCTGGTGGAGGGCGAGGCTCTGGACCCCGCCGCCCTGCGCGCTGCCGTGGCCGCGGCCGGCTACGCCTCACCGGAAGCGGTGACCGAGGTCGCGGTGGAAGGCATGCATTGCGCCGGCTGCACCGGGCGGGTGGAGCGCGCTCTCGCGGCGCTGCCGGGCGTCCACGCGACCTCGGTGAACCTTGCGACCCGGCGCGCCACGCTGCGCCACGACCCCGGCGCGCCGGACCGGCCGACGATCGAGGAGGCGATCCGGAAGGCCGGCTACGCTCCCATGGCGGACGCGCCGCCGCCCGCCGCAGACGTTCACGCCGCGGCGGCCCCGCACGTCCATCACGCCGCCCCGCCCGAGGCCGGGGAGGAAGCGGGGCTGCGGCGCGACACGATCCTGGCGATGGCCCTCGCCGCGCCGCTCTTCCTCGTGGAGATGAGCGGCCACCTGTTCCCGGCCCTGCACCACGCGGTGGGCGGCGCGACCTGGCGCTGGATCGCGCTCGCCCTCGCCACGGCCGCCCTTTTCGGACCCGGCCTACGCTTCCACCGGATCGGGTGGCGCGCCCTCTTCCGCGGCGCGCCGGAGATGAATTCCCTCGTCGCCCTCGGCACGGCGGCGGCCTGGGCCTACTCCGCTGTCGTCACCGTCGCGCCGGGTCTCGTGCCTACCGATGGGCGTCATGTTTATTTCGAGGCGGCGGCGGTGATCGTGGCCCTCGTCCTGCTGGGCCGCTGGCTGGAGGCCCGTTCCCGCGGCCGCGCCTCCGCCGCCATCCGCCACCTGCTGGACCTGCAGCCCCCGACGGCGCGGGTCGAGCGGGCACGAGGGGAAGAGGAGATCCCAGCCGCCTCCCTGCGGCTCGGCGATGTCTTCCTCCTTCGCCCGGGTGAGCGGGTGCCGACCGACGGCACCGTGCTGGATGGCGATTCGCACCTCGACGAGAGCATGGTGACCGGCGAGTCCATCCCAGTGCGGAAGGCCGCCGGCGATGCGGTGGTGGGCGGCACGGTGAACGGCGCCGGCGCGCTGCGCGTGCGCGCCACGGCCGTGGGGTCCGCGACGGTGTTGGCCCGGATCGTCCGGCTGGTCGAGGAGGCACAAGGGGGCAAGCTGCCGATCCAGGCGCTGGCGGACCGGGTGACGCGATGGTTCGTCCCCGCCGTCATGGCGGTTGCGGCCCTGACCTTCCTCGGCTGGCTTTGGCTCGGCCCGAACCTGCCGCACGCGCTGGTCGCGGCGGTCGCGGTGCTCATCATCGCCTGCCCCTGCGCCATGGGGCTGGCGACGCCGATCTCCGTCATGGTCGGCACCGGCCGCGGGGCGGAGCTCGGCGTGCTGTTCCGTCGCGGCGCCGCGCTCCAGTCGCTGCAGGACGTCTCGGTGGTGGCGCTCGACAAGACCGGCACGCTGACCGAGGGCCGCCCCGCCCTGACCGACCTCGTCCCCGCTCCGGGCTTCACCGCGGAGGAGGTGCTGCCCCTGGTCGCCTCCGCCGAGGCGCGGAGCGAGCACCCCATCGCGGCCGCCATCCGCGACGCCGCCGCCCGGCGCGGCCTGCCGGTCCCCGCCGTCACCGATTTCGCGACCATCCCGGGCGGAGGCGTGCGCGCGACCGTGACGGGACACCGCGTGGAGGTCGGAACGGATCGGTTCCTGACCTCTCTCGGCGTGGATGTGGCCCCCCTCTCGGCCGAGGCGGCGCGGCTGGCCGATGCCGGACGCACCCCGATCCTTGCCGCGGTGAACGGGCGGCTGGCGGCGGTGCTGGCCGTGGCGGATCCCTTGAAGCCGACGAGCGCGCCCGCCCTCGCCGCGCTGCGGCAGCTCGGCGTGGGCGCCGCCATGGTGACCGGAGACAACCGCCGCACCGCGCAGGCCGTGGCGGCCCCGCTCGGCATCTCCGAGGTCGTGGCGGAGGTCCGGCCGGAGGAGAAGGTGGACACCCTCCGTCGCCTGCGCGCGGGCGGTCGCCGTGTTGCCTTCGTCGGCGACGGCATCAACGACGCCCCGGCCCTCGCCGCCGCCGATATCGGGATCGCGGTGGGCACCGGCACCGACATCGCGATCGAGAGCGCGGAGGTCGTGCTGATGGCCGGCGACCTGCGCGGCGTCGCGACCGCCGTGGCCCTGTCCCGCGCGACGTTGCGGAACATCCGGCAGAACCTCGCCTGGGCCTTCGGCTACAACGTGGTGCTGATCCCGGTGGCGATGGCCGGGCTGCTGTCCCCCGTGCTGGCCGCAGCCGCCATGGCGCTGTCGAGCGTGTTCGTCGTTGGCAACGCCCTCCGCCTGCGCGGCTTCCGTGCGCCGTTGATGGGCACGGGGGCGGCGCCATGAAGATCGGGGAAGCCGCCGCCGCTTCCGGCGTCTCAGCGAAGATGATCCGGCATTACGAGGCGGTGGGGCTCCTCCCCGCCGCCGCGCGCCGGGACTCCGGCTACCGCGACTACGGGGACGCGGAGGTCCACGCCCTGCGCTTCGTCCGCCGCGCGCGGGACCTCGGCTTCAGCATCGCCGAGATCCGGGAGCTGCTCGCCCTCTGGGGCGACCGGGCGCGGACGAGCGCCGAGGTGAAGCGCCTCGCCCTGGCCCATGTGGAGGCGCTGGAGGCGAAGGCCCGGGACCTCTCGGTCATGGCGGCCACGCTGCGGCACCTGGCTACGCACTGCCACGGCGACGGGCGGCCGGACTGCCCCATCCTGGACGATCTGGCGGGTGAGGCACCGGAAGGGGCGGCGCGGTCCTGAAAAGCGGGTCGTCGCTCCGGCCCAGCCGAGGCCGCCCAGCGCCGTGCCGGGCCGGCAACCGCGTTGGGCGGATGCTCAGCCCGGATTGTCGATCCCGGGAGGATGCAGCGCGGCGGGCGACTCCCCCGCCGCGTCGCGCCACAGCAGCACCAGCACGGCCATGACCGCCGGGCCGACGAACAGGCCGAGCAACCCGAAGGCCTCCACCCCACCCAGGATGCCCAGCAGGACCCAGAGAAAGGGCAGCCGCGTCGCTCCGCCGATCAGCGCAGGGCGGATCGCATGGTCCGCGACGAAGAGCACGAGCGCGCCGAAGGCGAAGACCCCGATGGCCGCCGCCAGCTTCCCGGCCGCCAGCAGCAGCAGGGCCGCTGCTCCGAAGACCACCGGCGCCGCGAAGGGAATCATCGCCGCGACCCCGGTGAGCGCGCCCAGCAGCACGGGATGCGGCACGCCCGCCACCGCGTAGGCGATCCCGAGCAGCACACCCTCCCCGAGCCCGACCAGGACCAGCCCGCTCACCGTGCCGCGCACGGAGGCCGTCACCTGGTCCGCGACCCGGTGGGAGCCCGGGCCGAAGAGGCGGTCCGCCACGCGGTGAACCTGATCCGCCAGCACATCCCCGTCTCGGAACAGGAAGAAGAGGGCCAGGAGCGCGAAGCCGAAGAGCACGGCCCGGTGGAGCAGCGCCCCGCCGAATTGGCGCCCGAGGCCGATCAGCTCGCCCTCCCCCAGCCGGTGCAGGAAGGCGGTGCCCGCCTCTGGCGCGGCGAGGGTCTCGTTCCACCATCCCGTCGCCCATTCGCCGACGAGCGGCAGGGTGGCCACCCAGTCTGGCGCGGCGGCGCCGTGCTCCCGGATCTCCGCGAACCAGCGCAGGGCGTTCGCCGCCTCCCGCGCCAGCTGCAGGCCGGCGAGGCCGAGCGGGATGAGGAAAAGGAAGGCGAGCGCGGCCGTGGCCAGGGTCGGCAGCAGGACGCGGGAGGGTCGGGACCGCCGCTCCTGCGCCCGCCGGTAGAGCGGCCAGGTCGCGACCGCCAGGATCACCGCCCAGACGAGGGCGGGCAGGAATCCATGGATGATCCAGCCGCCGAGGAGCACCAGCCCGAGGAGGAGACCCACCCGCGCCGCGAGGCGCAGGCCCGGGGAGAGAAGCGGCGGCGGCATGTCCATCGGGCGCAGACTGCCGGAAGTTGCCCCGGCGCGCGACGGAGTCTCAGCCCGCCCCCGCCGCCTCCAGGGACGCCCTGACCGCCGCTTCCACGCGCAGGGCGGCATCCAGCGCGGCGCGGCCGGCGGCCCCGTCCGCCTCCACCGGCGCCCCGTCCAGGCAGGCGGCGGCGTAGGCGGCGTGCTCCGCCTCCAGGCTGTCGCTGTCGGCCCAGGTCTCGCGGGAGAGGCCGTGGCCGGGCACCTGCTCGACTGGCTCGCCCTCTCCCTTGCGGACCCAGAACATCTCCCGCTTCAGGTGGTCCAGGTTGAGGTAGCCGGCGTCCCCGAAGAGGCGCAGGCGCCGCTCCATGTGGAGGGACACGCGGCTGGCGGTGATGGTGGCCACCGACCCGTTGCCGAAGCGCAGCCGGGCATTGGCGATGTCCAGGGTGGGCGAGGCGACGCTCGATCCCACCGCATCAACTCCGACCAGCGGGGCACCGGTGATGGCCAATGCCAGGTCCAGGTCGTGGATCATCAGGTCCAGCACCACGGACACGTCCAGGCTGCGCGGGCGGAAGGGGGCGATGCGGAGCATCTCCAGGTAGAGCGGCCGCCCGACCCGCGCGGCGAGCCCGCCCCCCGCGCGAAGGGCCCGCATCCCCGCGGAGAAGCGCTCGATCTGCCCGACCTGCAGGACCACGCCCTTCGCCTTCGCCAGGGCGACCAGGGCGTCCGCCTCGGCCAGGGTGGCGGCGATGGGCTTCTCCACCAGCACGTGCCGGCCGGCGGAGAGCGCGGCCTCGGCCAGGCCGTGGTGGAACGCCGTGGGGGCCGCGACGATGACGGCCTGGGCGGCCGCGATGACCGCCTCCGCGGACAAAGCCGGGCAGCCGGCCTCCCCGGCGACCGAGGCGGCCCTGGCCGGGTCGGCATCGTGCAGGCCGACCAGCTCGATCCGGGCGCCCTTCGCCGCCTTCAGGGCGTGGAAGCGCCCGAAATGCCCGGCGCCCAGAACCCCGACCCGCAGCCGCATCATCCGCCCCTTACCTGAGATCGGCCGGGTCCTTAACCCGTGCGCGGCCCCGGTGGAAACGCCGCCTGCCCGCCGGTTTCGCCGAGGGTTGCATCGGGGGCGGCCGGGACGCATGTTCCGGCCGGTTTCGGGGCGCCCCCGCGCAGGGGCGCCCGCCGGCATATCTGCCAATCTGGGGGGCCGCCTCGGCCATGCTGTACTTCGCGCGGTGGAAGGTCGCCGCGATCCTCGGCGTCGTGGCGCTGGGCCTGCTGCTCTGCATCCCGAACCTCGTGCCCAAGTCGTCGCTGCCCACTTGGGCCCGGCAGATCTCGCTCGGCCTCGACCTGCGCGGCGGGTCCTACCTCCTGCTGGAGGTGGACCTGAACGCCGTGGTGCGGGAGCGGGTGGAGAGCCTGACGGACGGCGCCCGCACCCGGCTCCGCACGGCCAATATCGGCTACGTCAACCTCGCGGCGGACCCGAACAACCGCCGCATGTCCTTCCGTGTCCGCGAAGCGGCGCAGGCGGAGGCCGCCGCGACCCAGCTGCGGGAGCTGGCGAACCCCGTGCCCGTCCGCGGATCCCAGACCGGCGCGACCCAGCCCGACATCGAGGTGGCGACCACGCCGGATGGCACGGTGACGGCCACCCTGTCCGAGGCGGCGCTGATTGCCCGCGCCTCCGGCGCGGTGGAGCAGTCCATCGAGATCGTCCGCCGCCGCATCGACGAGACCGGCGTGGCCGAGGCGCTGATCGCCCGCCAGGGGCAGAACCGCATCCTCGTCCAGCTTCCGGGCGTCGAGGACCCGAACCGGATCAAGGACCTGCTGGGCCGCACGGCCCGCATGACCTTCCACCTGCTGGACGAGACGGCGAACCCGAACGCCGGCACCGCCCCGCCCCCCGGCGTGCAGTTCCTGCAGGGCGAGGAGCGCGGCGGGCAGCAGACCGGCCGCTACGCCGTGCGCCGCCGCGTGGAGGTGGACGGCGCGAACCTGTCCGACGCCCGCGCCGGCCAGGACAGCCGCAACGGCGAGTGGGTGGTGAACTTCGCCTTCGATTCCATCGGCACCCGCCGCTTCTCCGAGACGACGCGCCAGAATGTGGGCCGTCCCTTCGCGATCGTGCTGGACGAGAAGGTGATCACCGCCCCCGTCATCCGGGAGCCGATCACCGGCGGCCGCGGCCAGATCAGCGGCTCCTTCACCGCGCGCACCGCGAACGACCTGGCGGTGCTGCTGCGCGCGGGCGCCCTGCCCGCCCCGCTGACGGTGGTGGAGGAGCGGACGGTCGGACCGGAGCTGGGTGCCGACGCCATCCGGGCCGGGACCATCTCCCTGGCCGCGGGTGCGGTCTTCGTCTTCCTCTACATGGGCTTCGCCTATGGGCTGCTCGGCTGGTTCGCTAACGTCGCTCTGCTGATCAACCTCATGCTGATGATGGCGGCGCTCTCCCTGCTGGAGGCGACGCTCACGCTGCCCGGCATCGCGGGCATCGTGCTGACCCTCGGTACTGCGCTGGACGCGAACATCCTCATCAACGAGCGCATCCGGGAAGAGACCCGGGCCGGGCGACCGCCCGTCAACGCGCTGGAGGCCGGCTTCACCAAGGCGTCCGGCACCATCATGGACAGCAACCTCACGAACCTGATCGCCATGGGTTGCCTCTATGCCTTCGGCTCCGGGCCGGTGAAGGGTTTCGCCGTGACGGTCGCGATCGGTACGGTCGTGCAGATGTGGACGGCGACGACGCTCGTGCGGCTGCTCGTCTCCTGGTGGTACCGCGCGCGCCGCCCGCGCGAGCTGCCGGTGTAAGGGGAACACGCCATGCTCCGCATCCTCATGCGCCCCCTGTTCCGCCTCGTTCCCGACGATACGCGCATCCCCTTCATGCGCGGGCGGATCATGGGCCTCGTCGTCTCGGCGATCCTCTCCTCCGCCTCGGTCGTGCTCGCCTTCTACCCGGGCCTGGAGAAGGGCATCGACTTCAAGGGCGGCATCATCATGGAGGCCCGCACGCCCGGCGCGGCCGATCTCGGCCAGCTCCGCACGGCGGTGTCGAACCTCAACCTCGGCGATGTCGGCATCCAGGAGTTCGGCGACGCTTCCACCGTGCTGATCCGCCTGCCCGTGCAGGGGGAGGAGGCGGCGACGCAGCAGGCCGTCTCCCGCGTGCGCGGCGCGCTGGACCAGGCGGCCCCCGGCACCCGCATCCTCCGAACCGAGGCGGTCGGCAACCGCGTCTCGGACGAGCTCTTCCAGGGCGGGCTGATCGCGCTGGCGATCTCGCTCGGCGCGATGCTGGTCTACATCTGGTTCCGCTTCGAGTGGCAGTTCGCGGTGGGCGCCATCGCGACGCTCATCCTCGACACGACGAAGGTCGTCGGCTTCCTCGCGGTGACGCGGATCGAGTTCTCCCTCACCTCGATCGCCGCGATCCTGACGATCATCGGCTTCTCCGCGAACGACAAGGTCGTGGTCTACGACCGGATGCGGGAGAACCTGCGCAAGTTCAAGACGATGCCGCTGCGGGAGCTGATCGACCGATCGATCAACGAGACGCTGAACCGCACCCTCGGCACCTCCATGACGCTCTTCCTCTCGGCCCTGCCGCTGGCGCTGTTCGGCGGAGACGCCCTCTCGGGCTTTGCCTGGACGATGCTCTTCGGCATCGTCGTCTCCGCCTCCTCCTCGATCTTCATCGCGGCGCCGATCCTTCTCTTCCTCGGGGAGAACCGGCTGCGGCGGGGGACGGAGGCCGTGGCGAAGCCGGCGGCACCGGCGCGCGCCGCGGCGCCGCGGGCGGCGACCGAGCCGTGACCGGCGCCGGGCGGCGCGCCCTCCTCGCCACCGGCCTGGCGGGGCTGGCCCGGCCGCTCGCCGCCCAGTCGCCGACCGATCGCTTCTCCCTTCCCGCGCCCCGCCCCCGCAGCATCAGCCTGCTCGTGGGCGCCCCTGGCGGCAGCGCGGCGGATCGCTGGGTCCGCGGCTTCGCCCCCTTCCTCGAGCGGCACCTGCCGAGGGTGGGTGTCACCGTCGCCAACCGCGTCGGCGACGGTGGCCTCACCGCGATCCGGGAGCTGGCGGAATCGCCGGCAGACGGCACGGTCCTGGGCTACGCGGCCACACCCTTCATCCTGGCCCGCATGGTCGAGCGGGACGCGACGGGGCTCCTCGGCAAGCTCCGCCTCGTCGGCGCCGTGACTGAGGAGCCGGTGGTGCTGGTGGCCGTGCCGGGGACCGAGATCACCGCCCTGACGGGGCGCGGCCGGGCCTCGCCCGACCGACCGCTGGCTCTTCCGCCGCCCAGCAGCGCCGCCGCCCATGCCGCGACCCAGGTCGAGGCGGAGCTGCCGCTGTCGCAGCTCCATTTTCCCTCGGCCGGGGCGGCGCGGATGGCAACGCTGGCCGGCAACGCCGCCGCCGCCTTCCTGACCCTGCCCGAGTGCATCGTCGCGTTGCGGGACGGCAGGCTCGTCGCCCTGGGCGTCGCCACGGCGGAGCGCACGCCGCTCCTGCCCGACGTCCCGACGCTGACCGAGACGGGCGTGCCGCTCGTCGCCTCGGTGCAGCGGGGCTTCGCATTGCCAGCAGGGGCGGTGCGCGACGTGGTGGACGAGATGGCCGGCGCTCTCCGCGCCTCCACGGCCGATCCGGAGTTCGCGGCCCAGTCCGAGACGTTCGGCGCCGCGCCGCGGGCCCTTGGCTCCCGCGGGTGGGGCGAGGTGATCGCGCGGGATCTGGCGAGCCTGCGGCTTCGCTGGGAGACGGCGCCCTGGCCCGTTTCCCGTGGCTGAGCCGGTGTAACTGCCATCATTCCGCCGCGCTTCTGAAAGAGTATTGTCCAAATTGAGAGTTTAGTTATATAAATTGAGACGAACGGCCCGGAGTGGGGTCGGAACGGAGCCCTCGTGCGCCAGGCAGCGCTATCACGGCCGAACTCCTCGCGGCTGCCGCGGCGCCCGGCCCCGGATCTTCTTGTTCTGGCCCGCGACGCAGAGCGCGGCGAGCAGCTCTGCGGGGCATTGGCCGGGATGGGTCTCGCCCCGGTGGCCATGGATGGGCTGCGCCGGACGATGGCCCATCTGGTCGGGCCCGGCAGTCCTCCGGACGGGGTTGTTTCGGACGCGCTGATCGAGCTGCCGGGCTGGCCGGCGTTCGAAGAAGCGGCGCGCGACCCCTTCTCCCCGACCGAAGTCCGCATCCTCCGGTGCGGCGAGGCGCCGCGGGAGGGGCCATCCGGCCAGCGCCGGGCCGGGCCGGGCAGCCCCGTCGCCGCCCAGGCGGCGGATGCGGCCAGCCTCGCCGACGGCCTGACCCGGGGCGAGATCGTGCTGCGCTACCAACCTATCGTGCGCCTACGCGACCGCCAGGCGATCGGGGCGGAGGCGCTGGCGCGCTGGGTGCGGCCGGCGGGGTCCCCTCCCCTCAGCCCCGATCTTTTCATGCCGCTCGTCGAGCGCACCGGGCTCGCGACGGCCTTCGCGCGCGTCGTCGCCCGGCGGGCAGCCGATGACCTCGCGGCGATGCGCCGGGCAGGCGGCCCGGCGGCGGGCCTGAACGTGTCGATCAACCTGTCGCTGGAGGTGATGCTGCGGGCCGACACCGCGTCCTTCCTCGCCGCGCTCTGCCGAAGCCTGCGCCTGCCCCCGACCTGCCTGCGGCTGGAACTGACGGAGACGACGCCGGTGCGCGACCTCGGCGCGCTGCGGTCGGCGCTGCTGCGGCTGCGCGCCGCGGGCCATGCGGTCGTCGCGGACGACATGGCCCTGGACGACGACCGGGAGGCGCTGCTCGACCTGCCCTTCGCAGGCATCAAGCTCGACCGCCACCTGATCAATGGCATGCCTCACTCCCGCCGCTGCCGCGCCGCGGTGGAGCGACTGGTCGCCCGCGCCCGGGCGCGAGGCATGCGGGTGACGGCCGAGGGCGTGTCCAGCCCTGCCCTGTGGCGCGCGGCCGCGCGCGCGGGGGTGGACAATGCCCAGGGCCATGCCGTGGGGCGCCCCTTGCCGGCCAGCGCGCTGCCGGCCTGGATCTCGGCGTGGCAGGGTCTGCCCCTGACGGACCTGCGCACGTCCTGACACGACGAGCGGAGAACGTCTGGGGAGAGGGCGACGTGCTTCGCCCCCCCCCGAGGTCTTGAGGTATGACCGGTCGGGGCTACTGCCCGCCGTTCTCAGCGCATCGCGGCGATGTCGATGATGTCGCCGACGGTGTTGCCGGAAACCGGCCCGAGCGCGGTCGGGGTGCCGTTCTCCAGGTTGAGCGTGTGCAGGACGCCGCCGGCCAGAAGATAGCCGGTGTTCGTCGTGCCGTCGGAGAGGATGTCGAAGGCGGCGCCCGCCGGCACGCCGCCGGCAATCTGCCCGCGCATCCCCTGCACGCCGTCATTCGGCGGCGCCTGCAGGTTGAGCTGGCCCAGGGCGCTGTCGATGGTGAGCAGCGCGGTCTGCGTCGCGCCCATCATGCTGTTGGTGTAGGCGCCCGCGGTGATGCGCGGCTGCGTGCCGGAGAGCGGCGTGTCCGCGCCGTACTTCAGCTGGCCGTCCGTCGCGACCTCGCCGGTGTCCACGTTGACGCGGAAGTTCATCCCGCTCATCCCCATCAGGCGCAGGCGATCCGCCACGGGGTTGAAGTCCACCACGGCGCGGCCGCCGGACTCGAAGCGCTGGTTCAGCATCGAGACCTGCGTGGCGCGGCCGCTCATCGGGTCGATCCGCACGATCTGACCGGCCGCCGTGACGCCGTACAGCATGTTGTCGCGCGGACGCACGTCGATGCCGAGCAGCGCGCCGTTCGCGCCGGTCACGCGGACCGGGGCGGAGGCGCGGCGCGTCTCGGTGTCGATGCGGACGAGGCTTCCCTCGGCCGTGAGGCCGATCAGGGTTGCCGCGCCCGCACCGCCCGTCAGGCCGAGGAAGGCAGCGCCGGCGAGCAGGGCGGCGCGGAGGGTTCGGGACATGCGTTTCTCTCCGAGGAGGGGAGCGGAACGCTGTCGTCCCGCTGCCCGCCTTACGGAGGCTTCAGCGGTTTGGACGCAGGGGTGTCGTGTTCGTGATGGAATCGCGCCACGGCGCGAGGCGACGTCCGTTCCAGGCGAGCGCGGCCTGACAGGCGGGACGTGCGGGCGGACAACTAGAATCGTGGAGCGTCAGGAGAAGCAGGTCGCCGCGTGCGCGCGGACGCAGCGCGACCCCGCGCGCGGTGGTGTCGTGGATGCGGCGATAGGTGCGGCCGACGGAGGCGATGACGATCACGTCGCAGCCGCCGGACCCGCAGTAGAGAAGTGAGTCTGTCGGGCAGGAGATGGCGCGCGCGTCGAGCACGTAGTCCGGCCGTCCGTCGGGCGTGATGTTGGCGCGACGCAGGAAGCCGTCGCCGAAGGTGGCCGTGCCGCCGGCGCGTCGGCAAGCCTCGGAGAAGGCCGTGCGCGCCGACTCGACCTCCGGTGGAAGCGGCTGCGCGGCGGCGCGCGTGGCGGAGAGGAGCACGGCGACGAGGAGCAGCCCCGCCCGACCCCGCGTCACGCGCCCGCGCTCATGCGCCGCGCGTCATGACGGCCGTGCCTCCGCGAGCCGGCCGATGAAGAGGATCGGGCCGGTCGGGCGGCCGGTGGGAGAGCCGCCCGGCGGTTCGAGCGAGATCTCGATGAGCATGCCGGGCACCGGGCGGATGGCGGTCGTCGAGTAGGTCTGTCGCCCATCCGACGGGATCAGGCCGAGCGATGTCGGTGCCGTCGCTCCCGGCGGCAGGGCCCAGAGCTGTTGCACGCGGCCGGGCTCCGTGGGACGGGCATTGATGCCGGCGAGACGGAGTTCGCCGCCTGCGGCTTCCACCACCCAGGCGGGCTGGTCGCGGCTGGTGAGCAGCACGGTCATCATCCGCTCCGTCTCCGGCGGTCGGACAAGCAGGAGCGTCGCGAGGCCGGCGGCGACGGCGGTGGCACCGATGGCCCAGCCCTGCCAGAGGCGCGGCCGGTGCAGCGGGACCACGGGAGCGGTCGCCTGGGCCGCCCGGGCGGCCGCGATGCGCGGCCAGAGATCGGCCGGTGGCGCGACGTGCGGCGCAAGGATCGTGAGCGGGGCGAGCTGTCGCTCCCAGCGCGCCACGGCATCGCGCAGCGCGGCATTGGTGGGCAGGGCGCGCTCGACCTCGGCGGCATCGCGTGCGTCGAGCGTGCCGAGCACGTGCTCCGCGGCGAGAAGGTCCAGTTCCTCGGGCTCCTGCGGGATCATGCGAGGCAGGTCCGAAGGCGCGAGAGGCCGCGGCGGATCCAGGCCTTCACCGTGCCCAGCGGCTCCTCGAGCCGCGCCGCGATCTGGGCGTGGGAGAGGCCGTGGACGAAGGCGAGCACGATGCCCTGGCGGTTGCGCGCGTCGAGCAGGGCGAGGCAGTCGCGGAGCCGCGCGCCCTCCTGCTCGGCGGCGATGCGGTCGAGCGCCTCGGGCTCCACCGGAGCATCGCCGAGCGATGGGTCGTCGGTCGGAGTCTCCCGGCCGCGGGCGCGGGCGAGATCAAGGGCGGCGTGGCGCACGATGGCGCCGAGCCAGGCCGCCGCCTCCCCGCGCGCGGGGTCGAACTGGTTCGCCCGGTTGGCGATGCGGAGGAAGCCGGTCTGCAACGCATCGGCCGCGGCGTCGCGGTCCCGCAGGATAGCGAGGGCGATGCCGAAGAGGCGGGAGGACTGCGCCTCGTACAGGCGGCGCAGAGCGTCGGGATCGCCGGCGGCGACCCCGCGGAGGTGATCCGCGAGCTCGGGGCGGCCCAGGGTGGCGATGCCCTCAGCCATAGGCTTGGCGGTACAGGGCGACGATCTCCGCGGCGTCGGGCACGCGCGGATTATTCGCAGGGGAGCCGGAGGCAAGGGCCTGGGCCGCCATGGTGTCCAGCAGGCCGTTCCAGCGGGACTCCTCGATGCCGTGGGCCCGGGGTGTCGGAACGGAGAGCTCCGCGTTCAGGGCCTCCAGCTCCTCGACGAGGCGGGTGGCGGCGGACTGGTCGCCCTCCCGCGCGTCCGCGACGCCCATGATGCGGGCGGCCTCGGCGTAGCGCGGCAGGGCGGACTGAAGGGAGAATCGCGTCACGGCGGGAAGCAGCATGGCGTTGGATAGGCCGTGTGGCACGTGAAAATGCGCGCCGATCGGGCGCGACATGCCGTGCACCAGCGCCACGGAGGCGTTGGAGAAGGCCAGGCCGGCCAGGGTCGCGCCGCGCATCATCGCCTCCCTCGCCTCCTCGTCCCTCGGGTTCGCATAGACCTTACGGAGGTTGGGGGCGATCAGACGCATGGCCTGGCGGGCATAGTCGTCGGAGAAGACATTCTTCTTCGCGCTGACGAAGGCTTCCAGCGCGTGGGTGAGGCTGTCGATGCCCGTGTCGGCGGTGATGCGGGGCGGGACGGTGTAGGTCAGCTCATGATCCACGATCGCGGCGAGCGGCAGGGCGCCGAGTCCGGCGATGAGCATCTTCTCGTCCCGCGCGGTATCGGTGACGACGGTGAAGCGCGTGGCCTCCGACCCCGTGCCGGCGGTGGTGGGGATGCCGATGACGGGCAGCGCCGCCCGGTTCGCCTGGGCGGGGATCTTGAAGTCGCGGATGTGGGCGCCGTCCGGCGCCGCGGCCAGGATGGCCATGGCCTTCGCCGTATCCATCGGGCTGCCGCCGCCGAAGCCGATGAGGCAGTCATAGGTGCCGGCCTTCAGGACGGCGACGCCCGCCTCGATCACCGTGTCGGTGGGGTCTGGGACGGTGTCGCTGAACACCTCGGCGGCCAGGCCGGCGGCGCGCAGGGGATCGAGGCAGCGATTCACCGTGCCGGAGGACACCATCCAGGGGTCCGTCACCACCAGGGGACGGGACAGGCCAAGCTGGGCGAGGACATCCGCGACCTTCGCGACGGCGCCACCCCCGGCGAGGATCAGGCGCGGGGCGACGAGTGTGGTGAGCATCTCTGGCGTTTCCCTCGGAGCGCGCAGTTTGGGGTGGCGCTCTGTCCAGTGCAAATGACCGCCGGGGAGGTCCGTGCCGGCGCCGCCCGATCAGTCTCCCGACCCATCGCTGAGGCCCGCGGGGGCCGATGACCGCCAGAGCACAGCTCTCACGGAAAGGAGATCTCCCAGGTTGCAGGAATTTTTCCGTTTCGTTAAGCGGAAGAAGGCCCCGGTAAGGTTTTACCATTCGTGGGGCTCGTGGGAGTCCTCGACATCTTGCACACCGCGTTCCGCTGCCTCAGCGCCTGCCTGATCTTGCTGCTTCCCGGCTGCCTGGACGCGAACAGCGTCGCGCTCGGCGGTGCCAGCGCTGCCGACCGTCTCGCCGATCTGCGGGAACGGCAGATCCGTGTGTTCCCGCAGGGCGAGGCTGCCGTGCTCGCCGCCGCTCGCGCGGTGGCGGAGGAGGACGGATACCAGGTGGTGGTGGACGCACCGACGATCGGCGTGGTCGGCGGGCTGAACCGGCGGGACATGTCGGACGGGCAGATCGCGGGGCAGGTCGCCGTCGGGATCGCCCTGGCGGTGCTGCTCGGCCCGGGGGCCGGCGGGCGGATCGTCGCCCGGACGGATGCGCGCTGCACGCTCGTGACCCAGCCGGTCGCCGGTGGCGGCACCCGGCTGCGCGTGTCCCTGGACTTGCGCGAGCAGCAGACGAACGGACAGGAGAGCGTGACGATCATTCGGCGGGAATCCGTGTACCAGGGCTTCCTCGACCGGGTGACGGCGCGGCTGGCGGGTCAGCCCGCGCCGACGGGGCGGAGCTGATCCGATGGCGCTGATGTCCAGGTCGGCGCGCCGCGCTGTCTTTCTCCTCGGCCTCGCGCTGGGCGCGCCGGGCTGCGCCCGTCCGCCGGCGGAGGCCGGGCCTGTGCCGGTCGCGCGTAGCGCGCAGGACCTACGGGTGGTGCAGAACCGCGTCGTCGCGACTGGAAATGGCGAGCAGGTGATGCGGGCCATGGCCGCCACGCTCCAGGACCGCGGCTTCCGGATGGCCGAGGTGGATGTGGGGGCTGGGCGAATCGCCGCGACCCGGTGGCCCTTCCAACGCATCACCCTGCAGCAGCGACGCCTGGATGCCGGGCGCACGGGCATCGAGGCCGACGCCTATGTCCGGATCGAGGGCCAGGACGTCCAGGTGGACGACCCGCGCTACTACGAGACCGACCTGTTCGGGCCGCTATCCCAGGCCCTCGGCCTGCCCCTGGGCGCTGCCGCGCCCTGACGGGGCGGCACGGCGCCGGCCGATTGCTCCATCGAGACTCCGGACGGCATCGGGGCGAGGACGGCGTGTCCTGTCCGGTCGGGCGCTACGCCGGGCGACGCGTGGCGGCCGTCCAGGTCCGGGAAGAGCGCGTGCGGACCGACGGTGCGGCCCTGCAGGTCCCGGCCGGCGGTCGTGGCGTCAGCCCGCTGTGGGCCGCGACGCGGCGCTGAGCCGGGCGGCATAGGCCGCGAGCCTGCGGGCGGCGATGGGCGGGAGGGCGGCCGCCGTGTCGGCGGCCATCGGCGGCAGCGCCTCGGCGAAGTGGCAGGCGCTGGTGTGGCCGGGGCCGATCGCGTGGTGCGGCGGATCCTCCGTGCGGCAGATCGCCTGCGCCATGGGGCAGCGCGTGTGGAAGCGGCAGCCCGGCGGAACGGCCATCGGGCTGGGCAGGTCGCCACCGAGAGGAGTGACGCCGCCGCGGCGTGAGGGGTCGGGGCGCGGGATCGCGGCCAGCAGGGCGCGGGTATAGGGGTGCCGCGGATTGGCGAAGAGTTCGCGCTTCGGCGCGATCTCCACGATCCGGCCGAGATACATGACGGCGACACGGTCGGCCACGTGCTTCACCACCGCAAGGTCGTGCGCGATGAACAGGTAGGAGAGGCCGAGGCGGCGCTGCAGGTCGCCCAGCAGGTTCACGACCTGCGCCTGGATCGAGACATCGAGCGCCGACACGGGCTCGTCGAGCACCATGATCTCCGGCTCCACTGCCAGGGCGCGGGCGATGCCGATGCGCTGGCGCTGGCCCCCGGAGAATTCGTGCGGGTAGCGGTCCGCGTGGAAGTTGCGCAGGCCGGTGAGGCGGAGGAGATCCAGCACGCGCTCCCGACGGGACCTGGCGCTGCCGATGCCGTGGACGGCCATGGGCTCGGCGATGGTGTCGGCGACGGTCAGCCGAGGATTGAGGCTGGCATAGGGGTCCTGGAAGACGATCTGCATCCGGCGCCGCAGCGCGCGGAGCGGGGCGCCGGTAAGGTGCGTCACGTCCTCGCCGGCGATGCGGATCGTGCCGGTGCTGGGCTCGATCAGGCGCATGACGAGGCGGGCGGTGGTGGACTTCCCGCAGCCGGATTCCCCGACCAGCGCCAGGGTCTCGCCGCGATTCAGGGTGAAGGAAACCCCGTCCACGGCACGGACCGTGCCCACCTGCCGCGCGCGGATCAGCCCCTTCCGCACGGGGTAGTGCTTGGCGAGGTTCTCCGCCTGGAGGAGCGGGACGTTGCCGGGCAGCGGCGCAGCGGCACCGGCCCGGGTCTCGAGGGTCGTGCTCATGCAGCGACGTCCAGCGCGTTCTCGACGGGCGCGCGGATGCAGGCGGCGCGGTGGCCGGGGGAGAGTTCGCGCAGGGGGGGATCCGCCTCCGTGCAAGCGTGGATGGCAAACGGGCAGCGGGGGTGGAAGCGGCAGCCCTTGGGAAGGGCGAAGGGCGGGGGAACGCTGCCCTCGATGGCGAGGAGGCGATCGCGCTCCTCCTCGATACGAGGGATGCTGCCGAGCAGGCCGATCGTGTAGGGGTGCTGCGGGTCGTTGAAGATGTCGGTGGCCGTGCCGCGCTCGACCACGCGTCCCGCGTACATCACGGCGACCTCGTCGGCCATCTCCGCGACGACGCCGAGGTCGTGGGTGATGAGGATGACGGACATGCCGGTCTCTCCCTGCAACTCGCGCAGGAGGTCGAGGATCTGGGCTTGAACGGTGACGTCCAGCGCCGTCGTCGGCTCGTCGGCGATGAGGAGGCGGGGACGGCAGGCGAGTGCCATGGCGATCATCACGCGCTGGCGCATGCCGCCGGACAGCTGGTGGGGGTACTCGGCGAAGCGGCGTTCGGGGGACGGGATGCGGACACGGCGCAGGGCCTCGATGGCGCGGTCCCGCAGCTCGGCCGGGCCGGCCTTCGGGTCGTGGGCGGCCATGGCCTCGGTGATCTGCTTCCCCACCGTGTGGACGGGGTTCAGGGAGGTCATCGGCTCCTGAAAGATCATCGCGATCTCGGCGCCGCGGACTCCGCGCATCTCCGCCGGGGAGAGCGCGGCGAGGTCGCGCCCATCCAGGAGGATGCGCCCATCCGACACGCGGCCGGGCGGCGGGACGAGACGCATGATCGAGAGGGAGAGCATGGACTTGCCACAGCCGCTCTCTCCCACGATGCCGAGGGTCTTGCCGCGCGGGACGTCCAGCGTGACGCCGTCCACGGCGGCGATGCGGCCGGAACCGGAGGGGAAGACCGTGCGGATGTCCTCGATGCGGAGGATGGAATCCGCGCCGGCGGACGGCGGTGCGTCGGTGGCGATGGTTGGCCTCATGACCAGCGGAAGGTCGGGGGGCTGATCTTCTCGACGGGGCGGTGGGCCCAGTCCTGGGACGGCGCCTTGTCGAGGATGCGCTTCTGGGCCTCGTGCAGGTGGGCGGCGGCCTGCTCGTAGTCCATCGTGAGGAGCTTGCCGTCACGGACGACCTGCTGGCCGTCCACGTAGACGTCCTTCAGCGCGCGGTCGCCCGCGGCGTAGATGAGGCTGCGGACGGGGTCGCGGCCCGGGCGCATCATCGGGTGGGTGGCGTTGATCACCACGAAGTCGGCGCGGCAGCCCGGCGCCAGGCGGCCGATGTCGTCGCGGCCGAGGGCCTTGGCGCCGCCGATTGTCGCGGCCTCGAAGAGCTCGGTGGTCGTGAGGCTGCGGGGATCGGTGGCCTGGGTGCGGGCGAGGTAGGCCGCGAGGCGCATCTCGTCGAGCATATTGTGGGGGTAGGTGTCGGTGCCGAGACCGACATTCACGCCGGTCCGCTTGTAGCGGCCGAGGTGCTTCAGGGTGATGCCGCGCCGCGCGAAGACGGTGGGGCAGTGGGCCACGGTGGTGCCCGTCTCGGCCAAGCGTTGCAGGTCGGTGCGGGTGTGCCAGGGCGTGGTGGGGTGGTCGTCCAGGAAGATGCCGTGGCCGATGATCGCGCGGTCGTTCAGCAGGTCCATGCTGTCGAGCCAGCCGATCGGGGTCAGGCCGTGGCGGCGGGTGATCTCGTGGAACTCCACGACGGACTGGGCCGCGTGGATCTGCCACGAGAGGCCGCGCATCTTCGCTTCCTGGCTGCTCTCCTTCAGCAGGCCGGGGGCGCAGGTGTCGATCTGCGCCGGGACGACCATGCCGAAGAGGCGGCCGCTCTCATGCTGCTCGGCGCGGTCGATAAGGGTCAGGGCCTCGGCCATGGCCTTCTCACCGGCGGCCTCGTCCCACTCATACTCCACGACGTGGCCGTTCTTCGTATACCAGCGGGCCGACTTGAACATCGGTGCGATGCAGACGCGCAGGCCGGATTCCGCCAGCAGGTCCAGCCAGCCGGGATGCGCCATCGAGAGGTCGGCGACGGTGGTGACGCCGGAGAGGAGGAGTTCCGAGAGGGCGACCCTGACGCAGTGAGGGACCGCTTCCGCATCGGCGCGGAAGATCGGCATGTATTCGTAGAGGGAGGAGTTGTAGAGGCCGGGCGAGCCGATCTCGTCCAGCAGGCCCTTGTTCATGGGCTCGGAAGACGGATGAGAGTGGATGTTCACGAGGCCGGGCATGACCATCAGGCCACGGCCCTCGATCGTCTCGTCCGCCGGACCGGTGTAGCCGCGGCCGACGAAGGTCAGTGCGCCGCCATCGAAGGCGACGTCCGCGTCCGTCAGGTAGATGTGCTGCTGCTCGGACGCGTCCCAGGCGACGACGACGTCGGCGTTGCGGATGACGGTGGTCATTGTTGGTCCTCGGCGCTTCCCGGAGCGTGGCAGACGGCTTCGACGTTGTGGCCGTCCGGATCGATGACGAAGGCGGCGTAGTAGTTCGGGTGATACTGCGCGCGAAGACCCGGCGCGCCGTTGTCAGCGCCGCCGGCGGCCAGCGCCGCGGCATGGAAGGCGTCCACCGCGGCGCGCGTCGCGGCCTGCACGGCGAAGTGGATGTGGCCCGGCGGCTTGCCCGCGATCTCAGGCGCGCCGATCCAGAGCTGGGGGCGGCCTTCAGGGCCGAACATGATGGAGTTCGCGTCCTCGGAGTGGATGCCCCAGCCGCAGGCGGCCAGGGCGGCGCTGTAGAAGGCGCGAGAGCGCGCGTAGTCGGCGACCGCGAAGCCGAGGTGGTCGAGCATCGCGGTCGCCCTCCCCTGCCCTACCGCGTCAGACGGAGGTCAAGGCCCTTGTAGAGGGCCACGCCGTAGATGCCGTGCGGACGCGCACCCTCCACGCGCTGGGTCGAGGCGAGCCAGAGCTGCTCATGCGCGATGGGCAGCCAGACATTGGCCTCGGCGATGCGCCGCTGGGCGCCGGCGATGGCGGCGTCGCGCTCCTGCTGCGTCAGGCCGGATTTCGCGATGCGGAGGAAACGGTCGGTCTCCGCATCCTGCCAGTTCATGCGGTTCGGCGTCGGGCGGTTACCGCTGTCGAAGTAGAGGGCGAAGCCGTCCGTCGCGGAGATGTAGGGGTAGGACATGACGAAGGCATCGAATTCCTGCGTCGCGAGCTTGCCCCAGCCGACGGTCGCGTCCCAGAGCTGAATACGCATCTCGATGCCGACGCGGCGGAGGTCGGCCTGGATGGCCTCGGCCATCCGGCGCCACTCATTCGTCTGCAGGCCGTAGAGGAGGAAGGTGGCGCGCTGGCCGTCCTTCACCCGGATGCCGTCGCTGCCCATGCGCCAGCCGCCCTCGTCCAGGATGCGGCGGGCTTCCTCCGCGTTGAACTGCGGGACCAGGCCGGCCGCCTGGGCGTCGAAGCCGGCAACGTTCGGGTTGAGGTAGCCACGCATCGGGTCGGCGGCGCCGAAGAAGGTGGCCTGGACGACGGCGGGGCGGTTGACCGCCAGGTTCACGGCGCGGCGGATGACCGGGTCGGAGACGACCGGCTTGTCCACCTTGAAGCCGAGGAAGAAGTCCCAGAAGTAGTTCTGCTGCCGCGTGACGCGCAGGTTCGGCACGGCGCGAAGCTGGTTCAGCGCGACATAGGGGATGTACTGCGTCACGTCGCCCTGGCCGGTCTGGAGGGCGGCGAGGCGGGTATTGGCCTCGGGGATGACGCGCCAGACGATGCGGTCCACCTGCGGGGCGGGGTTCTGGTAGATCGGCGGGCCCCAGCGGTAGCTCGGGTGGCGTTGCAGCACGAAGTCGCCGCGCGGCGACCAGGAGACCCAGCAGTAGGGGCCGGTGCCGTTGAAGCCTTGCACGCCGAAGTTCGCGCCGAGGCGCTCGACGCTCGCCTGGTCCACGATGGAAGCGAAGAAGAGAGTGAGCTGGTAGAGGAGTTCGCCGTACGGCTCGTTCAGCTCGTACTCGACGGTGTAGTCGTCGACCGCGCGGACCTCCTTCACCGGGCCGGCGCGCCAGCGGACGGGCGAGCGGGTCTCCGGGTTGATCCAGCGGTTGATGGTGTAGACCACGTCGCGGGCGGTGAAGGGCTTGCCGTCGCAGAACGTGACATCGCGGCGCAGGCGGAAGGTGTAGAGCTTGCCGTCCTCACTGACCGTCCAGGATTCCGCGAGGCCGGGGCGCACGGTGCGCTGGTCCCAGTCCAGCGACACGAGCGTGTCGCTCATCATGTAGACGAGCTCGCCGGCGCCGCGGGCGGTGGAGCGGGGCGGGTCGTAGTTGTCGGCGTCGATCTCGCGCAGGACCGTCAGGGTGTTGCGCGGGGTGCCGGGGATGCGCTGCGCTTCCGGGACCTGTGCCGCGGCGGGCACCGCGACCGACAGGGCCAGGAGGCCCGCATAAATCCACCTGTTCATCTCTGTCTCCTCTGGTTCAGACGCGGAGGCGGGGATCAAGCGCATCGCGCAGCGCATCGCCCAGCACGTTGAAGGCGAGCACCACGGCGAAGATCGCGACGCAGGGGACCACCGCGATATGCGGGGCGAAGAAGAGGAAGTTGCGGCCGTCCGAAGCCATGGCGCCGAGCTCCGGCACCGGCGGCTGGGCACCGAGGCCGAGGAAGGAGAGCGCAGAGCCCAGCAGGATCACCTGGCCAAAGCGCAGGGTCGCGAAGACGAAGATCGCGGAGAGGCAGTTCGGCGCCACGTGGCGCAGGATGAGACGCGCATCGGACATGCCGGTGGCCCGGGCGGCCTCGATGTAGTCAAGGCCGAGGACGGCGAGCGCGCTGCCGCGAACGATGCGGGCCATCAGGGGAATGGTGGCGACGGAGAGCGCCAGGACGACGGCGGGGATGCCGGGACCGAAGATGGCCGCGAGCGCCAGGCCAAAGAGGATGGCGGGGAAGGACAGCATCACGTCCATCAGCCGCATCAGGAGGCTATCGAGGCGCCGATAGAAGGCGGCGGTGAAGCCGATCAGCGCGCCGATGCCGCCACCCAGCACCACGGCGGCGAGGCCCATCAGGAGCGAGACGCGCAGACCGAAGAGAAGGCGCGTGATCATGTCCCGGCCCTGGCTGTCGGCGCCGAGCGGCAGGCCTTCCGACCCCGGCGGCTGCATCGCCTTGGAGAGGTCGTTGTCGTAGGGGTCCGTTGGAGCGAGCCAGGGAGCGAGGACCGCTGCCAGGATCACCAGCGCCACGAGAACCAGGGCGATCGCCGCCGCCGGCTCGCGCAGCAGGCGCGCCAGGGTGCCGGGGCGCCTGGGCGGGGCAACCTCCTGGGCGACGACAGGGGCGTCAGTGGTCGCGCTCATGCCGTGCGCATCCGCGGGTCGAGGGCGGCGTAGAGCACGTCCACGATGAGGTTGATCAGGATGAAGCCGAGGGAGAGGACGATGATCGTCCCCTGCGCCATCGGGAAGTCGGCGGACAGGATGGCGCCGACGGCGAGGCGCCCGACGCCGGGCCAGGAGAAGACGGTTTCCGTCACCACGGCGCCGCCGAGGAGGAAGCCGATCTGCAGGCCGATGAGCGTGACGACCGGGATGAGCGCGTTGCGGAGGGCGTGGCGGGTGACGACGGCGAACTCGCCGAGGCCCTTCGCGCGGGCGGTGCGGACGTGCTCCACGCCCAGCACGTCCAGCACGGCGGTGCGGGTCATGCGGGCCACGGGGCCGATGAAGGTGCCGCCGAGGGTGAGCGCGGGAAGGACGATCGCCTTGAAGCCGTCCTCCGTCCAGATCGGGCCGCCTCGGCCGGTGAAGGGCAGGAGTTGGAGCTTGAAGCCGACATACCAGATGAGGAGAAGGCCGAGGAAGAAGACGGGGATGGAACCCCCGGCCACCGCCATTGCGGTGATCGCGCGGTCGATGAGCTTGCCGCGCCAGTAGGCGCCCGCCGTGCCGAGGGCGATGCCGATCGGGATCGACCAGATGAGGCTGGCGAACATCAGCTCCAGTGTCGGTCCAACGGTGTTCGCCAGCTCCTGCGCGACGGGGACGTTGTTGATGATGGAGACACCGAGGTCGCCCTGGAGCAGGCGCCACATATAGAGGCCGAACTGCTCGTAGAGCGGGCGGTCCAGGCCGAGGTCGCGCCGGATGCCCGCGATGACGTCCGGCGTCGCGGAGGGGCCGGCACGGACGAGGGCGGGATCGTTCGGCACCACCTGCATCAGCAGGAAGCCGACGAGCACCACCCCCAGCAGCACCGGGATCGCCATCAGCAGGCGCTGGATGGCATGACGACCCATCAGGCGGCTTCCGCGCGCAGGGCGTCGTGGCGGTCGAAGATCGCAGCGCCGCCCCGCAGCGTCAGGTCGGCCTCTGTCTTCAGGACCTCCTCGGGCGCGATGGAGAAGATGTCCTTCGACAGCACGGCGAGATCGGCCTGCATGCCCACTTCCAGCGTGCCACGGCGGTCCTCCGCGAACTGGGAGTATGCGCCGCACCAGGTGTAGCAGTGCAGCGCCTGTTCCGGAGTGAGCGTCTCGTCGGGGCCGAGCACGGTGCCCTTGTTCGTCTTGCGCGTGATCATTGTGAAGAGGTTGATGAAGGGATCGACCGTGCTGACGGGGCAGTCGGAGGATGCGGCGGGGTTGTGGCCCTCCTCCAGCCAGGTGCGCATGGGGTAGGCGGCCTCCGAGCGCGGCAGGCCGAGGTTCTTCACGTAGAGGTCGCCGAACTCGTACATGAAGACGGGCTGCGGCACGGGAATGATCCCGTTCGCCTTCATGCGGCGGCGCTGGTCGGCGTTGAGGAAGCCGCAGTGCTCGATCCGGTGGCGCCGGCCGAGGATGGGCATGTCGGCGGTGCTGGCGGCCTCCATGCCCTGGAGCACCTGCTCGATCGCGGCGTCGCCGATGGCGTGGATGTCGAGTTGCCAGCCCTGGCGATGATACAGCGCCAGCAGGTGGTGCATCTTCGTGTCGGGGAACATGAAGAGGCCGGTGCCGCCACCCGCGCTCTCCAGATACGGATCGAAGAAGGCGGCGGTCAGCCCGCCGGCGGAGCCATCCCCGAAGACCTTCACGGCGCCCCAGGCGAGCATATCGTCCTTGTGGTCCGGGCGCAGGCCGTTGTCCCAGGCGGACTGGGCGATGCCCTCCGGATTGCCGGCCAGGACCTGCCACATGCGCTGGACCAGGCGGCCATCGGCCAGGGCTCGGCGATAGGCACCGATCTCGTTCAGGCCGGCGGTCATCCCGACATTCATGTCGGACGCCGTCGCGAAGCCGAGGGAGGCGAGGTGCCGGCCGGCGCGCTCGATGGCGTCCACCATCGCGTCCTCGCTCGGCAGCGGCATCGCGTCCACGATGAGGCGCTTGGCGCGTTCCTGGAACAGGCCGGTCAGCTCGCCGTTCTTGCGCTCGATCGCGCCGCCCTCGGGGTCGGGTGTGTTGTGGCCAACGCCGGCGGCGCGCATCGCGGCGGTGTTGGCGACACCCATGTGGCCGCAGGTGCGGACGATGTAGACGGGATTGTCCGGGGCGACCCGGTCCAGCTCCTTCGCCGTGGGGTGGCGGCCGACATCCAGGGCGCCGTGGTCATAGCCGCGCCCCAGGACCCAGGCGCCCTTCGGCGCCTTCTTCGCGGCGTCGCCGACGCGACGCAGCACCTCATCCAGCGTCGTCACCTGCTCGGCGCGCAGGTTCACCTGCGACAGGGCCAGCCCATAGGGCAGCAGGTGCATGTGGGCTTCGTTGAAGGCGGGGATGGCGATGCGCCCCGCAAGGTCCAGTCGGCGCGTTCCGGGCGGCGCGACTTGCGCGACCTCGTCCGCGGTGCCGACGGCGGCGACGCGGCCCTGGGAGATCAGGACCGCTTCCGCGAAGCCGTTCGCGAGGCCGCGGAAGACGCGGCCGCCGGAGATGAGAAGCGAATCGCTCAAGAGCGCCAGTCCTTGCCGTGGCCTTCGATGAGGGGAAGCGTGCATTCCCAGGCGAACTGGGCGTGTTCCAGCGTGGTGGGGCGGGCGAACTGGGCGGCGGCCTTCAGGCGCACCTCCTCCGGCGGGAAGACCAGCTCGGCGCCGCCAGCCAGGGCGGCGACCTGCGCCTGGCAGGCGCGCTCGAGGTAGTAGATCTGATTCCACGCCTCGGCGATGGTGCGGCCACCGACGAGCAGGCCGTGGTTCTGCAGGATCATCGCCTTGTTGGTCGGGCCGAGGTCGGCGATCAGCCGCTCCCGCTCATCCAGGTCCAGGGCGATGCCCTCGTAGCCGTGGTAGGAGAGGCAGCCGTAGAACTTCAGCGCGTGCTGGCTGATCGGCAGCAGCCCGTGCTTCTGCGCGGACACCGCGATCCCGGCGGCGGTGTGGGTGTGGACCACGCAGGTCAGGTCCTCGCGCGCCATGTGGATGGCGGAGTGGATGGTGAAGCCGGCGGCGTTCACGCGCTTCGACTGCGGCCCCTCCTCCAGCACGTTGCCGTCGAGGTCGATCTTCACGAGGTCGCTCGCGCGCATCTCGTGGAACAGCACGCCGTAGCGGTTGATGAGGAAGTGGTGCTCCGGCCCGGGCAGGCGCGCGGAGATGTGGGTGTAGATGAGGTCCGTCATCCGGTGGTGGGCGACCAGCCGGTAGAGCGCGGCGAGGTCGCAGCGGACCTGCCACTCCGCCGGGTCCATGCCGGCGGGGACGCGCGAGTCCGGGTAGAGGGAAACGTTCATTCTCCGGGCCTCCTGGGGCGGGGGATGGTCCTTCCCCGGCGGGGCGGGCGTCAACCCGAGACGGCCGGGTTTGTGGGGCATCGGGACCGGCGGATGCCCCTTGGGCGGGCAGGTGGCGCCGGGGTGGGCGCGGGTCAGGGGCGGCGCAGGGCCAGCCGTTCCGGGGGCGGGCCGGGGGGCGCGGCGGCAAAGGCGGCGCGCACGTCCTCGGGCCAGGTGGTCACGCGGCGCGCCGTCAGGTCCACGCAGAGGTAGAGAAGCTCGCACCGCGCGCTCTCCCACCCGCCCTCCGCGTGGAAGAGCCGGTGGCGGAGGAGAAGGCGCTTCTCGTCATGGGCCAGCACCTCGCTCTCCGCCGAGAGAGGATCGTCCAGCACGACCTCCCGCTTGTGCGCCACCCAGTTCTCCCCGGCGAAGGTGCCGAGACCGCGGGCACGGAAGCCGGGGCCGAGGTTCAGCACCGGCCAGAGCACGTCGGTCTGCAGATCGAAGACGGTCACGTAATGGGCAAGGTTCATGTGGCCGTAATGGTCCACCCATTCCGCGCGGACGCGGGTGAGCACCGGACGCGCCCCCTGCCCTTCTGTCCCGCTCACCTGCCGCGATTCTCCCTGTGAAGGCCGGGGCGGTGATGACGGGACGGAGCCGCCCGGGCAAGTCCCGGGCCCGTTCAGTGCGGGACGAAGACGGTGTCCATCCGGCCCTCCAGCGCGGCCGGGACGTCGGGGCGGAGCAGGAGCGCGTCCCCGAGGAGGCGGAGGCCGGGCACCACGATCCAGTCGCGCCAGCGCTGGCCCTCGATGTCCGGGAAGCGCCAGCCCTGGGCCTGGCTCACGACGGCGAGCGACCCGGATTCGTAATGCTCCAGGAAGTTGCGCAGGCGGCGGGCGAGCCCGTCCGGGATGGACCAGCCTGGCCGGATCAGGAGGGTGACGGGGCGCTCGGCCCAGCCGCGGTAATGCCCGGCGAGCGCGGCGTCCAGGTTGCCGGACAGGCGGCGGACCTCGTCCGCCGGCAGGTGGTCGAGCCGGCGGGGTTCGACGTGGAGAAGGCCGGCCGCCTCGACCCGGTGCGGCGAGACGCGGCGGGCAAGATCGAAGGACACCCGGAGATCGGGCGCGTCCAGGCCGGTGGCCGCGGCAGGGAAGGCTGCCAGCAGCGCCGCCTCGTCCACGCGAGGCGTGCGCGGGCGCGCCCGGCCGAAGGCATCGCGCGTCACAGCGGCAAAGGGGAGCGGCGCGTCGGGCGGGTCGGCGACATTCGTGTACCAGTCGTCGAACTTGAAGCGGGCGGCGGGGTCATCGCCCTCCGCGATCCAGAGGCTGGGCTTGCCGAGGGCTTCGGCGAAGATGAGGCCGTGCAGCGCCTGGGACAGCACGACCTCCGCGTCCAGCAGGGCGCGCAGCGGCGCAAGGGTGTCGTCGCGCGGGTCCACCAGCACGACGTCGTCGCCCAGGCCAGGGAAGCCGGTGAAGAAGGGATGGCCGACGCTGGACCAGTGAGGCACCAGGGCGGCGCGAAAGCGCGGGCCGCGCCGGGCGGCCTCCGCCTGCCAGGCGCGCACCTCCGGAAGGTGCCTGACGAGCACGCCGGGATCGCCGAGCGGGACCGTCGCCGGCAGGTCCAGGCCACGCTCCCGCAGGGCCGAGACCGTTCGGACGCCGCGCAGCGCCGCGATCTGGTCCGGGCGGATCGGCGGCAGGGTGCGCCGGGGGTCCAGCACGCCGGTCCCCCAGATGCGGGAAGCCGGCGTGGCCATGAAGAGGTGGCTGCCGGTGCCGAGGACGTGCGGCACATCCGCCGCCACGGCCACGGGCGAATGCCCCAACAGGTCACGGACGATCCAGGCGGTGACGGCGTCGCCGAGGTTCCGCAGCGCGTTCCAGGACCGCAGGCCCACCGCCCGAACCGGGGCGGTCCCGATCACAGCACCGCGCCGCCGTGCGTCACGGGCGGGTCACGCCGGCTTGCGGAAGATCCATTTCGGCTCCTCGATCTCCGGCGTGAGGCCGGTCGCCGTCGCGAATTCCGCTACGGCCTGCTTCACGCCGGGCCAGGGATGGTCGTCGCCGATGAGGAGGCCGCCGGGGCGCAGCAGGTCCCAGAAAAGGCGGATGTCCCGCAGCACGGGCTCGTACTCATGCGCCGCGTCCACATGGACGAGGTCGGGGCGGAAACCCGCGCGGCGGAGGATGACGGCGGCGTTCTCGCTCGTCTGCGGCAGCGGGACAACCATGTCCTGCAGGCCGAGATGCGCGACATTCGACAGGAACTGCCAGTAGAGGCCGGGCCAGCCATGGGTGAGGCCGAGGCTGTCCATGATCCGGTCTGGACGGTCGGGGTTCCAGTGCTCCGGGCTGCCGAGGAAGGTGTCCACGGCGATGAGGGCGGAATCCGGCCGCGCGGCGCGCATCGCCTGGGCGAGCGTCGCCGCGGATTCGCCCTTCCAGACGCCGACGTCGATCGCGAGTTGCGGCCGCACCTCCGCCACCACGCGGGCCAGGGCGGGGTGCCGGCCGTTCCACCCCTGCAGGTCGAGTGGGCGCAGCGGCGAGAAGCCGGCGTAGATGTCAGCGCGGTGGAGCGCATGCATCGCGCGCCGGGCGGTCGGCGTCATCGGCAGTCCGAGGGTGAGAGCCAACCGACCGGAGGCACGCCGTCCCTGGCCCCGACGGGCATGGCCGCGGGGCAGCGGCGGTCGAGGGTGAAGATGCGCGGCCCCGTCCAGGCTGTTGCCCCCTCCTCCGGGCGAACCGGCAGGACGGTGGCGCCGCGGGCGGAGTGCCAGTTGCAGAGGAGGACGCTTCCGTCGGGCCGGCGCAGATGCGCGATGAGGGCGATGGCCCCGATCTCCCGCGCGCCGGTCACGGCCGCCTCGGGGTGGTCCCGGAGGCAGGCGGCGAGCGATCGCCCGGCAAACGCCGCGCGGGCGGGATCGAGCGCGTCCTCGGTCGCGACCGGCGTCACGGCCCCGGCGGGGGCCGCGACCAGTGCGAGGAGGAGCGCGAGACGCCTCAATGGATCTCGTCCGCGCGCGACAGCGCCTCCTTCAGCTTGGCCACCGAGAAGTCGGCGGAGGCGCAGAGGTCGAGGATCACCTTCTCCCGCCGCGCGCCGAGGTCGATGGCGGCGGGGATCTTGCGCACCGCGTCGTGCGGGATGACGACGGCGCCGTGGCGGTCTGCGTGGACCACCGCGTCGTGGTGGCAGGCCATGCCGTGGACCGTCACCTCCTGGCCGTACTGCACCATGTGGACATAGGCGTGGGAGGGATTCACGACGCCTGCGATGAGCTGGAAGCCCGGCGCGATCATGTCGAGGTCGCGGATCGAGCCGTTCGTCACGCAACCCTGGGCGCCGAGCGCCTTGTGGACGGCGGTGTGGACCTCGCCCCAGAAGGCGCCGACGCCCGGCGTGTCATCCAGGTCCTGGAGCACGACGATCGTCGGCAGGGCGGCGTCGGCCACGTACTCGTACCAGCCGGTGCGGGCGGCACGATCCACCTCGGCGGCGCGGCCGGAGGGAGCGGCGGCGCGGATCGTGCCGGTGCGGGCCAGGCCGCAGATCGGCGGAAGGCTGGTGGACGCCGGGACCATCTGACGGACCGTAAAGCCGTATCCGCGGCGGTGCGGGGCCACCATCTCCAGCGCGTTGCAGATCGTCGGCGTGTCCCACGCGCGGAGGGCTTCGAGGTCCTCGGCGGTGAAGGGGTATTCGGACATGTCGGGCGATTCCTCCGGGGGTGGCGCAGCATCGCCGCAGCGGGGCGTTCGGGCAACGCGGGTCGGGAGAGACGTCCGGGCACCCATGTGGCGTGGGGCGGGACCGGCCGGCCAGGGCCGGCGCGTGACATCCGGTGGCGGTGGCTTGTTCGGCCGGGGGGGCGGCCTGTAGCCTGCGCCGCCATGGACACCTCCCCGCCCGGCCCCGCGGCGCCGGCCGCCCGCGCGGCGGAGGCGCGGAGCTCGCTCCGGCCCCGGGCCCCGAAGGGCCGCTTCCGGACCTGGTTCGGGCGGATCGACACGCGGGCCGTGCTGATCGCCCTGCTGATGCTGGCGGTGGTCGGGCTGCTGACCGGCACGGCCCTGCTCGTCAGCGAGCGGGAGAAGGCCCTGATCGAGCGCATGGCCGGACCCGAGAAATCCGCGGACGACGCCGTGGACCGGCTCGGCATGCATGTCGCCGACTTCTCCTCCGCCATGGCGAGCGTGATCTCCGGCGTGCTCCAGCCCGGTCCCGCCTCCGGCCGGATGGGCCGGAACGGGGCCCTGATCCGCGAGGCTTATGACGATGTCGCCCGGCGGCTGGGGCCGGAGATCGACCCCATCGTGATGGGCGGCGCCCGTGACATGGCGGTCCGCCTGGACGACCTGACCGTCCGCATCCGCGACTCCTTCGCCGCGCGGCGGCGGGCCGAGTTCCCGGCGCTTCAGGAGGAGTGGCTGGACGTGCTGACGGCCTTCAACTCCCTGGTGAACGCCGCCCGCACGGTGGTGCAGCAGCGCGCCGCCCACTCGTTGGAGGAGGCGCGCGACCTGACGGAGCGGGTGCGCCAGGTGGTGCTCGGCGCGGGGCTGGTCGGGCTGCTGGGCTGCGCGCTCATCTGGTACGTGCTGGTGATGAAGATTGCCCGGCCGGTGGGGCGCGTCGCGCGCTCCATGGCGCTGATTTCCGGCGGACACCTGGAGAGCGCGGTGCCGGAGACGGCGCGGTCGGATCAGGTGGGGCAGATGGCGCGCGCCCTCGTCGTCTTCCGAGACGGACTCCTGGCGGCGCGGCGGCTGACCGACCAGGCGCTGGAAAACGCCCGGCGCACGGCGGTCGCGACCACCCAGGCCTCGGAGGCGATCGGGCAGGTGAGCGACGGGGCGCTGACCCAGCTCTCCGAACTGCGCCAGACCGGGGAAGCGCTGGCGCAGACGACGGAGGCCATCGCCGACGTCTCCCGCTCCACCGCCGAGGCGCATGACCGGGCCGAGCGCGCGAAGGCGGTGCTCACCGAGAACCTCGCGAAGGTCGGCTCCCTGATCGGCCTCGTGGACGCGGTGGGCGAGGACACGGAGCGCGTGACGCGGATCGCCGGGACCATCGCGAAGATCGCGACCCAGACGAACATCCTGGCCATCAACGCCGCGATCGAGGCGGCCCGCGCCGGGGAGCACGGGCGCGGCCTGTCCGTGGTGGCAGAGGAGGTGCGGGCCCTCGCCGCCTCCTCGGAGAACCTCGCGCAGGAGATCGCGGACGTGGTGGTGGTGGCCGGGCGGCGCGCGCGGGAGGGCAGCGGCACAGCCGCCGCCGTGGGCGAGGCGATGGATGGGCTGGAGCAGTTGGTGACGGAAAGCGCGCGTCTGGCCGGCGCCATCGCCGTCGCCATGGAGGAGCAGCAGGCCACGGTGGGCGAGGTGAACGAGCGCATGTCCACCCTGACCCGCATCGGCCAGTCCAACGCCACGGCGGCGGAGGAGATCACGGTGACGATGATCGACCTCGCCCGGCTGGCGACGGAGACCCGGAGCCTCGTCGAGGGGCTCGCGCTCGGAAGCAGCGACCGGACCTTCTCCGGCGGCCTGGCGACGCCGGCGGCATGAGCGCGGCGGTGGCGGGCGTGGCGGAGCCGGCAGCGGCGGGGGCCGGCGTGTCGATCCTTGTGGTCGAGGACTCCTCCTTCAACCGGCTGGTGCTCCGCCGTCGGCTGGGGGAGCTGGGCTACACGAACATCACCGAGGCCGTGGACGGGGTGGAGGGGCTGGCCGCGATCGAGCGCGGGCGCTTCGACGTCGTGCTGCTGGACCTGGAGATGCCCCGGCTGGACGGGATCGGCGTGCTGGAGCAGCTGCACGCGGCCCGCGGCGCCGCGCCGCCGGTCATCGTCATCTCCGCCCTCACGGAGATGGAGGGGATCGTCCGCTGCATCGAGCTGGGCGCCGAGGACTACCTGCCGAAATCCTTCGACCCGCCGCTGCTGCGGGCCCGGCTCGGCGCCCTGCTGGAGAAGAAGCGCCTGCGCGACCTCGCCGACCAGCGGCTCGCCCTGCTGGAGGCGGAGCTGGAGAGCGCGCGGGCCGCGCAGCTCTCCCTCGTCCCGCACGATTTCGAGAAGATCGCGCCGGAGGGCCTTTCGCTGCACGCGGCGATGATCCCGGCGCGGCAGGTGGGCGGCGACCTCTACGACGCGGTGCGGCTGGCCCCGGGCCTGCTGCTCGCCTGCGTGGCGGACGTCGCGGGCAAGGGGGCGCCGGCCGGGCTGACGATGGCGCGGACGCTCGCGCTGATCCGCTCCACCGCCGCGCTGCTCTTCGCGCGGTCGGGCACGCCCCCGGATCCGGCGGAGATCCTCGCTCAGGCAAATGACGACCTGGCGCGGGAGAACGAGAGCCAGACCTTCGTCACCGTCGTGCTGGCGATCCTCGATGCGCGCAGCGGGACCGGCCGCATCGCGGTGGCGGGGCACGAGGCGCCCTTCGTCCTCGGCCCCGGCGGGCCGCGGGTGATGACCGGGCTGACGCGACAGCCGCCGCTCGGCGCGATGGAGGAGTATCCCTACCGCTCCGACCCACTGTCCCTGGAGCAGGGGGAGGCGCTCTTCCTCTTCTCCGACGGCGTGACCGAGGCCGAGGACGGGGCGGACGGCTTCTTCGGGCGGGACCGGCTGACGGCGGCGCTGGAACGGGCAAATCAGGCGCCGGCGGCCGGGATCGTGCGGACAGTGCTGGAGGCCGTGGCGAGCTTCGCCGCAGGGGTGCCGCAGGCCGACGACATCACCGCCCTCGTAGTACGGCGCGGCTGAGAGCGCGCTTCGGGAGCCGGCAGGGCCCGGTCAGGCCCCGAACTCGACCTCCATCCGCTCCAACCTGGCGATGGTGCGCCCTTCGAAAAGGGCGGAGCCATCGGCGACCAGGCGCTGCTCCTTCCGGTGCACCTTCCGGATGTCCACCGCGTACTCGATGCGCCCGGCGGCCGAATGGACCTCGGTCAGCAGGGAACGGCCGATCGAGGCGCTCCGGCAGCGGCCCTCGAAGCCCATCCACTGGCCGTAATAGGCGAGCAGCTGCAACAGCGTCTCCATCGCCCGGGCCTGGGGGATAGCCTCGCCTCCGGCGGGAATACGTCCGAGCGCGAGCACCGAACCGAGGTGGTGACGTCCGCCGAGGCAGCGGATCGCGACGATCTCCTCGACCGCGACGGGGCAGGTCGGCGTGTCCGGCGCGGCGTTGTCGTTCAGGGCCGGCTGGAGGCGGGGCACCGCCACGCGGCAGGCCCGCGGCCAACCCGCCTCGGTCAGGAGAGGCACCTCCACGGGCGCGCGGAGCACCGCATCCTCCACGGTGCCGATCAGAAACAATGCGTCGGTTCCATCAAGCATGAAGCGGCGGCCTCACGGTGGGATCACGATCCTGAGAGAATAATTAATCGCACCGGGCGATGCATCCTCAATTCTTGGGGGAGGCTGAGAATCGCCGGCCCGGGGCGGATCGATCCGGAGCAAGCATGGACCGGTATCCTGACGTCAGTTCCGGGTCGCAGGACACAGGGACGGATGCGGCGGCCTGGGATTCCACCCTGCTGCGGGCCGCGCTCGAAGCACTCCCCTTCGGCATCCTCATCGTCGACGAGCGACTGGCGGCGGTGCACGCGAATCCCGCCGCGGCGCGGATCCTCGGCGCCGGCGCCGGCCTGCGGCTCCATCGCCGCGGTTCGATGGCGGGCGCGGAGGTCAACCTCATTGCCACCAGCGAGGCGGAGATGGTGCGGCTGACGAACCGCGTGCGTCTGGCGGCCCTGCACGGGAGCGGTGGCGGACTGTGCTTCTCCGGTCAGGACACGGCGGATCGGCCGGCACGGCGTCTGGCCGTGCTGGTGATCCCGCTGCCGCGCCACCTTTCGGACGGGCCGCGCGAGACGCCGGGCCACGCGCTGCTCCTGCTGCGCGACATCACCTCGGCCCCGCCTCCGGAGACCTTGCTGGCCGAGATGTTCGGCCTGACGGCGTCGGAGGCGCAGGTGGCCGCGCTCCTCGCCGGCGGCGCGACGGCCGAGCAGGTGGCGCTGCAGCGCGGGGTCCGCGCCGTCACCGTGCGCGGGCAGATTCGCGTCATCATGGGGAAGATGAACGTCTCGAGCCTGCGGGCCTTCGAGCGGCTCCTGGGCAGCCTGCCCGCGCCGGCGGAGGGTTAGCGGACCGCCAGGGGTTGGGCCGCCGATTCCTCGGCAAGGCCGTCGGGCTCAAGCAGCAAGACCGGTTCGCCGCCGCCGAGCACGCCGACCCCACCGACGCCGGGCAGGCGCGCGATGGCGGGGTGAAGGGGGCGCAGAAGAAGCTCCGCGCGCCGGAGCACGCGATCCACACCCAGCGCGAGCGGGCCCGAGCCGGTGCGGGCCACCACCACGGCGCCGGGCGCCGCGGCCGGCAGGCCCAGCAGGAGGGCGAGCGGCGTGGAGGGGCGGTCATCGGCGCCGTCCAGCACCTCCTCCACGCGTGTCACCGGCAGGGCGTAGGGGTGGCCGGACACCTCGATCAGCAGGACGGGCTGGGTGGCGGCCGTCAGCGGCAGGCGAAGGGTGAAGCTCGTGCCCTGGCCCGGGGTGGTGGCGATCTCCAGCGTGCCCCCGGCGCGGCGGGCGGCATCCTGCACCACGTCGAGACCGACGCCGCGGCCGGAGGTCTCCGTCACCATGGAGGCGGTGGAGAAGCCGGGGCGAAAGAGGAGCGCATGGACGGCGGCGTCCGTCAGGCCGTCCGCCTCGGCGGGCGTGACGAAGCCGCGCTCGATGGCGCGGGCGAGGACCCGCTCGCGCAGGATGCCGCCGCCATCGTCGGAGACGCGGACGCGGATGCCCCCGGTGCGGCGGGCGGCGGAGATGCGGAGCGTCGCCCGCTCCGGCTTCCCGGCGGCGTGGCGGGCGGCGGGGGATTCGATGCCGTGATCCACGGCATTGCGCGTGAGGTGCAGCAACGGGTCGGCCAGGAGCTCGACGAGGGAGCGGTCGATGGCGACGTCCTCGCCCTCCAGCACCACCTCCACCTGCTTGCCGCTGGCGGCGGCGACCGCCCGGGCCACCCGGGGCAGGCGCGCGAAGAGCGTGCCGACGGGGACGACGCGCAGCTCCATCACCGCCTCGTCCAAGCGGCGCAGCGAGAGGGCGAGGCGGTTCTCCGAATCCTCCAGCGCGTCCTCGAAGCGGCGGAGGCGGTCGGCAAGGGTCACCAATTCCCGCCCAGCGCTGCCGGGCACGCTGTTCGCGAGGACGGACAGGCGGGCGATGGCGGCCCGTGGCGCCGCCTCCCGCAGGGATTCCGCCAGGGTCAGGGAGGCGGCGCGGACTTCCGCCTCCAGCGCGATGATGCGGTCGATGCGATCCTGCCGCACGCGCATGGTGGGGCCCGAGGTCGCGGGGCCGGCGGCGGATTCCTCCTCCACCGGGGAGAGCGAGAGGAGGACGCGGCGGGCCGGGTCCGCGGCGGTGGCGGCGCGGGACAGGGTGTCGAGGTCGGCGCTGCTGGCCAGGAGAAGCTCCACGAGCGGCGGGCTCGCCTTCGGCAGGGCGCGGCTGCCGAGGATGTCGGCCTCCGGCCGCAGGGCCGCGGCGATCGCCTCCTCCTGCCCATCGCCGCGAGAGAGCGCGAGCCGGGCGATGTAGAGCCGGCCGCCGGCATCCAGGGCGTCCAGGGCGCGCTGGCGCGCCGTCGGGCTCAGCAGGGTGGCGAAGGCCGCGGGAATCCGGACATCCGCCGCCGCGCCCTCCCCGATCGGGGTGGCGGAGCCGCTCGCTCCGACGCGCAACGCCTCGGCGAGCGCGGGCGCGCGGGTCGGGAGAAGGGCAGCAGCATCCGGATCGCCAGCGCGGTCCGCCAGGTCCTCGAGAGTGAGGAGGAGGCGTTCGAGAGAATCCTGTCCGAGTGCGTGGGCCGCCGCCGCCGCGGCGCGGATGGCAGCGACGGGGGCGTCCCCCTCGCCGCGGGCGAGGGAATCCGCGATCGCTGCGAAGGGGGCGGGATTCAGCGCGCCGCGGGCGTTCTGGGGGATCAGCTCGGCACCTGCGGGCTCCCCGGCCCGGTCCGCGAGGAGCGCGAGGCGACGGCGCAGATGACCGAGGGCAGGCAGCGCGGCCCCGGTGCCGGCGGCCTCGGCCAGCGTGACGAAGGCGGCGGCGAGCCCGTGCAGGCCGCTGAGCCGGGCGGCGGAGGCGAGGTCCGTGAGTTCCGCCAGGGCAGCGGGATCGGCGGCCGACGAGAGGCCGGCGAGGGCCGGCGCGGCCGCAGCGCATCGCGAGGCGAAGGCTCCGAGGAGCGGGTCCGCGGTCGGCGCGGCGGCGGGCACGGCCTGCGGGGGCGGTGCCGCATCCAGCCGAGCGAGGCGGTCCAGGAGGGCGGGATCGGCCGGACGGTCCTGTCGGGCTTCCAGCACCGCGGCACGGATCTGTCGTAGCGCGTCGATGGCCGAGATCAGGCCGTCCGCCACGGGTCCCTCCACGGCCAGGCGGCCGGCGCGGGCATGGCCGAGCAGGTCCTCGCAGCGATGCGCGATGGCGCGCATCCCGCCGGCCCCGAGCGCGTCCGACATGCCCTTGAGGCTGTGGAGCGCGCGGAACAGCGTGTTCACGGCTTCCCGGTCCGGCGCACCGGCGGAGAGGATGCGCTCGGCCGTGTCGAGGTGTTCCTCACTCTCGGCGGCGAACTCGTCCCAGAGGGCGTCGTCAGCGTTCATGGCGCGGCGGGCAGGCCAGCAGCGCGGCGGGCGGCGCGGCGGAGGGCCTCGCCCTGGCGGTCCGCGAGGTCGGGGCTGAAGGCGCCGGAGGGCTTGCCGACGACGGCCGCGGCGCCGAGGCGGCGCGCCTCGATCGAGACCTCCCCGCCCGGGGTGGCGGCCGAGGAGATGACGACCACCGCCCCCGTGCCGCCGGGATGGCCCGACAGCGCCCATTCCCGCAGCACGCCAAGGCCGTCGAGCACGGGCATCTCGATGTCCAGCAGAATGAGGTCGGGGCGGTCGACGGCGATGCGGGCGAGGGCCTCGCGCCCGTCCGCCGCTTCCCCGATCACGACGAAGGCGGGATCGACGTCGAGACTGCCGCGCACGAGGCGGCGCATCATCGCGCTGTCATCCACGATGAGTGTGCGGACGGGGGACGGGCCGGGGGCCGCCGCGGTGGTTTCGGGCTCCTCTTCCGGGCTCTCCCCACCGAGGCGCCGGCCCGCGGCCCTCAGCGTGGCCGCGGCGGCGGCCGGATCGAAGGGGTCGGGCAGCGGGTTGAACGCCCGCATCGCGTCCCGCAGCACGGCGATGTCGGCGCTGCCGGCAAGGCCACGCAGCGTGTCCAGCGCGCGGGCGATCGCGGACGGGGTCGCGGCGGCTGCCAGTCGGTCGGTGGCGTCCTGCCACTCCGGCAGCAGGGCGGCGAGCAGCTCGGGATCGAGGGCCTCGCTCATGCGGGCGCCAGCCGGCGCGTGAGGGCGCGGAGGCGGAGGCCGAGCGCGGCCGGATCGGCGACCTCCGTGGCGTGGCCAGCCGAGAGAACGGCGCCCGGCATGCCGCCGACGACGCAGCTCTCCGGCGATTGGACGAGGACGGGCATGCCGCGCGCACGCATCGCGGCGGCTCCGGCGGACCCGTCCCGGCCCATGCCCGTCAGCACGACGCCGAGGGCCCGGTGCGCGACGAGGGCGGCGGAGCGCAGCAGCAGGTCGACCGAGGGGTGCACGGGCCCCTCCCCCTTCGCGAGCCGCAAGGTGAAGCCGCCCTCCGGGCTGCGGGCGAGGTGGCCGTCGGTGGCGCCGGGCAGCAGTACGACCTCCCCGGTGCGGAGGTGCAGGCCGCGCTCCCCCAGCACGACCGGCAGGCCGGTGCGGCGGCCGAGATGGCGCGCGAAGTCGGGGCCGAGATCGGCCGGCATGTGCTGGGCGATCGCGCAGGGCACGGAGAGCGGGCCGGCGGACGTGAGAAGTGCGGCCAGCGCGTCGGGCCCGCCGGTGGACGCGCCGATCACGACGATGTCGCAGGCGCCGTCTTCCGGCGGGGCTTCGGGCGGCGGCGGGACCGTGGCCGGCGCAAGCGGGCCGGGGCGTGCGGGCGACGCGATGGGCCGGGCGCCACGCTGCGCGGCCCAGTGACGAAGCCGGCTCCGCAACTCTCGGTCGATGTGGCCGAGGTCGAGGCCGCCGCGGGCGGAGCCCTTCCAGAGCACGTCCGCGGCGCCCGCCGCCAGCGCCGCGAGCGCCGCGTCGGAGCCGTCGCGGGTATGGTGGCTGACCATCACCACGGCCGGGGGATCGGGCAGGTCCATCAGGCGGCGCGCGGTGGCCAGGCCGTCCGGCGGCGGCATCTCCAGGTCGAGGGAGACGATGTCCGGGCGCAGCCGCGCAGCGCATTCGAGGGCACTGGTTCCGTCGGCGGCCTCCCCGACCACGCGGAGGTCACCTTCGGCCTCGATGATCCGGCGGAGCGCGAGGCGCATGAAGCCGGAATCGTCCACCACGAGGACCCGGATCATGGGGCGTGCCCCGCGAGCGCGGCGGCGAAGGCGCGGGCCCGGAAGACCGGAAGGGGATCGCCCTCCAGCCTCGCCACCGCCGCGACCGGGCCGTCCCCCGGCACGGGCACGAGATCGGGTTCCGGAACATGCCGCAGCCCCGGCACGGCGGAGACGGCGAGGGCCAGCGGGTGCGCGCCGCCCAGGCGCAGCATCGGCGGCGCGGTCAGGTCGCGCAGGACGGGGGTGGTGCCCAGGCGCTCGCCGGCGTCCAGCACGGGCAGGACATCGCCGCGATGGGCCGCGATGCCGGCCAGGGCGCCGCGGCCGCGGTTGCGCGGGTCCTGGGGCGGCAGGACGGCGACCACCTCCTCCACGGCCAGGGCGAAGCGGGTCTCGCCCGCGCGGGCCACGAGGATCGGGTGCGTCGGGATGTCGGCCGACGGAGATGGCCGCGAGGCCGCGGGCGCCGCGGTCAGGAGGACCGGGGCGAGGAGGCGGTCCGGGATCGTTCCGGTGCCGGGCGGGGCCGGGACCGCGGCGCGGCAGGGCAGGCCGAGATGGCGTCCCCCGATCGTCAGCACGGCGAGCAGCGGGAGGGAGGCCGGCGCGAGGACGAGGACGGGACCGGACTCCGTCCAGGCCAGGCCTGCGGTACCCGTCGGCGCGCCCGGCGCCGGGTGCAGCACCGGCATCGGGAGGAGACGATCCACGGCCGACAGGGGAAGCGTGACCGGGCCGGCCTCCGCCTCCAGCCGGAGGGCGGCGGGCGGCGCCGGCGGCACGGTCGCGGGGTCGGCCAGCGCGCCCTCCCCCAAACCGAGCCGGAGCCGGGGAGTCGGAGGATCGGGCCAGGGCGGCGCGGGAGCGTCGGGCGCAACCGCGTCGAGCAGGGCGTCGGCGCCGAGGAGAAACGTTCCCTCCGGGCCGGGCAGGCGGACCCAGGCAGCCGGCGGGCGGGCGGTCCCGGGCAGCACATGGGCCGGCACCGCCGAGCCGCCGAGGAGCGCGACCTGCAGGCCCGGAGCCCGGGGAAGCGGCCGGACCACCGGCGCCGCAACGGGCCCGGAGCCAGGGGGAAGGCGGTAGGCGCGACCCCCGGCCACGATTCCGGCGGTCATGGCGCGCGCTGCCAGATCGCGTGGACGCCGTCCACGGCGCGAAGTCCCAGGCCCGGCGGAACCGTGTCCGTCGGGCCGAGTAGGAGCGTGCCCCCGGGCAGGAGACGGTCGGCCAGGCCGCGCAGCACTGCCGCCCGCGCCTCCGGCAGGAGGTAGATGAGGACGTTGCGGCAGAGGATGGCGTCGAAGCGGGGCAGGTCCGGGGGTGGCTCCAGCAGGTTCGCGCGGCGGAAGGACACCTGGGTGCTCCCCCCCGGTCGCGGGAGGATTTCGGTGCCCTCGCGCGGGAAGAATCGGTGGAAGGGCTCGGGAACCTCGCGCAGCGCGTCCGGCGGGCCCGCGGGATAGCGGGCGGCCTCGGCCCGGCGAAGGGCGGGGCGGCAGAGATCGAGGCCGAGGATTTCCGCAGGGCGGGAGGACGCGGCGGCGAGGGCGGCGAGGCTCCAGGCCTCCTCCCCCGTGGCGCAGCCGGCGGAGAGGAGGCGGAGCGGGCGAGCCATCGCCTCCGGCAGCAGCGCGCCGAGGGCAAGAAGCTGCGGCGCGGAACGGAACAGTCGGGTCTCCCCGACGGTCACGGCGTCCAGCAGCGCGGCCCAGGCGGGGTGATCGAGATCGGGCGGCCAGGGAAGCGGCTCGGACGGCGCGGCGCGGAGCAGCCGACGGCGCAGCACCTCCGAAGGGGCCAGGCCGGCGAGCCGCGCGAGGCCGGCCTCGGCCGTCGTCTCCGACGCGGGCCGGATCATCGGCTGCACGATTTCCATGGCGACGCGTTCAGCCGCGGGCCGGGCCGGGGCGGCCCGGCCCGGCAGGGGGCGGTGCCCCCGTCATGCTGGCGCCGTCCGGGGGCTCAGGCGTTCGTCGCCTCGGCGCGGGTGGCGTGGTTGGGGATGATCTTGTCGAAGCCGGAGATCTCGAACACCTCCCGCACCGCCGGCTGCAGGGCGCAGACCGAGAAGGTCGTGCCCTTGTTCTTCGCCTGCTTCGCGGTCTTCAGCAGCACGCGCAGCCCGGCGGAGGAGACGTAGCGCACGCCCTCCATGTCCGCGATGACGGGACCGGAATCGAGCAGGGCGAGAAGCTTCTCCTCGGTCGCGGGTGCGGTGGCGGTGTCGAGGCGGCCCTCCAGGGCCGCGACGGTGGCGTTCCCCGCACGGTGCTCGGTGATCTGCATGATGGGATGTTCCCCTCTCTCGGGCGCGAACTTGCCGCCGGGATCAGCCGGCGTCCAGCACGGCGGTCAGGCGGTTCAGCGCGCCGCGCCGTTCATAGGTTGCCCCGCGCGTGAGGACGCGGATGAAATGCACGCCGAGGCCGCCGATGTCCCGCGTCTCCACATCCGCCTCCAGGTCCGGCGCCTTGGCGGACAGAGGGTCGAAGGGCGGGCCGTCATCCTCGAGCGTCAGGTGAAGGTCGGTGCCGTCCCGGACGGCGGCGAGGCGGATGAAGGTGGCACCCTTCCCGTGCATCGCGACGTTCGCCGCCAGCTCCTCCGCCACCAGCGCGAGATGCTGTGCGGCGCGCGGGGAGAGCCCGGCCTCGTCGGCGAAGGCCTCCAGCCGGTCCAGCAGGGCGGGCACGGCGTCCACGTCCGGCGGCATCTCGTAGGCGAGCGACGACGTGGCCAAGCCGGGACCTCCCGTTTCGCCGGAGGCTAGCCCTGAACATGGACGGCCGGAAACGTCCGGACGGGTGAATCGCCGCGCCAGGCGGCACGCGGAGCGGCCTCGGGGAGCATTGCTGCGCCACCTGTCATCCAAGAGTCACGCGGCCCGGGGCGCCCTCCCCTTCCCTCCCCGCGCCACGGTAAAGACGAGGAGGCGCGATGCCAGACCCTCCCCTTGCTCGTCCCGTGCTGGGCCGGTGAGATCGCTGCGATCCACGGCGCACCCCGCCCGACTCGGGGACACCCAGAACGCGCCGGCTTCGGAAGGCGGCGGAGGATGCCGGGACGCTCGCCATGCTGGCGGCGGATCGGTCGGCGGTGACGGACGCGCTGCGCCGGCGCGTGGCGCGGGAGGCTCCGCACCTCTGGCCCGAGGATCACGGCCGGCTATTCCGGGCGACCGCGCTGTTCGAGCGGGCGGTGTGGCTGATCGGGCGGAAGGCGCTGCTGCTGGCGCCGGGGGGTTAGGGCGGGCCGGCGCAGGCTCGCCTCAGGTCTCCACGTCGAGCGCATAGCCCGCGCTGCGGACGGTGCGGATCACGTCGGCCTCGCCGTCCGCGTTCACCGCCTTGCGCAGGCGGCGGATGTGCACGTCCACCGTGCGCAGCTCCACATGGATGTCGCGGCCCCAGACGGCGTCGAGGAGCTGCTCCCGCGAGAAGACCCGGCCGGGATGGGTGAGGAAGAACTCCAGCAGCCGGTACTCGGTCGGGCCGAGCTGGAGGGTGCGGCCGGCGCGGGTGACGCGGTGCGCCTCCCGGTCCATGGCGATGTCGCGCCAGGTGAGCGCACCCTTGGCGGCCGGGGCGCCCGTGCGGCGGAGCAGGGCGCGGATGCGCGCGAGCAGCGCTTCCACCGCGAAGGGCTTGGCGATGTGGTCGTCCGCCCCGGTGTCGAGGGCGCGGACGGAATCCGCGTCCTCCGCGCGGGCGGTGACCATGATGATGGGCAGGTCCCGCGTCTCGGGACGGCGGCGGAGCTGCCTGCAGACCTCGAGGCCGGAGAGGGCCGGGAGCATCCAGTCCAGCAGGACGAGGTCGGGCTTCGTCTCCGCGACGCGCATGAGGGCCTCGGGCCCGTCCGCCGCCTCCTCGACCCGGAAGCCGGCCTTCTCCAGGTTGTAGCGGAGAAGGGTGAGGAGAGCGGCCTCGTCCTCCACGACGAGGATGGTCTGGTTGTCGGCCATCATGGCGTGTTCTGGGTCCTGGCCGGGATGGGACGGTCGGCGGAGACGTCAGCCTTCGGGCGGTCCTCCGGCAGGATGTCGCCGCGGACCGCGTAATGCACCGTCTCCGCGATGTTGGTCGCGTGGTCGCCGATCCGTTCGAAGTTCTTCGCGATGAAGAGCATGTGGGTGGCGGCGGTGATGTTGCGCGGGTCCTCCATCATGTGGGTGAGGAGTTCGCGGAAGATGCCGGTGTAGATGTCGTCCACGCGGGCGTCGGCGGCCCAGACGCGCTCGGCGAGTTCGGCGTCGTCGCGGACGAAGGCGTCGATGCTGTCCTTCAGGTTGCGCTGCACCAGCTCCGCCATCCACTGAAAGCCGTTCATGCCGCCACCGAAGTGGCCATCGGCGACGAGGATCGAGCGCTTGGCGACGTTGCGGGCGTAGTCGCCGATCCGCTCGATGTCCTGGGAGATCTTCAGGGCGGCGATGATGAAGCGCAGGTCCGACGCCATGGGCTGCCGAAGCGCGAGGAGGCGGACGCAGAAGCCGTCCACCTCCCGCTCCAGTGCGTCGATCGGGCCGTCGCGCCCGACCACCTCGCCCGCCAGCTCGGAATCTCGGCGGGACAGGGCGTAGGCGGCGTCGGCCACCTGCCGCTCCGCGAGGCCGCCCATGCGGGCGATGAGGTCGCGCAGCTGGCGCAGTTCGGTCTCGTACGACTTCACGATGCGCTCCGCCTGGTCCTGTGGCATGGTCGATCCTCGCGGGTCAGCCGAAGCGGCCGGTGATGTATTCCTGGGTGCGCTGGTGGCGCGGGGCGGTGAAGAGCTGCGCGGCCGGCGCCACCTCGATCAGCTCGCCGAGGTAGAAGAAAGCGACCTGGTCGGCGCAGCGGGCGGCCTGCTGCATGTTGTGCGTGACGATCGCAATGGTGAAGTCGCGCTTCAGCTCGTCGATCAGCTCCTCGATCTTCAGGGTGCTGATGGGGTCGAGGGCGGAGGTCGGCTCGTCGAACAGGATCACCTCCGGCCGAACGGCGATGGTGCGGGCGATGCAGAGGCGCTGCTGCTGGCCGCCGGAGAGGCCCATAGCGGAGGCGTTGAGGCGGTCCTTCACCTCGTTCCAGATGGCGGCGCGGGAGAGCGCCCACTCGATCCGCTCGTCCATCTGCGCCTTGGGCAGCTTCTCGTGCAGGCGGATGCCGAAGGCGATGTTGTCATAGATCGTCATCGGGAAGGGCGTGGGCTTCTGGAAAACCATCCCGATCTTCGAGCGCAGGGCGTTCAGGTCCATGTCGTCGGCGATGATGTTCTCGCCGTCGAGCATCACCTCACCCTGGGCGCGCTGGCCGGGATAGAGGGAGTACATGCGGTTCAGCACGCGCAGGAGGGTGGACTTGCCGCAGCCGGAGGGGCCGATCATGCCGGTGACCTGGCGGTCCGGGATGTCCAGCGTGATGCCCTTCAGCGCCTTGTTGGAGCCGTAGAAGAACTCGAGGTTCCTGATGGCCAGCCGGGCGGGGTTCATCACCGCCTCTGACCGGGCGGTCATCCCGCCGAAGGAGCCGGAGGAGGCCTGGGCGGCGCGGGCGGGGCCGGAGGCGGCCTGGGATTGGGCCGCGGCCTCCAGGCCCGTGGCGGGCGGCAGGGGCACTGCCGTCTGGGCCGGCGCCTGCGGGGAGTGGTCGTTCATGACGTCCTCTACTTCTTCGCGCGCAGCACGGCGCGGGCCAGGACATTCAGTCCCAGGACGCCGAGGGTGGTGATCAGGGCGCCGGTCCAGGCGAGGGCGATCCAGTCCTCGTAGGGCGATCCGGCGTAGGAGTAGATGGTGATCGGCAGGCTCGACATGGGCGCCGAGAGAGAGAGCGACCAGTTGAGGTTGCCGAGCGAGGTGAAGAGCAGCGGCGCCGTCTCTCCCGCGACGCGGGCGATGGCCAGCAGCACGCCGGTGACGATGCCCGAGGTGGCGGCGCGCCAGCAGACGAGCACGATCATCTTCCACTTCGGGGCACCGAGGCCGATCACCGCCTCCCGCAGCGTGTTCGGGATCAGGCGGAGCATGTCCTCGGTCGTCCGGACAACGACGGGGATGACGATGATCGCGAGGGCCGCGACGCCTGCCCAGCCCGAGAAGCCGCCGAAGGGAAGGACGAGCAGCTGGTAGACGAAGAGGCCGATGAGGATGGAGGGCGCCGAGAGCAGGATGTCCGACACGAAGCGCACCACGTTGCCGAGGCGCGAGGTGCCGGCATACTCCGCTAGGTAGGTGCCGACCAGGAGGCCGATCGGCGTGCCGACGAGGGTGGCGAGCCCCACCTGGATGAGGCTGCCGATGATCGGGTTCAGCAGCCCGCCCCCGGAGCCCGGCGGCTTGGTCACTTCCGTGAAGACGCGCGGCGAGAGGCCGGCGAAGCCCTGGACGATCAGCGTGATGAGGATCGAGGCCAGCAGCAGCAGGCCGAGCAGCGTCGCAGCGATGCAGAGGACGCGGATGATGTTGTCCACCCGCTTGCGGCGCCGCCCGAGGGCGGCCGCGACCTGCGCGTTCTTCGGGGTGCGGAGCGTGGCGGCGGGAATGGTGGTCGCGGACATGGCGCCTTAGGCCCTCAGCCGGGAGCGGAGCAGCCAGCGGGAGAGCGCCAGCACGATGAAGGAGATGACGAAGAGGATGAAGCCGAGGGCGAGCAGCGCCGAGAGCTTCAGGCTGCCCGCCGCGCTTTCCCCGAACTCCAGCGCCACGAGGGAGGCGATGGTGTTGCCGGGGCCGAAGACCGTGGTGGCGATGCGGTTCGCGTTGCCGATGACGAAGGTGACGGCCATCGTCTCGCCGAGGGCGCGGCCGAGGCCGAGCATGATGCCGCCGACGACGGAGATGCGGGTGTAGGGCAGGACGACGCCGCGCATCACCTCCCACCGCGTGGCGCCGAGGCCGTAGGCGCTCTCCTTGTAGACGCTCGGGACCTGCAGGAACACGTCCCGCATGGTGGCGGCGATGAACGGGAGGACCATGATCGCGAGGATCAGCCCCGCGGTGAACAGGCCGGTGCCGAAGGGGGGACCCTGGAAGAGATCGCCGATGACCGGCAGCTCCCCGATCGTGTCGATGACTGCGGGCTGCACGTACTGAGCCATCAGAGGCACGATAACGAAGAAGCCCCACATGCCGAAGATGATGGAGGGGACGGCCGCGAGCAGCTCGATCGCCGTTCCGACCGGGCCGCGCATCCAATCGGGCGCGAGCTCCGTGAGGAAGAAGGCGACGCCGAAGGCGAGCGGGACGGCGAGGATCATCGCGAGGATCGCGGTGGAGATGGTGCCGAAGACCGACACGCCGGCACCGAAGACCTCGGCCACCGGGTCCCACTCCGTGGAGGTGAGGAAGCCGGCGCCGAAGGCCCGGAAGGCAGGCAGGCCGCCGAGGAACAGCTCGACGATGATGGCGCCGAGGAGGAGGAGCACGAAGATGCCGGCGAGCTTGCACGCGAGCGCGAAGACGGCGTCGCCGGCGCCGCTTCCCCGGCGCGTGGCGGGCCGGGGTGGGGCGGCGGGGATCGCTTCGGCGACGACGACCTGGGCCAAGAGGGGCTCCTGGAGCTAGCGGAGGGATGGCCGGGCGGGGAACCGCCCGGCCAGCGCGGCCATCAGGCCGCGGGGTTCAGCGCGCCGGCCACACGGCCTGGCCGTTCACCCGGATCTGACCCCAGGCGGCGCGAACGGCGGTCTGCACGGCCTCGGGCAGCGGGATGTATTCGAGCTGGCGGGCGGCATCGCCGCCATTGGTAAAGGCCCAGTCGAAGAAGCGCATGACGTTCGCCGCCTTGGCCGCGTCCGTCGGGTTGGTCGGCAGCAGGATGAAGGTCGGGGAGACGATCGGCCAGGACGTCGCGCCCTGCTGGTCGATGAGGCTGGCGGCAAAGCCCGGCGCGCTCCAGTCGGCGCTGGCGGCGGCGGCGGTGAAGGATTCCATCGTCGGCTGGACGAACTGGCCGGACTTGTTGCGGAGCTGCACGGTCGCGAGGCGGTTCTGCGTCGCGTAGGCGTTCTCGACGTAGCCGATGGCGCCACGCGTGTTGCGGACGGTGCCGGCCACGCCCTCGTTCCCGCGGGCGCCGGTCCCTGCCGGCCAGCGGACCGAGGTGCTCGCGCCCGGGCCGTTCTTCCAGTCGTTGGAGACGGCGGCGAGGTAGGAGGTGAAGACGAAGCTCGTGCCCGAGGCGTCGGCCCGGTAGACCGGGGCGATGACGAGGTTCGGCAGCGTCACGCCGCGGTTCAACTCGACGATCTTCGCGTCGTTCCAGCGGGTGATCTTGCCGAGGTAGATCTCGGCCAGGATCTCCCCGGTCAGGCGCAGCGCGTTGTCGGCGACGCCGGGGATGTTCACGATCGGCACCACCGCGCCCATCACGGTCGGGAACTGGAGGAGGTTGCCCTCCTGCAGCTGCTGGGCAGAGAGCGGCGCGTCGGTCGCGCCGAAATCGACGGTGCGGTTGCGGATCTGGTTCACGCCGGCGCCCGAGCCGACAGACTGGTAGTTGAGCTGGATGTTCGCGGCGCGGGCGCCCTCGCCCCAGCGCTGGTAAACCGGATTCGGGAAGGAGGCGCCGGCCCCGGTGATCTGGACGGCCTGGGCCATGGCAAGCCGGGGGGCGGCGAGAGCCGCGACAGGAAGGGTCAGGGCGAGGCGGCGAGAGAGCACCGGCGATTCTCCGAACATTTGGCCGCGGGCGTGCCGCGGGCGCGGCGGCTTCTAGGCCTGGGACGGGTAATCCCTGTTGCATTTCAATGACGGTTCGATGACACGGGCCAGCCATGCAAAAGGCGCCGGCCCTTCCGGACCGGCGCCTTCCCAAGACCTTAAAGGCGGGTCTTTGTCACATGCGCCGGCCGCCGCGCAGCTTCGGCCAGAGGGCGGCGATGGCGATGCCGCCCAGGGCCATCAGCGGCGCCGCCTGGGTGGTGAAGCCGCTGACGGCGGACTGGGCGGCCCCGGTCAGCGCCACGTTGCGGACCGCACGCGCCTCGATCTCTTCGTCGGACGCCTTGTTCTTCCCGGCGAGCATGACCAGCACGCCAGCGACGATCAGATCGAAGGCGAGGACGAGGGCCGCCGAGAGGATCGGGCCGAAGGAGTTACGCGCGATGAAATAGAGCAGGAAGTGGAGCATGACGAAGGCGGCGAGGCCCATGACCCCCGCGCCCGCATACATGCCCACCTTCGTGGCGGTGGCGCTCGCCTGCGCCTTGAGGCGGCGGCCTTCGGCCTGCGCCGCCATCCCGACCAGGCTGAAGGTCCGCAGCATCCGCGTGCTCCCCTTACCGGCCGAGGATGCGGGCGAGGATGTAGCCCACCGCGGCCGCGATCAGGATCGACTGCGCCGGGCGCTCCCGCACGCGCTCGGACACCGCCTCGTACTGCACCTGCGCGGTGTCGGCGACGCGGCTGGCGTAGCCTTCGGCCGTGTCCATCGCCTGGGCGATGTACTTCTGCCGGTCGGCGTAGAGTTCCTCGACCTGCTTGCGCAGGGCGGCGATCTGGTCGCCCACGGTGCTGGCGGCATCGGTCGCGGCGTCGGCGACGTCGCTCGCAGCCTGGGTCGCGCTCTTTTTCAGGTCGCTGGCGGCCTGGGTGGCGCTGGTCTTCAGGTCGCTCGCGGCCTGGCCCACGGCCGCCATGCCCTCCGGACGCCCAGCCTGGGTATTGCCTGACATCTTTCCCTCCTTGTCGGGTCGGTCCCCAGCGCAACGCGGCTTGGGTAGGGCGGTTGCGGCGGTGCGGCGACGCTTCGCGGGCAACCGTGGCACGCGGGCGGACGTTCACCGGGCGGAGCTGACGGAGGGCGCGCGGAGGCGCGGGATTCCATGGAGATCAAGCGGATCGCGCTGATGGTTCTGCTGGCGGCCGGGATCGTGGTGCCGGTCGCCTTCGCCCAGTTGTCCTCTGCCGTGGTGGGACCGGATTTCGGCTTCCCCGGGCTGGGCGGCGAAACGCAGGTCGCGGCACTGGACCACTGATCCGGGCAGGCGGCGCGCCAACACGCGGCCGCACGCTCAGGACGCTTTGGCGTCCATAGGTCTGAGCGTGCCGAAGCACCGCCTCATTCTGAAGGGCCTCCGTTTCGCGAAGGCGGGGGCCGACTGATCAGGGGTTCGGCGGTGTTTTCGAAGCCGTCGCCGCGCTGTCGCCGGAACTGCCCATGCGCCGCGGAGCGCTGTTCTCGCGGATCGGGAAGCGCACGGTCCAGCGGGTCCCCTGGCCATCTGCCGATAGGCCATCCCCGATCCGCCCGCCCTGGAGTTCGCCGCCGAGTTGCTTCGCGAAGCCCTCCATCAGTTGGAGGCCGAGGCCGCGCGGGCGGGACTTGCGGTCGGGCAGGCCGATGCCGTCATCCTCGATGACAAAGGTGGCCATCTCCCCCTCCATCGTGACGGCAAGGCGGACGGTGCCGCGTGCTTCCCCTGGATAGGCATGCGCGACGGCGTTGCCGACGGCCTCGGTGACCAGGAGCGAGAGGGGCACCGCCTGATCTGCCGAGAGCTGGATATCGGCGAGATCGAGGGTGAGGACGATCCGGTCTCCCGGCACCTCCTCATGGGCGGTAAAGGCCTGGTTGGCCAGTTCCGACAGGAAGGGCGCCAGGGAGAGCGATTCGAAGGATTGCTGCATGTAGAGGTGGCGGTGCAGCGTGGCGAGGGCCCGAACCCGGTTTCGCGCGGCCAGGAACTCCGCGACCGCCGCCGGGTGGCCGATCCGCCCGGCCTGCAGGTTCAGCAACGAGGAGACGATCTGGAGATTATTCTTCACCCGGTGGTGGATCTCGGCCATTAGCGCGTCCCGCTGGCCGAGCGCGGCACGAAGGTCCGCTTCCCGCCGGGCAAGCGCCGTGGCCGCCTCTCCGAAGGCGAGCTCGACCTCCCGGACCTCCCGGGGCTCGGTGCTGCGCGCGCTGACACGGAAGGGATGCCCGGGACGCCATCCCCGGACCCGGGCGGCGAGCAGGCGGAGCGGTCGCACCATGCCGAGATCGGCGCCCACAAGGATCACGGCGAGGCAGACGAGAAGAAACGTCGCGAGCTCGGTGAAGCGCTGGATGAGAAGTGCCCGGGCGGCGGCCTCGCCGGCAGCCACGGGCTGTCCGACGAGGAGGAGCAGGCCGGGCCGCAGCGTCGCGCCGGCATAGGCGAACCCGTCGCCACGGCCTTCCGGACGCAGAACATCGGCGGTCGCGGCGATTCGCTGGATGATGCCCTCGGCCGGGCGGCGTCCGGCCTCGCCGCCGGAGATGAGCAACGGGCTGCCGCCCGGATCCACCAGCCAGACCGGGCCGCCCTCGGTCCGCTCGCGGCGGCGGCTGGCCTCGTTCAGAACGATGGTCGCGGCGATCGCGCGGATGGTGACGCCGTTCCGCCGGATGGGCACGATGACCGGCAGGACCATGCGGCCGATCGCCGAGTCGGTCGCGAACGCGGCGACGACCGGGTCCTCGCCCTGGAGTGCGGCGAGCGGAAGGGGCGTGCCGGCCCCCTCGGGCCGGCCAGGCTGTGCGCGGCAGGCGACCCGCCCGTCCGGCTCAGCGATCCAGAGATCGGCAAGATCGGTGGGATGAAGTTCTAAGGTCCGGCGAAGGAGCGTCGCGCAGGACTCAGGCGCGTCCTCCCGACCCGGGTCGAGACGGGCAAGGGAGACGAGGAGGCTCTCTGAACCTCCCACCACGCCGCCATATCTTTCGGCCATGACCGCGCGAAGGGAGATCGCACCGCGGCGGATCTCGTCGAGCGCGGCGCGGTAGTCTTTCAAGGCGTTGGTGGTCGCGATCGCCGTGACCGGGATGCCTGCTGCAAGGAGCAGCACGATCATCCGTCCGCGGATGCCGCTGAGCGCCTTGAAGAGACGAGTCTTGCCGCGCGCGAGGCGCGGGTCGCTCATTCCAGTCCGTCCCGGGTCCCTGTCATCCCCCCGTCCCGGGTTCCTGTTTGATCAGGCGGAGAAGCTCGTCGGGAATCGGCTCGCGCATGACGTCGTCGAACATCTCGTGCAGGCCGCGCTGGAGCCAGAGGTCGAAAGCGGCATCGGGCGCGGATGACCCGCGCCCGCTGCCCTGTCCGTTCTGCCCAGCCCTGGCCACAGGGGGTGGTTTCCTGTTCTTACTCTCGGCCATTCTCAAGCAAGGGTCGCACGGAGCCCCGTCTCATCGTCACGGGTGGCAGTATGACGGCGCGCCGCCCGAGGGGAAGAGGAAGTGTTGCGCCCCGTGCTCTTCTGCGGCTTCGGGGCGGCCACGCCGCGCTCCTCGCCGGTCAGCCAGCGCTGCAGGGTCTGGCGGGCGCGGAACACGCGGCACTTGGCGGTGCCCACCGCGCACTCCATCGCGGCCGCCACCTCTTCATAGGACATGCCCTGGACGGTCACCATGATCAGCGCGGTGCGCTGCTCGGCCGGAAGCTTCGTCAGGTGGCCGCGCAGCTCGCGCATGACCAGGCTGTCCTCCTGCGCGCCCGGGCGGGCGAAGGCGCTGCTCGGCACGTCGTCCAGCTCGGTCGTCTCGCGCTTGCGGCGGACGTCCGAGATGAAGCGGTTGCGGAGGATGCGGAACATCCAGGCGCCGAAGTTGGTGCCGGGGGTGAAGCTGTCCTTGGCGGCGAGCGCAGAGGTCACCGCAGCCTGGACCAGGTCGTCCGCGTCGGCCCGGTTCCGGGTCAGCGCCAGCGCCTGGACCCGGAGCCGCGGCAGCGTCGCGATGAGAAGCTTCTGGAACTCGGCGACATCCGTGGCGGGGCGGGTCTCGGTGGTCTGGCTCATGGTCGGGGATCCCCTCATCTGACTTCACCCGACCAATGCACGACCTCCGATTCCGGCTGCCGCTCAACCGTTCACGAAAACGACAACGGCTAGCCTTCGTCCGGCGGGTCCTCGGCCGGCCTCTCCCCGAAGCGCGTCGCGAGGGCACGGCGGCCGCGGGAGACGCGGGCTTTCAGTGTGCCGACGGCGACGCCGGCCACGCGCGCCGCATCCTCGGAGGAAAATCCGAGGGCTCCGACGAGGACGATCGCTTCCTGCTGTTCCCGAGGAAGGGTGGAGAGGGCGCGGGCGAGACCGGCCACTTCCATCCGGTGTTCCTGCCCCGCTTCGACCTCCTCCGTCACATGGACCTTGTCGAGGGCGCGGCGCTCGGCGCCGGCGCGGCGGCGGTTCTCGTAGTGGGCGTTGCGGAGGATCGAGAAGGCCCAGGCCTTCAGGCTGGTGCCGGGCTGCCACTGCGACTCGGCCCGAAGCGCGCGCAGGAGCGTGTCCTGGACGAGGTCGTCGGCGGCGGTCAGGTCGCGGGTCAGGAAGCGGGCGAAGGCGCGAAGGTCGGGAAGCAGGCGCGTCAGGGCGGGCCGGAAGTCAGGAATCTCTGCTGTCATACGTCCGGCCAAGGAATAACCATCGCGCGATATGGACGCGGCGCGATGCCGAACCACATCATTCTGCCACCATCCGGTGCCCATGGGACCGGATCGCAGCCTGTTCTGGAGGGGTTAGCACGGATGAATGCGGTCACGCAGGGGGAGTTGCTCCGCGCCCTGCCCTATGCACGGCGCTATGCGCGCGCGTTGACCGGCAGCCAGGCGCGGGGGGATGAGCTGGTGGCGCAGGCGCTGCGCGCCGGGCTCCCAGCTGACGTGCCGGGACGCCTGGCGCTCTATGCAGGGGTGAGCCGCCGCGTGGCGGAGCAGCCGGGCCAGAGGATCCCGACCCGCCAGCGGCAGATCCTGCTGCTGACCGGGCTGGAGGATCTATCGATGGACGACACGGCGCAGGTGCTGGACCTCTCGGCAGAGGACACGCGGGCCGAGGCCGAGGCCGCCCGAGAGGCGCTGCGCTCCATCGCCGCGACCGACATCATGGTGATCGAGGACGAGCCGATCATCGCGATGGACATCCGACAGCTCGTGGAGAGCTGCGGCCACAACGTGGTGGGGATCGCCAGCGACGAGGCCGAGGCGGTCGAGATGGCGCGCAGGCTGAAGCCGGGTCTCATCCTGGCGGACGTGAACCTTGGTCCCGGGGGTGACGGCATCTCTGCGGTCGAGCGGATCCTCCGGGAGCAGACGACGCCGGTGATCTTCGTGACTGCTTATCCCGAGCGGCTGCTCACGGCCGAACGGTTGGAGCCGGCCTTCGTGATCAGCAAGCCTTTCGAGCCGATCGCGCTGCAGATCGCGACCTATCAGGCGGTTTGGGGCGCCGCGCCGGTGCCCTGAGCCGGCGCCTCGGCGGCAACCCACCGCGGTGGGGCCCCGTTGCGCCGGAGGTTCGCCCCGATCGGGGCGGTTGGGAGAGGCGCATGGACTGGGATCGTATTGCAGGCAACTGGTCGCAGATGGGCGGCAAGGTTCGCGAGCAATGGGGCAAGCTGACCGATGAGGACGTCACCCAGGCGGGTGGTCAGCGCGACCTGCTGCTGGAAAGGATCCGGGAGCGCTACGGCCTCGGACCAGACGAAGCGAACCGGCAGCTCACCGAATGGGCGACGCGCAACGCTGGGGGGGGTGGCGGAACTCCTTGATCTCAGGGCGTTCCGCCACACGGTGTTTCCCACAGGGCACAGGCCGTGGCGAGCGGGCAACCGGGGCGGGAACGCGGCGTTCACGCCTCGCAACGGCCTTAAGGAAACCGCGCCATGCTCTACTGGACCGTTATTTTCCTGATCGTCGCCCTCGTCGCGGGCGTGCTGGGTTTCGGCGGCGTCGCCTCTGCCGCGAGCGGGATCGCGAAGATTCTCTTCGTGATCTTTATTATTCTGTTCATTCTGTCGCTCGTCGCTCCGCGTCTCGGCTTCATCTGAGACGAGGCGACACGACGTTCAGGGCGGGCTTCGCACGGATGATGGCGAGGCCCGCTCGCCCGAGCGAAAGCTAGAGTTGCGGGCGGGCCAAACCACGCGAGCAGCCCGTCTTCGCTGCGACGCGGTCTAGCTGGCGACCTGTTACAAGAGCGGTGTTAAAGTCTTCGAGACCAAGAAACGACAAAGCGCGCCGGTTACTCGTCCGGCGCGCTTTGTGATCTCTGGATGCGGGGACAGGATTTGAACCTGTGACCTTCAGGTTATGAGCCTGACGAGCTACCGGGCTGCTCCACCCCGCGTGAGGTGGTGGGGGGGTCAGATGTTCCGGACGGGCGGCCTGGCGCCGACCGACTCTCCCGCGTCTTGAGACGCAGTACCATAGGCGCTGAGGGGTTTCACGGCCGAGTTCGGGATGGGATCGGGTGTGGCAACCTCGCTGTAGGCACCAGGCCACCGGTCCGGAACATCTGATGGTCTCTCTCTGCCCTGGGGGCGGGGAGAGGGATGATCTGGTGTGCGGACCGGGCCTTGGCGTCGGTCCTGTGAGAGGTGCGTGTTGGTGCTGCGTGCGGTGATCTCTTGCGAGATCGCGCGGTGCAGAGAGTGGAGTTCGATCGGGCGATTAGGACCGCTCGGCTGCATGTCTTACGACACTTCCACCTGCGGCCTATCGACGTGCTGGTCTTGCACGGCCCTTGGGGAGACCTCGTCTTGAGGCTGGTTTCCCGCTTAGATGCCTTCAGCGGTTATCCGTTCCGCACTTGGCTACCCGGCGATGCGGCTGGCGCCACAACCGGTGCACCAGAGGTGCGTCCTTCCCGGTCCTCTCGTACTAGGGAAAGATCCTCTCAAGTCTCCAACACCCATGGCAGATAGGGACCGAACTGTCTCACGACGTTCTAAACCCAGCTCACGTACCGCTTTAATCGGCGAACAGCCGAACCCTTGGGACCTGCTCCAGCCCCGGGATGCGATGAGCCGACATCGAGGTGCCAAACCTCCCCGTCGATGTGGACTCTTGGGGGAGATCAGCCTGTTATCCCTAGAGTACCTTTTATCCGTTGAGCGATGGCCCTTCCACGCGGGACCACCGGATCACTAAGGCCGACTTTCGTCTCTGCTCGCGCTGTCGCGCTCGCAGTCAGGCGGGCTTGTGCCTTTGCACTCAACAGCCGATGTCCGACCGGCCTGAGCCCACCATCGCGCGCCTCCGTTACACTTTGGGAGGCGACCGCCCCAGTCAAACTGCCCACCAGGCAGGGTCCCGATCCCGGCTAACGGGATGCGGTTAGACGCCAGAAAGGCGCAGGGTGGTATTTCAAGGTTGCCTCCACCAAGGCTAGCGCCCCGGCTTCATCGGCTCCCACCTATCCTACACAGCCCCTTCCTGGCGCCACTGCCAAGCTGCAGTAAAGGTTCATAGGGTCTTTCCGTCTGACCACGGGTACCCCGCATCTTCACGGGGAATTCAATTTCGCTGAGCCCATGCTGGAGACAGTGGGGAGGTCGTTACGCCATTCGTGCAGGTCGGAACTTACCCGACAAGGAATTTCGCTACCTTAGGACCGTTATAGTTACGGCCGCCGTTTACCGGGGCTTCAGTTCAAGGCTTGCACCTCTCCCTTTAACCTTCCGGCACCGGGCAGGCGTCAGACCCTATACGTCGTCTCTCGACTTCGCAGAGCCCTGTGTTTTTACTAAACAGTCGCCACCCCCTGGTCTGTGCCACCCCACAACACTTGCGTGCCATGGGGTCCCGCTTATCCCGAAGTTACGCGGGCAATTTGCCTAGTTCCTTCAGCATGGTTCTCTCAAGCGCCTCGGTATACTCAACCAGTCCACCTGTGTCGGTTTCGGGTACGGTCCATAATCCCAGCGCTATTTCCCGGACCACTCCACCTGCCATCCCAATCCGATAAGGGATGACCGCGCTTCATGGTCGTCACGTCTGGGGGGCCAGGGAATATTCACCCTGTTTCCATCGGCTACGGCTTTCGCCCTCGCCTTAGGGGCCGGCTCACCCTGCGCGGATTGGCCTTGCGCAGGAACCCTTGGACTTTCGGCGAGAGGGGTTCTCACCCTCTTTGTCGCTACTCATGTCCGCATTCGCACTTCCCATACCTCCAGGAGCCCTCACGGGTCTCCCTTCAACGGCCTAGGGAACGCTCCGCTACCGCGTGCATCGCTGCACACCCACAGCTTCGGCTCGTGGCTTGAGCCCCGTTACATTTTCGCCGCAGAACAGCTATTAGACCAGTGAGCTATTACGCTTTCTTTAAAGGATGGCTGCTTCTAAGCCAACCTCCTGGTTGTTTTGGCCGTCCCACATGCTTTCCCACTTAGCCACGAATTAGGGGCCTTAGCTGGTGGTCTGGGCTGTTTCCCTCTCGACAATGGACCTTAGCACCCACTGTCTGTCTGCCAGGCTATACTCACCGGCATTCGGAGTTCGGTAGGGTTTGGTAGGGCTTTGGGCCCCCCTAGCCCTTCCGGTGCTCTACCTCCGGCGGTAAACACCTGACGATCTACCTCAATAGATTTCGCGGAGAACCAGCTATTTCCGAGTTTGATTGGCCTTTCACCCCTAGCCACAGCTCATCCCCGACTTTTTCAACAGGCGTGGGTTCGGCCCTCCAGTGGGTGTTACCCCACCTTCAGCCTGGCCATGGCTAGATCACTCGGTTTCGGGTCTCATGCCGGCAACTCAAGCGCCCTTGTCAGACTCGCTTTCGCTGCGCCTCCGCCTCACGGCTTAAGCTTGCTGCCAACACGAACTCGCGGACCCATTATACAAAAGGTACGCCGTCACCCTTGCGGGCTCCGACTGCTTGTAAGCGCTCGGTTTCAGGTCTCTTTCACTCCCCTCGTCGGGGTGCTTTTCACCTTTCCCTCACGGTACTTGTGCACTATCGGTCGCCAAGGAGTATTTAGGCTTGGAGGGTGGTCCCCCCACGTTCAGACAGGGTTTCACGTGCCCCGCCTTACTCAAGGATCTCCGGTCGCCATACGCCTACGGGGCTATCACCCGCTCTGGCCGGCCTTTCCAGGCCGTTCGGCTTAACAACCAAAAACCACTGGCCTGCTCCCCTTTCGCTCGCCACTACTCGGGGAATCTCTGTTGATGTCTTTTCCTCCGGTTACTGAGATGTTTCAGTTCACCGGGTTCGCCTCCTAGACCTATGTATTCAGCCCAGGATCTCCCTAAGGAGGGGTTTCCCCATTCGGACATCCGCGGATCAACGATCGCTCGCATCTCCCCGCGGCTTTTCGCAGCGTGCCACGTCCTTCATCGCCTCTTGGCGCCAAGGCATCCACCGAACGCCCTTTATTCACTCTACTCTTCCACCGCCCGCACGCAGGACCAACACGCAGAGCCCTTCGGCCCCGCGCCCCGTTCCCGCGCGTCCAACCGGAC